>CAXUKA010000500.1:0-3622 GCA_964251335.1 uncultured Hymenobacter sp.
CGCCACCTACGCCTGCCGCTCGATTTACTGGCCCATACCCTGGAGTTTAGTGTTTTCCACTTGCGCGACTTGCGCCAGCCGCTACCCTTTAGTGCGCCGGCCGAGCGGCTTAACTTCTTCGTACTGGGCTTTGTCAAGCAGGCCCAAGGCTGGTACTTGATTGACGAGCAGCGGTTTGACCTGCGGCCGGGCACCATTTATTTCACCAACCCCGGCCACTACCGCGCCTTCGAGTACCAGGAGCTCGGCGAAGCCTACCTGGTGACACTGAGCGAGGCCTTCCTGCAAGAGAATGTGCACTCGGACGTGTTCACAGAGTTCCCCTTTTTACTGGCCGAAACAATGCCGGCCAACACTGTGACGTCCGCCGTCTTTGCCGAATTTGAGGCAATTTATCAGCAGCTAGAGCGTGCGTACCAAGGCCACTCGCCGCTGCGCGCCCGCTTGCTGGGGCAGTTGCTGGGGGTGCTGCTGCTCAAGTTTAAGGAGCACTTTTGGCTGGGCTACAACCCGCTCTATGAGGGCAACCGCAGCTCGGCCATCGTGCGCCACTTCCGCCGCACCCTCGAGCAGCACTACCGCGACCTGAGCAGTGGGGCCGCCAGCGTGGCCTACCAAGTGCAGGACTACGCCGCTGCCCAGCACCTCCACCCCAATTATCTGGCCCAGGTTATCCGGCGCAAGACGGGCAAAGCCGTTGGCACCTGGATTGCTGAGAAGGCCGTGGCCGAAGCCAAGGCGTACTTGCAGCACACCGAGCTAGCAATTAAGGAAATTGCTTACCGCCTGGGTTTTACCGACCCGGCTCACTTCAGCAATTACTTCAAAAAGCATACCGGCCTGACGCCCCAGCAGTACCGGCAGCTACCGCCCGCCGCTTAGGTATTTGCAGGCGATGCGCGGATTTTTGCAAGCGGGCGGGCAAGGGTGAGCGGGACCTTTGCTCTCGCCAATCGCCCTTAGCGGTTGGCACTCTTCATGCAAGCTTTAGCCAACAAAATCGTGCTTGTTACCGGTGCCTCGCGGGGCATTGGGGCGGCCATCGCCCGCCAGCTGGCCGCCGCCGGGGCCGGCGTTATTGTCAACTACGCCGGCCGCCAGGCCGAAGCCGACCAGACTGTGCAAGCCATTCGAGCGGCGGGCGGCGAGGCCCTGGCCATTCAGGCCGACGTGAGCCAGCCAGCGCAGGTAGCCCGCCTTTTCGACGAGGCTCTTGCTCACTACGGCCACCTCGATGGATTGGTCAACAATGCGGGCATTATGCTTACCAATCCCATGCAAACCACTACGGACGAAGACTTTACCCGTCAGTTCGACGTGAACGTTCGCGGCACCTTCAACACGCTGCGCGAGGCCGCCACCCGGCTGGCCGAGGGCGGCAGCATCGTTAATTTCTCCTCTTCGGTGGTGCGCGTGGCGCTGCCCACATACGGGACCTACGTGGCTACCAAGGCCGCCGTGGAGCAGCTCACGCGGGTGTTTGCTAAGGAGGTCGGCGCGCGAGGCATCAACGTGAACTGCGTGGCCCCCGGCCCCACCAATACGGAGCTGTTCACGCAGGGCAAGCCGGCCGAGGCCATTGCCCGCGCCGCTGCGTTCTCGGCCTTCAATCGCCTGGGCGAGCCCGACGACATCGCCCATCTAGTCAGCTTCCTGCTCACCGATGCGGCTAAGTGGGTCAACGGCCAAATTATCGGCGCCAACGGCGGCATGGCCTAGGTCTTCCTTGTTAATATTTTCTATATGCAGACTTTAGCTAATAAAGTGGCTCTCATCACGGGCTCTGCGCGTGGGTTAGGCCGAGCCATTGCCGAGCGCTACGCGGCCCTGGGGGCCAGCGTGGTGCTCAACTACCACCGCGACCAAGCGGCGGCCGACGAGGTGCTGCGCACCGTGCAAGCGCTGGGCGTGCCAGCCATTGCCGTGCAAGCCGACCTGAGCCGGATGGCCGACATCGAGCATCTGTTTGTCGAAGCACAAAAGGCTTTCGGGCACTTGGACATTGTGGTAGCCAACGCCGGCATCGAGTTAGTGGACGTGCCCGCCACCGACTTTACAGAAGCCCAATTTGACCAGGTATTCGAGCTCAACGCTAAGGGTACGTACTTCACCTTGCAGCAGGGTGCGCGCGCCGTGGCCGACAACGGCCGCCTGATTTACGTGGCCAGCAGCACCACTGCCTTCCCAGCGCCGGGTATGGCCGTGTACGGGGGCAGCAAAACCCCGGGCCGCTACCTGGTGGATGTACTGGCCAAAGAATTGGGCCCCAGGGGTATCACGGCCAATTCCATTGTACCCTACGCCACGGCGGGGGCGGGCATCTTCACCGCGGGCCACTCCTCCGCGGACTACCTGATTGCTGCAAACCCGATGGGCCGGCTGGCCACGGTGAACGACGTAGCCAACGTGGCTGAGTTCTTTGCCTCTGGCCTCTCCTCGTTCGTGAGCGGCCAACACCTGCTGGTTAACGGAGGGGCCAGTCTGTAAGGCTGAGCTCCGACCTATGCGCTGCTTTTTAATTCTGTTTAAGCTGTTTCTATAAGATGGATGCTGTGTTGCAACCCGAGATTTTTCATTCTCTCCCGGACGCCGACCGCGAGGTAATGACGGCCATGCGCGTGCGCCTAGAGCCCAACAAGGGTCGTCTGCTACGCGGCCCCGACGCCCGCCCCGACTTTGATGCTGTCAAGCAATTTACGCCCTTTTACCCCGGCGTTACTTACGCGGCCGACACGGTGGGCGGCGTGCCGGGTTGGTGGTGCCGGCCCGCCACGCCGGCCGCTGCCGACCAGGCGCTGCTGTTTTTGCACGGTGGGGCCTACGTGCTGGGTACGGCCGAGGCGTTTCGCACGCTAGTCAGCCAGGTGGTGGGCCGCGTGGGCATTGAGTGTTTCGTGCCCGACTATCGCCTTGCCCCCGAGCATCCCTTCCCGGCCGCTGTAGAGGATGCGCTAGCCGTGTACCAGGGCCTGATGGCGCTGGGCAAACGCCGCCTCGGCGTGGTCGGAGACTCAGCTGGCGGGGGCTTAAGCTTAGTATTGACAGCTAGTTTAGTAGGCCTAGCCGGCGCGGTGGTGCCGCGCGTGGCCGTGGCATACTCGCCCTGGACCGACCTAGCGCTCACGTCCGAGAGTATGGCCACGCAGGCGGACGCCGACTTTTTGCTCACTAAAGCCGCGCTAGCCACTAACGCGGCACTCTACCTACAGGGTCACGACGCGCACGACCCACTGGCCTCGCCCGTGTACGGTGACCTGGCGAGCCTGCCGCCCGTACAGGTACACGTCGGGCAGGCTGAGGTATTGCTCGACGACGCCCGGCGCTACGCGGCGCGGGCGCAGGCGGCGGGCACTACCGCCGAGCTTCACGTGTGGGAGGCACTCACCCACGTCTTCATCGGCAGTGCCGGTACGCTGGCGGGGGCCGATGAAGCGCTGGACTTGAGTGCAGGCTTCTTGCGCCGCCATCTAGCCTAGAGCTGCCCACAATTGCACGAAGTACTTTAGCGCTAAAGCGTTTATACCGACTATATTTCATTGCCAAAAGTCGATTCCAATAAGAGCCACTTATTTAGTAAGCTTCTTTAATAGAGAACACAGTGTCTTAAAGGCAAGACCTTACC
>CAXUKA010000501.1:0-3596 GCA_964251335.1 uncultured Hymenobacter sp.
GAATGAGGCCGCCGCCGCCTACCATGCCATCAATCAGGCCGGCCAGGAAAGCGAAAAAACAAAGCAGCGGCAGTACAAAAGCGACGGGCATAACAACGCAAAAGTACCGCCTGCCAGTGTAGGCTGCCGCATGCTCATACCCCTGTCTAGTGTAGGGCCGCTAAAGCCCCTCCGACGATAACCCCAGTCAGCGACAGGCAAATAAGTAAAGGTTTGATGACCTTTTTGCGCGGATAACTGGCTTCATCTGGCACGTGCTTTTTCAGGTAATTACTTAGCCATAAACCACTGGCATAGCCAAGGGTGAAGGCTAAACCTGGAATGCGCGGCACTATCTGGCTTAATAGAATAGCAAACGCCACAATCCCAATGCTAATCCAGAGCACGTGCCGGGCGGCAGCGGGCTGCCCGGCATCACGCAGGGAATGATACGCTAAAACGCCACCCGCCAAGGCACTAAAAAAGACTGAGAAGCCCAGCAACGCCTGCGGCGAGTAGATGGCAGGCTTTACTTCGGTGGAGTAAGACGTTTCCATTTTTAGTCGACCGGGTTTTAACGCACCGCCGCCAAAAATACAGGCTGCCCTGGTTTGGAGCAGCCCGTCAATCAGCTTTTTTGAGGCTTCGCCCCTAAAACGGTGGCTCCTCCCCAAAGCTATTGCTCTTGGGGAAAGGCGTGGTAGGCTCGTTCATACGCGAGCCCAGCCGGATGGTCTGCGGCTGGCCGAAGCTGTCGCCGCCAGCCGGACCTTCGCTGTCGAAGCTGCTGCCCGGCAACGCGTTGGGCGTGTACGCGGCATCGCCGAAGCCCCCGCCGCCATCGAACCCGTCAAGGTCGGCAAACTTGGTAAACTTGCCGATGAACTTGAGCTGCACCGTCTCGAGCGAGCCGTTCCGGTGCTTGGCAATGATAACCTCGCCCATACCCTGGGTGGGGTTGCCCATCTCGTCTTCGGTAATTTTGTAGTATTCAGGACGATACAAGAAGATAACCATGTCGGCATCCTGCTCAATAGAGCCCGATTCGCGAAGGTCACTCAGCTGCGGCTTCTTGTCGCCACCCCGCGTTTCGACCGAGCGCGAGAGCTGCGATAGGGCAATAACCGGGATATTCAACTCTTTGGCAATACCCTTGAGCGCCCGCGAGATGCTGGCAATTTCCTGCTCGCGGTTGCCGCCCTTGCCGCCGTCGTTGCCGCTCATGAGCTGCAAGTAGTCGATGATAATGAGCTGAATATCGTGCTGTGACTTGAGGCGGCGGCACTTAGCTCGCAGCTCCCGAATGCTGAGTGCGGGCGTGTCATCAATAAAAATCGGGGCTGAAGAGAGCGCCGAAATCTTGTGGTTGAGCTGCGCCCACTCGTAGTCGGCGAGGTTGCCCTTTTTGATTTTCTCCGAATCCAACTCTGCCTCGGCCGAAATCAGACGATTGACGAGTTGGAGCGACGACATTTCGAGCGAGAAAATAGCGACCGGCTTCTTAAACTCGACTGCCGCATTGCGCATGGCCGACACTACGAACGCTGTTTTGCCCATGCCCGGACGAGCCGCAATAATTACAAGGTCAGATGGTTGCCAGCCGCTCGTGACGCGGTCCAAAGCCGAGAAGCCGGTGGGCACGCCGGTCAGGCCGTCCTTTTGGTGCTTTTTTTCTTCGAGTTCTTTGATGGCTTTCACCATCAAGTCTTGCATCGAGTCGACACCCTTCCGCATGTTATCCTCCGACACCTGGAAGATGTTCTTTTCGGTGGCGTCGAGCAACTCAAATACGTCGGTGGTTTCCTCGTAGGCGTCGCGCAGGATGTCGGTGGCCGTGCGAATAAGCTCGCGCTTGATGGCCGCTTCCAGAATCACGCGGGCGTGGGCTTCGATGTTGGCCGCCGAGTTGATGTGCATCGTGAGGCCCGCCACGTAGCCGACGCCGCCGGCGGCTTCAAGCTCGCCCATTTCGCGCAGCTCCTGCACCACGGTGAGCTGGTCGATGGGCTCCGACTTGTCAAACAAGTTACTGATAGCCTTATAGATGCGCTGATGCCCTTCCTTGTAGAAGCTCACCGGCTTGAGGATATCGACTACCGTAGTGAGGGCATCTTTTTCGAGCATGAGTGCGCCGAGTACGGCGGCTTCCATTTCGAGGCGTTGCGGGGGCAGTTTGCCGGTGGGCGACATCGGCACGGGCACGCGGGTGCCGCGCACGCCCTGGAAGGCAGCAGCAGCGCGGGCCGCAGATTGCTTGAGGCGGTCGTCCATGCGGTCGTTCATATGTAATAGCGGGTAGGCGAGCAAGATAGGATAAACAGAGCACCGGGCCGGCAAAGGCCAGAACTAACAAAGCTAACCAAATATGGCAAGCATTACAAGCTGAGTAAAGGCAGCGAACTCCTAGGGTTTTGGGAGTTTCGTGGGCAACTACCTAAGTACTAGGTATCAGAAAAATAAAGGGCCTTTTTTAGATTTTTTATCTTCCAAAACGCGGCTGCACCCGCTCCGACTAAGAGCCCGGCCGTACTTTCGCCCCCCGCAAATAGCCCTTCTCCCCCCTTGGAAAGTATTCACCTGATTGCCGTTGGCGGCAGCATTATGCACAACCTGGCGCTGGCCCTGCACCAGCGCGGCGCCCACGTTACGGGCTCCGACGACGAGATTTTTGAGCCCGCCCGCACTCGCCTCGCCAACGCTGGCGTGCTGCCCGAAGCCGAGGGCTGGTTTCCCGAGAAAATTCACGCTGGGCTGTCGGCCGTTATCGTGGGTATGCACGCCCGGCCCGACAACCCCGAACTGGCGCGAGCGCAGGAGCTGGGCCTCAAAATCTACTCCTTTCCCGAGTATATCTACGAGGCCAGCAAGGACAAGCAGCGCGTGGTTATCGGCGGTTCGCACGGCAAGACGAGCATTACCGCGCTGATTCTCCATGTGTTGCGCTACCATCACCGGCAGTTCGACTACGCGGTAGGCGCGCAACTGGCAGGCTTCGACCTTATGGTACAGCTCACGGATGATGCGCCGATTATCATTATTGAGGGTGATGAGTACCTTTCGTCGCCAGTGGACAGGCGACCCAAGTTTCACCTTTACCAGCACCACATCGGGGTAATTTCGGGCATCAGCTGGGACCACATCAACGTCTTCCCGACCGAGGAAATCTACCGCGAGCAGTTCGAGATTTTTGCCCGCCAGACGCCCAAGGCCGGCGTGCTCATCTACGACCGCGACGACGAGCAAACCCAGCTCGTGGCCGTGCCCACCAGCCCTGATGTCACCTACGTGGGCTACGGCCCGCACGAGCACGTTATCCGCAACGGCCAGACCTTCCTGCTCACCAAGCGCGACGAAGAAGTGCCCATCCAGATATTCGGCGAGCATAATCTGCGCAATATCTCGGCGGCCAAGGAGGTATGCAAGCAACTAGGTATCAAGGGCAAGGACTTCTACCAAGCAATTACGAGCTTCAAGGGCGCAGCGCGGCGGCTCGAACTGGTGCAGGCCGGCGCCACGTCGGTGGTGTACAAGGATTTCGCCCACGCGCCCAGTAAGCTGAAGGCCACGGCGGCGGCCCTCAAACAGCAGTTACCCGAGCGGCGCTTAGTGGCTTGCCT
>CAXUKA010000502.1:0-3577 GCA_964251335.1 uncultured Hymenobacter sp.
AGTATCGACCGAAAACCTGCCGCCTGCCAACCTCGTGTTTTTGCTCGATGTGTCGGGCTCTATGAATGACCCGCAAAAGCTGCCGCTACTCAAAGAGTCGTTACGGCTGCTGGTGCGCGAGTCGCTGCGGCCGCAAGACTACGTGGCCATTGTGGTGTATGCCGGAGCAGCCGGCGTGGTGCTGCCGCCCACCTCGGGGGCCGAGCCGGCCACCATTTTGCGCGCCCTCGATGGGCTGGAAGCCGGGGGCTCCACGGCTGGGGGCGAAGGCCTGCGGCTGGCCTACCAGCTAGCCCGGCAGCACGAGCGGCCCGGTGGCAACAACCGTATTATTTTGGCCACTGACGGCGATTTTAACGTGGGCGAGCAGAGCGATGCCGACATGGAGCGCCTGATTACGAAAGAGCGGGAATTGGGCGTGTTTCTCTCGGTGCTCGGCTTTGGGGCGGGCAACCTGCAAGACAGCAAAATGGAGCTGCTGGCCGATAAAGGCAATGGCAACTACGCCTACATCGACCAGCTCAGCGAGGCGCGGCGGGTGCTGGTGCAGCAGTTTGGCGGCACGCTTTTCACCCTGGCCAAAGATGTGAAAGTGCAGGTCGAATTCAACCCGGCCCTGGTGCGCGAGTACCGCCTGCTGGGCTACGAAAATCGCCTGCTCGCCGCCGAGGACTTCAACGACGACCGCAAAGATGCCGGCGAGCTCGGCGCAGGCCAGCAGGTCACGGCCCTCTACGAAGTGGTGCCGGCCAGCTCGCCCGCCACCAGCTCTGGCTCCGTAGATGCGCTGAAATACCAACAAACTACCCCCAGCCCGGCCGCGGCCAGCCAAGAGCTGCTCACCGTGAAGCTGCGCTACCAGGCGCCGCAAGGCAGTGCCAGCCAGTTGCTCACTCTACCTGTGCGCAATGTCCGGCTAGGCGAACCCATCGCCCAAGCCTCGGACAACCTCCGCTGGGCCGCCGCAGTAACACAGTTTGGGCTGTTGCTGCGAGGCTCGCAGTATGCCGGCACGGCCACCTGGGCCAGCACCGCCAACCTGGCCAGCACCACCGACGCCCCAGATACCGATGGTGCCCGCGCCGAATTTCAAACACTGGTGCAACGCGCCTCTGAACTGGCCGGCGAGCGTGCCGCCCGTTGAAGCATTTTGCAGCTTGTAATGTGGGTTAAGTAAAAAAAGAAGAGCCATTGACAGCAATGGCTCTTCTTTTGGCTTGTTAAATTGCTTGCAGCACGGCACAAAATGCCATCCTATAATTCGGGTTCAGCCTTTACGGCGTTATGCGCCTACTCTACCGCTTGGGGTGAAAAAAGGCTGAGATGGTGGCAAAAGCCACCGTTACCCCAAATACGCCATATCCTCGGCGCTCAGCTCGATATCGGCGGCCGCCAGGTTTTCGCGCAAATGCGCCAGCGACGACGTGCCCGGTATCGGCAGCAACACCGGCGACTTGTGCAGCAGCCAGGCAATGTTGAGCTGGGCTTCAGTTACGCCGCGCTGCTTGGCTAGCTCGGTCAGCTTGTCGCCGGCATTGGGCAGGCCATGCACCAGCGAGAAGAAAGGCACCAGCGGAATGCCGTGCTGCTCGCACAGCGGCAGTACTTCGCCGCCCCGGGTTTCGCCGTGGGTATCGTGCAGGCTGGTGCGCTGGGCGTAGCCATACATATTTTCGACGCTGGCCACTTCGCCCATTTTGAGGGCGGCTTCCAGCTCTTCGGGGCTCACGTTGCTCACGCCTACGTGCTGGATTTTGCCTTCTTTTTGCAGCTCGAACATGGCGCCGAGCTGCTCGTCGAAGGGTACCTCACTATGGCTTCCCATCAGCCGCAGATGCACGAGCTGCACCTGGTCTTGCTTCAGGGTGCGCAGGTTGTTTTCGATGCTGGTGCGCAGGTTGGCGGGCGTGTTGAAGGGCACCCAGCTTTTATCGGGCCGCCGAGTGGCGCCTACTTTGGTGCAGATTACCAAGTCTTTCGAGTAGGGGTAGAGCGCCTCGACGATGAGCCGGTTGGTTATGTCCTCGCCGTAGTAGTCGGCCGTATCAATAAAATTGACGCCGCTGGCCACGGCCGTTTTTAGGATTTCCAGGGCTTGCGGCCGGTCGGCTGGCTCGCCCCAGATGCCGGGGCCGGTGAGGCGCATAGTGCCGTAGCCCAGGCGCGAAACGGTAAGCGGATTGGCCGAATTCGGCGCGATGGTGATGGTCTTAGTCATGCAGGAATGGCAACAGAATGATAGGTACTCCTAAACAGTCGTTCCGGAGCAGGAGTTATTTTAACGCCTCTCGCCAATCGGGGCAGTTTTGGGCGGTCTGCTGGCCTGCGTTTAGCCTAATAGCTCCTGAAACGCGGCCAGAAACTGCCCGACGTGGTAGCCATCGGCCAGCCCGTGGTGCACGTTGACTGCCACCGGCATTAGCGTAGCCGCGCCTTCTGTATAGGTTTGGCCCACCGAAATTTTGGGGCAGCTATCGGGGTGGCCAAAGCTGCGCGCGTGGGTGAGGCCGGTGAAGCGGACCCACGGAATGGCTGAAAAATGAATAACATCGGGCCGGGCGGTGGCCGGGCTCAGGCGCAGGCCGTTGCTGGCTTGCACGGCCGCTATCTCGGCCTGCGCCCCGCGCACGAAAGCCGCCAAATCATCGTGCTGCTCGATAAAGGAAAAGCCAAACGTATGGTCGGGCCGCCCGATGGTAGCCGAGGCGTGAATGCGGTCGTAGCGATACACCTGCCCCTCTTCGATGCGGTAGCGCAATGCCTCTACCTGGTTGACAGCCTGCAAGGTGCGGTGCAGGTAATATAGGAAAAACGGCACTCCCAGGCGCTTGGCTTCGGCCAGGGCGCGGGTGCAGTCTACCGTGGCGACCAACCCAAAAAAGGGCTCGTCAAAGGCGGAGAAAAAAGTGAAATGCTCGCGGCGATTCCAGCTCGCCAGGTCAATCAGGTGTTTCATAGGGCGGCAATTTCGGCACTTTTGGCCGGGTGCGCGGCCGGTGAGCGTTGGCCGCCCGCGTATTTTTGCCGCTCGCTCCATTGCTTCACTCATGCCGCATCCGCTCCTCATTGCCTTCGATGCCGACGATACTCTCTGGCCCAACCAGCCGCATTTCGACCAGGTAGAAAGCACGTTTTTCGACATCCTGGCCCACTGCGGCGATGCGGCCACGCTGCACCCGCAGCTCTACGCCGTGCAGCGGCGCAACCTGGCCCTCTATGGCTATGGGGCCAAGGCGCTGACGCTTTCCCTGATAGAAACTGCTATTCAGCTCACCGAAGGGGCGGTGACGAGCGCTGACATTCAGCAGCTACTTGACCTGGGTAAGGATTTGCTGCGCTTCCCCATCGAGCTGCTGCCGGGTGTAGCCGAGGTGCTGCCCGCTTTGCGGCAGCGCGGCCACCGCCTGATGCTACTCACCAAAGGTGACCTGTTTGACCAGGAAGGCAAGCTCGCTCGCTCGGGCCTCGGCGAACTGTTCGACCACGTCGAAATAGTGAGCGAGAAGGATGAGGCCACCTACCGCCGCTTGTTTCAGCGCTACCAGGCCACGCCCGAAAACTTCGTGATGATTGGCAA
>CAXUKA010000503.1:0-3565 GCA_964251335.1 uncultured Hymenobacter sp.
TAGTAGGGTCGGCCGGGTAGGGCTGCGTCAGGCTAGTTACCTGCGTCCAGTTCGTGCCATCGGGGCTGGTGTAGAACTGCCACTCAAAGTCCCTCGAACCGTAACGATACTTCTCAATATCATAGGCAACCGCTAAGCTGGCGATGGTCGACGTGGTGGTGTTTTTTACGGCTAGTAGTATGTGCCGCGGGGCGGCCCCCGCCGCCGTGGCGGAACTACCGGAGGAGATAAAGCCCAGGGCGCGGTCGGGCGCGGAAGCGGAAACGCCATTGCCGAAGTTGTAATTACCCCCCGTAGAGGTGCTGTTCACCGCGCCGGTGCCCGAAGTACCCCCTATTAGCGCGACGGTCGTGTTGTTGGCATTGTCGGTATAGGCGGTCGTCGTGCCGGTAGCCCAGACAAAGCCCGTGGGCAGCGGTGACGGGGCGGTGGTGCCTAGTGAGTTGAAGTCGACCGTAACGGCCGTGGTACTAGGCAGCAGCAGGGGCGTCTGCTGGGCCTGTGCGGCAAGCGGCAGCCCGGCCAGCAGGGGCAGGACGAGGCGCAGGCGACGGGTAAGGGAAAATATACGTGAGAACATAAGGAGGGCGGCCACGCCGCCAGCTAAGGCAAGGAAATAAGACTGCGCCAGCGAGGGCTTACTGGGTGGGGCCGTTATCCACTTTCGACTCGACGACGGCCTGCACGGCGGCCGGCAGGTTGGAAAGCAGGTCGTAGCCCGTGGCCGCCTCGATGGCATCGACGGTGGTGCGGTAGCCGCCCCAATTGGTATTGATGCTGTTGATGTTGGGCATGTCGACGGCGATGATGCGCGTGTTGGCATTGACGCGCAGCGCATCGTTGTTGCCGACGGGCAGGATAACGATGACTTTCCAGGTATTGGAAGGCACAGTGACTTTGCCACCCGCAATGGTATTGGTGACAGTAGCCGGCGTATTGGACCCGATGCCGCCGATACCGTAGGAGCCCGCAATGATGTAGACCTCATTGGTACCCAAGAAGGTGCGGGTATAGTTTTCCAGGTTGGCCCAGGTCTGCTGGTTGTTCACGGGAGCCTGGGGCATCATGTTGGACATGAGGAAGGTCACCGAGTTGTTGCGCACCGAGCTGGTGCGGTCGGCGCTGGGGCAGTTGTGGCCCCGGTCGAAGCCGGTGCCCTGGTAGTCGGTGGCCAGCACCTGGTACCAGCCGGCCGGCAGGGAAGAATCGGGCCGGAAATCGTCTTGGCGGGGAGCGCTGCCGACCCATGAAGCATCTAAGTGCCAGCTCACCCAGTTGGGTTTGCCCTGGTCGCGGTTGTAGCTCATTTTATACTGCGGCTTCACCAGCAGGTAGTTAGTCGGGAAGTTGATGTCCGTCATAGCATTGCTGGGGTTACCCAGGGCTATGTGGTCATTATCAGGGGCGGTAGTCCCGGTATTAACGCCGTAAGGCGTGACGGTGAAGTCGTCGAGGTTGAGGCGGGCGGCCCCGCCAGACACTTTGCGCAGCTCGAAGCGCACCGCACCGGGGAGGCTGACGGAGAAAGCAGCGGTTTGCAGGGTAGCGCTGGTGGTGAGGACGGTGGCCCCTACTTTCGTCCAGTTGTTGCAGCTGCACGACTGCGACTGCGCCCAGAGCTCCCAGCCACTGCCGGCATCGTTATCCGTACTAGCGTGCTGCACGGTGACCAGTGAGGCTCCACCGGACAGGTAAAAATTCATGGTAAGGCGGCCAGTGCCCTCGATACGCACGGCCTGGCTGCCGTTTTTGTGGTCGATGGGGTCGGTGCCTAATAGGGCGTCATCGAACGTCCAGTCGCCGGTGGCCAGGGTCACAACGCTCGCCGGATAGGTGGTTTTGGTGCCGGTTTCGAACGACTCCGTGGTAGTTTGGGCGGAGGCTTGGCCAGAAACCAGTGCCACTAGCACAAGCAACGGCAACCAACCGTAACGTAGTAGGGTATGCTTCATAAAATAGAAGTAGAAAAGCAAGGCAGCGGAAAAATGCAGTACCACCTGCCGAATAGTACAAAGGTCTGGAAGGTTCCATGAAGATTTAACGCACAGAAATACAGACTCTTTACTATATTTAATGCTCTTATACCGCACTTTGCCTTACCGGAAAAGGCCTTTACATTATTAGTATATTACTAATTAATTACTGCGTTTGAACGCTTGAATAAGCAACTGCCTAACACGCAGAAAGCTGTGCAGCGACTTTCCAAAGCCAGCTTAGCTGGAATGCTCAGCATTCAGGAAAAGAAAAAATAATTTTGTCAACCCCACTTTTTTGTTGTTCCGTGTCCCCGACCGCCGCTGCCCCCTCTCCTGCCATCTTGCCTCAGCTTCAGCAGTTGGTATCTGGCCTGTACTTCATCAGCGAATCGGACGCCCCTCTGGAAGTGGTGAGTTACCCCAAGCCAGAGGGCGCGCTACCCAGCCCGGCGCTGCTGGAAGCACTGGGAGAACCCGCGACAGCTCCGATGCAGGTGGTCGAGCTAAGCTATTTCCTGCGCAACCATACCGCACCAAATGGGGTGCTGGGCGACAAGGAGCTGGCGGCCCGCTACCAGGCCTTGCAGGATTTTATGACGCAGCACCTCGGGCCGGTACAAGTGTACCGGGTAGGCAGCGAACCCCAGATACATGCCTATGCGCTGGGGGAAACGGAGGGGCAGCTAACCGGCTTTAAAACAATGCTGACTGAAACGTGAGTGAACGCAAAAAGGCCCGCCAGCAGATGCTGACGGGCCTTTTTGGTGCTGATAGCTGGGCCTAGTTGGTAGCGCCAGCGTCAGTTTTGGCTTCCAGGGTGTTCTGAATGGAAGCAGGAATGGCGCTGAGCAGGTCGAGGCCGGTGGCGGCTTCAATTTTGTCGACGCTGGTGCGATACCCACCCCAGGCCGAGCTGATAGAAATGGTGTTGGGGGTATTAATGGCGATAACGCGGGTGCTGGTGGTGATGCGGCTCACGTCGCTGCTACCGTTGGGCAGAACCACAATTACTTTCCAGCAGTTGGCGGGCACGGTAACCTTGCCGCTGGCAATGGTAGTGGCATAGCCATTAACCCCGGTGCCGCCTTTGCCATACGAGCCACAGATGATGTAAAGCTCATTGCCCGCGTCGACCAGCGTGCGGCAGTAGTTTTCGAGGCCGGCCCAGGTTTGCTGGTTGTTGTTGGCCGCCTGGGGCATCATGTTGGACATGAGGAAAGTGGCCGAGTTATCGGCTACGGAGCCAGTTCGGTCGGCGCTGGGGCAATTGTGACCCCTATCGAAGCCGGAACCGGTGTAATCGGAGGTTTTCACCTGGTACCAGCCTGAGGGCAAGGTAGCGTCGGGGGAAAAGTTATCCTGGCGGGCGGTGCTACCCAGCCACGCACTGCTCAAGTGCCAAGAAACCCAGTTGGGCTTGCCCTGGTCGCGGTTGTACGACATAGTGTACTGCGACTTGGTAAGTAGGTAGTTGGTAGGGTATGAGGTACTGGCGACGGCCCCGCTGGGGTTGCCCAAGGCCAGGTTATTATCGCGGGTGGCAGTGGCGGCAGCTACGGCGCTGCCCAGCGGCTCCTGGCACGCCGCCC
>CAXUKA010000504.1:0-3528 GCA_964251335.1 uncultured Hymenobacter sp.
GGCCAGCAGCCTGACCCTCGCAATCCAGACCAAGCTCCCGGCCCCGACATCGAGCGGCCCCATGCCCCGGCCGAAAACCCCGGCATCGCGCCCGCCCCACATATCGATGAGCCTGGCCCTGAGACGGTTCCTTCGCCACCGGCACCTTACATCGAGCCCACGCGCCCCGAGATTTCGCCCATCGGCCCCGGCCGCCCCGAGATTCAGCAGCCCGAGCCGATGACGCACCCTGGCATGGTGGCCGTGGCCGAGCCAGTAGGAGAAAAGTCGTTTTTTGACGAGATTTAATCGCTGCCTTTCGTGGCAGTGTACGTCGCGCCAGCACAACAACAGCCAACAAAAAAGGCGTCCAGCAGCTTGCTGGACGCCTTTTTTGTTGGCTGTTGTTGCCGAATAGGTTAGCGTCAAAAGCCTGCTTATTCCTGCTTAGCATGGTCGGCTAATTGCTGCCAAAGGCATTGTGCCAACTAAGCTCGACTTGCTAACTTCGCTTCCACGCCCCAGTAGCTAGTTGTCGTGCTTTTTAACCATATCCCCAATCTTTGCCTGCAATATGACCAAGTTCTCAGTGTGTTGCGCCTGGAATGGGTAGCCTACAGCGACCATCGACAGCTGCGGGCCAGCGCCGAGGCATTGCTCGCACTGCTACGGGAATTGGAGGTGCGCCACCTGCTGCTCGACATAAATAGTATTCCCAATTTGCCCTTTGCCGAGCAGATGTGGCTCGGCGACCATTGGATGCCTGGCCTGGTAGCCCTGCCCCTGGAGCGGCTGGTACTGGTAATTAGTAGCAGTCAGGTTCACAATCAGTTGGTTATTGATGTGCTTTACGACCTGGTAAAGTCAGACATCCGCTTCGAGGCACAGTACTTCTCCGATATGGAGTCGGCACTCGACTGGACCACCGATGGCTCGCCCCGGCTGCACGAACTGAGTGTTGAGTGGGCGGCGCGCTATGCGTGAGAGGCCGGGTACATTGCCGCTATTTCTGGGTTAGAGGATACAAAATGCGTGCAGCCTAAGACTGCACGCATTTTGTAAGGTGTTGAATATATTTTACTTGATAACCTCGACCCAGCTTTTTTGAGTTTGCATCTGGCCGCTGCAATCGGCGTAGCGTACCCAGTAGTAGTAAACACCAGCTGAGTTGTCTTCAGCCGTCCAATGCTCGCTGGGGTTGGTGCTTTGCCACACGCGGCGGCCCCAGCGGTTAAAAACCTGCATTTCGTAGCCCGTCACGCTAGGCAAGGTCACGGCCAGGTAGTCATTTTTGGTATCGCCGTTGGGCGTCATCACCGTGTAAAGCACAGGCTTGGCGGTGCCGTCGAGGCGGAAGGTGGCGCTGGCCGGCACGGCGCACGAGCCCGCCGGGGTATACGTAACGGTATAAGTGCCAGGCGTAGACTGCGCCAGCGATACCGCGCCCGTAGTAGCGTTTAGCACCAGGCCCGTCGTGCTCGCAAAAGTGCCACCCGTGGGCGTCACGGTAGGTGTAGGGTTAGTCGATGCCTGGCAATAGGTACTGCTGCTGAAGGAGATAGTAGCCGCCGTGGGGGCTACTATCGTAAGTGAGGTGGTGGCAGTAGCGGGGCAAAACCCAGCGCTGGTGTATGTAATAGTATAGGTGCCCACCGCAGAAGTGGCTAGGTTAACGACGCCTGTAGTAGGGTTGATAACCAGCCCCGTAGTTCCCGAGAACCTGCCGCCAGCAGGGCTAACAGTAGGCGTAGTCGTGCTGCCGCTGGCCTGGCAAAACGGCGAGCCGCTGTATGAAAGCGTAACTACATCGGTAGGCACCACCGTGACGGTGACGGGTGTAGAATTGCCCGAGGCGCCGCCGCACGTCGCTTGCAGGCGGTATTGGGTGGTCACGGTCGGGGTAACCGTGAGAGTGGTGGCAGTGGCATTGGCTACGTTGGTCCAGGTGGTGCCGCCGTTGGTAGAGGCCTGCCACTGGTAAGTAACGCTGGCTCCGGCCGAGGCCCCGGTGGCCGTCAGGTTTACGCTTGTGCCGGGGCACACCTGCGTGGCGCTGGCCGCCACGGTGCCGCCCACTGGTGGGCTAGGGCACACGATGCCAACGCTCACCGCCAGTATGTTGAGCGAACCTACGGCAGACGTTTTGGTGATGCCGATGCTCTGGATAGGCTTGCCGTAGTTGGTAGCCAGCAAGCTCAGCTGCACCTCGTAGATGCGCGGGTCGGTGCCGCTTTGCAGTGCGTTAGAGTCGTAGTTGACACGCCCCACGCCCTGCACCACCGGGTTAGCGCCCCCGAACCAGTCGGCCAGCGTGCGCCCCGTGAAGACCTGCGTCGTACCATCGGTGAAGTTAACCGTAGCCGTAAAGGTGCTGGCCCCATTGCCCGACGCACCCATCAGGTACACGTAAGCTGCCGATTGTGGCGAAGGAGTATTAAACGTGAGTGTGCCTGTGCCCCCAGTGGCCGTGATACGCAACGAGTTATTGGCCGCGTAAGACTCTAGCTTGTAGGTGATGCCCGGCGTGGCCGCGCTATTGATAATGCCCGTTGCAGGCAGCGAATTAACCGGCGTAGCTCCGGTGGGGCTCACGTAGTTGGCCGCCACAAAGCAGAAGCGGTTGCCCACAGCCCCGTTGTCCATATCGCTGGTAGTAGACGATATAACTGTGCCCGTGCCGTTGGCAATCACGTCGTTCGTGAATCCTGTTACGGGTACCGGGGCGTAGGTAGTTTGGGCCTCAGCCATGCCTGCCAGCCCTACCACGCTCAGCACGGTACCTAGCAAACGAGTAAGTGTTTTTTGCATTCCAGAAAGAAATAGTGTAGAGAAAAGCGAAGCAAATCGCGCTCAAATTACTGCTTATTCTGAGGGAGATGAATGTGGTTGATTTGTTAACAAATTGTTACGCACAGGTAGGCGGTCTGTTAAGACGGGGCGTATTTTGCATTAGATGAGTTTTGCACTATCGGCCTCGCCGGGCATTTGCGCTGCACCTTTGCTCCGGCAAGCTGGCCCGCCGTCAGCTCACTAGCTCACCATTTCACTATTTCACCAATGGGCCAAATTGCACTCGAAGGACTGGAGTTTTTTGCTTTTCACGGCTACTATGACGAAGAGCAGAAAATCGGTAATAAATACGGGGTCGACCTGCACCTCAAAACCGACCTGCACGCCGCCGGAGCCTCCGACAAGTTGGCCGAAACCGTGAATTATGAGGTGCTCTACCGCCTCACGCTGGCAGAAATGCAGCAGCCCGCCCGCCTGCTCGAGCACTTGGCCCACCGCATTCTCGACCGCATCATGGCGGAGTTTCCGCAGGTGCGACGGGCGCAAGTGAGCGTGTCCAAGTTCAACCCACCGCTGGGCGGCATCTGCCACCGCGCGCGAGTAACGCTGAGCCGCAAACGAGAGGCGGTAGCGTAAGGGCTTGATAATAAACCAGCCAATTTTTACCTAATAAGCTTTGTGCAGACGGCGAGCTTGGTACCTGGAAGCTGCGCACGACAACACAGCACGAAGGCCAGTGCCATCACGCGCTGACTGGAG
>CAXUKA010000505.1:0-3504 GCA_964251335.1 uncultured Hymenobacter sp.
CCAGCTGCGGGCCTTGGCTCGGCGGCAGGCCCAAGACCTCGAAATTTTAAAAAAAGCCATTGCCAGTTGCCTGCTATAAGAGCAGGCTCTCGCAGACACCGGACCAATGAGCCGTTATCGTTTCATCGAGGCGCAACGAAACCATTACCCCGTACGGCTGCTCTGCCAGTTACTGGCGGTGCCGGCCAGTGGTTACTATGCGTGGCAACAAGCGCAGCAGCAGGAAGTAAGGCAGGTCGAACCCGCTTGGGAAACCGCACTGGTCAGGGTATTTGGGGTCCATAAACGCTGCTATGGGACTCGGCGGCTGCGCGTCGAACTGCGGCGCAAAGGCTATCGCGTCGGGCGGCAGCGCCTGCGCGGGGCCATGCGCCGACGGGGCCTGCACGCGCTGCAGCCCAAAGCATTTACGCCGCGCACCACGGACTCGACCCACGGCCTACGCTGCGCACCGAACCGGCTGCTCAACCAGCCCAAGCCAACACGAGCTAACCAGGTCTGGGTCAGTGATATCACCTACTTACCCCTAGCCAGCGGTGACTGGGCTTACCTCTGCGCGTACCAAGATATGGTTAGCAAGCAGGTGGTGGGCTGGCACGTCATGGCCACCATGCCCGAAGAGCTAATTACCACCGCCTTACAGCGCGCCTTCTGGGCCCAGCCACCCACGCCGAACCTGCTCGTGCACTCGGACCGCGGCGGACAGTACTGCGGCAGCGTGTACCGTAAACTACTCCACGACCACTAGGCAGTACGCTCGCAAAGCCATCGCGGTGACTGCTATGACAATGCGCAGGCTGAAAACCGACTCAAGGTTTTTGTGTCTCTGGGCGCGCCTCAAAACGGAGGTGCTCGAAGGCTGCGAGCGGCCCGTTTTTGCCGACTTAGCCGATGCTCAAGCCAGCGTCGCCGACTATTTTGATTATTATAATCACGAGCGGCTGCACTCTGGCATCGACTACCAGACGCCCTATCATACTCATCAACAGCTTCTTCAACTTAGTGCCCTAAAATGTCCAGCGTAGATGGACCACCTCACATTTACCCCAATTGACTTTATGCTTGGCAAAAAGCGGCCCAACAGCCCTTGCCCGCTGACCCAACCGAGGCCGCCGAAGTGCCGAGCTTGCGCCTGGTCAATAAACAGTGCTACCTTACTACTTTAACATCGACCGCCGCCACTCGGCCCTGGACTACCGATACCCCCACCAGTTTGAAGCCGACCTGCTGAAGTACTTTCCTTAGCTTAGTGTCCACTCTTGCTAGACCGCCCCAACTTGATTGCTAGCTGACTTGCTTTTCCTCACCACATGCCTGGACTGGGCTTTCCGTCTTTTGACTCAAACTATTCCGAAAACAGCGCTTTGATATCGGTGGATTGGGGTGGGTTACCTGGTTGCCAATCAGACAGGCGCTACGAGTTGGTGGCCATAATCAGAAAACGCAGGCCGGCCATCCCTATCACCAACTCTACCAGCCGGTCACAATTTTTTAATCAGCCATTCGACTCCCTGGTCATCTCGTTCCTGCCAAAACCCCTGGGAGAGGTATACGAGTTGTAGGTTCTCTTCAAAGGTGGCACCTTTAGCCATCTTTTTGCGCACCATAGTCTCATAAGCCTCCCTGGCCTCCTGAACCTGGTAGCGAACAAACTGCGGTGTAGCACCGGCGTTGTCGACGGGCTTGCGGGGACTGGCTTTCTGACGCTGGGCCAACGCTCGACGATACTCTTCCACGAGATGTCCCTTCGTTATGGCCATAAAAACCGATCCCGCCAAGCTCTTGATTTTTCCCTGCTTGTTCTTCGTGCGCTGCTGATGCACCACGTACTGCACATAGGCGGGTTCCACCTCGCCGCGTTCGATGAGTTCGCCGATAGCAGCAATGCTACTCGCCGAAACCCCTATCTCCAATAGGGCCTTTTGCCATTCCGTAGTGGCCGGCAGTGACGGCAACAGCACTTCACTGGTCACCGGTGTAAAGCGAAAGCGGATTTCCTCCACGCTGTTGTTTTTACCCCGGGTGAGGTCATACTCAAAAGCTAAGTTAGTTTGCGCTAGTTCCTGCTGCGCCCGGTCCAGTACCCGCAGCTTGAAGAGAGGAAATTGCTTGTACTGACCTTCCAGATCCAGCACACGCTTCAACTCATCCACCCGGATAGTGCGCGTTCCAAAGCTACCGTACTGTTTCAGCAGCCAGTAGATTCGGTAAGAGTGCGCGCTCTTCAACTTGAGCAATTGCATTAATTGCGCCTGCGTGAAGTTGCCATCGTTCAGCTGCAGCAAGTGTTCGCGCACCCGGTCATTGAACCTTACCACCAACGCCCGTTCTTCGCTATTGTAGTCGGCATAAGCCATTAGGGGAGTGTTGGAGAAGCTCGGTGCGACCTCTTCGACCGCCGCCCCGCCCTGCTTTCTTTTTTTCTTGCTGGGTCGCTCCACATAAATCACCCGGGAGGCTAGCAGCGCACACATATCCTTCAACTGCAGATAATCATTGCTGCTGGGTCGCCGCCCCGATACTGCCACAACCTCAGTTACGGGAATATGCAACTCATGAAACTCGCTATCCGCGCGATCGATGCGAGCGAGCATAGCCATAAAAAGCCGCATTTCCAGAGTGGTCAGGGCAAAGCGCGCATTAATCAGGTCGTTGCGCTGCACTACTAACTTACTGGTCGACTCCGGCTTATTGTCGGCGAAAAGTTCTACCTGCATAAAAAAGCAACGGAGTTGAAAAGGCGATTAGTAGGGCAATAGTATTACAAAAAATAACTTTGTAATAGCCTTTCGTGCTTTTTGTAATAGGCCCGAGGCAAAATTTCGTGCTTTCTGTAATAGGCCTTTCGTGCTTTCTGTAATAGGCCTTCGTGCTTTTTGTAATAGGCCTTTCGTGCTTTCTGTAATAGAGTTGCCTCTGGGAAAATTGATAATCAATGAGTTACAGCCTCTGTAATACTAGGTAATATTATAAAGAAAGTAAAACTACCGTTTAAAAAGGCAGTTTTTATAATTATTTGCTGATTAAGCACTTAAGCTATTACTTGACCACCTACCCGATAGAAGAGTCGTAAGCCTGCGTGCAAAAAATGATTTCGTGCTTTTTGTAATACACTTAGCGGGTCTATATCCTGAACATCGCGTTGGAAATGAAGATTTTAATTTATAAACGGACTTATATTATCCTTACGAAGGATAGAATAAGGGTATTACAAAAAGCACGAATTCTGTTCTCCGCTTCAATACTGATGACAAAGTCACCCTGCCTATTACAAAAAGCACGAAATCTGATGCCCTAGCCAGTCAGTGAAAATTTGTAGCAGAACAAATAATAGGACTACCAAAGCCACTGGCTGGGAGCCCAATCAGTAGTCAAGAACACGGCAGCAATCCAGGTAGGCTAATCAAAGACGAGGTCATTCGCCAGAGGTAGGCGGGCGCAGCGCAGCCCGCAGAAATTCCCCTACCCTACCGGTTATCGGGTTAACTCTGCACACCCTCTGAT
>CAXUKA010000506.1:0-3499 GCA_964251335.1 uncultured Hymenobacter sp.
CCTATGTAGTGCAGGGCGCGAGTGGCGCGGTCGAGCCGGGTTTTGAATTGCAGCAGCTCGGGGTGGTCCTTGATGAAATCGACGGTCGCGTGCCCAGCCTGAAAATCGGGGTTGCGCACGATGTTTTGCAGAAACTGCATATTCGTCTTCACCCCGCGCACCCGAAACTCGTCGAGCGTGCGCAGCATTTTCAGGGCCGCGCCGGCCAGCGTGGGCGCGTGCGCCGACACTTTCACCAGCAGCGAATCGAAAAATGGCGAAATAATAGCCCCCTGATAAACAGACCCTTGGTCGAGCCGAATGCCAAAGCCGCCCGCTGAGCGGTAAGCTACGATGGTACCGTAGTCGGGCTTGAAATCATTGGTAGCGTCTTCCGTAGTGATGCGGCATTGCACAGCCACGCCCATGCGCGGCACTACCACGTCGGGACCGAGGCCAATTTCAACCGATTCGAGCGGGTAGCCCGACGCGATGAACAGCTGCGTCTTAATCAAATCAACGCCAGTTATCATCTCGGTCACGGTGTGCTCGACCTGGATGCGGGGGTTGACCTCAATAAAATAAATCCGGTCCAACTCGGGGTTTACCAGAAACTCGACCGTGCCCACATTGTCGTAGCCCACGGCCCGGCCTATCTGCAAGGCGTAGCCATACAGCCGCTGCCGTAGCGACTCGGTGAGGTCTACGGCCGGCGCGATTTCGACCACTTTCTGGAAGCGGCGCTGCACCGAGCAGTCGCGCTCGTAGAGGTGGGTGAGGTGGCCGTGCTGGTCGCCCACCAGCTGCACTTCGATGTGCTTGGGGCGCTCCACAAATTTTTCAAGGAACACCGTGTCGTCGCCGAAGGCATTCTGCGCCTCGTTGCGGGCTTCAAAAAAGCCTTTTTGCAGCTGCTCATCGTCGCGGATTACGCGCATACCGCGGCCGCCGCCGCCGCTGGCGGCTTTCAGCATCACGGGGTAGCCGATGCGGTGGGCTTCGGTGAGGGCTACGTCAATGTCGGTCAGGTCGGCCTCGCTGCTTTCGATGAGGGGCACGCCGCATTTCAGGGCCACTTCTTTGGCGGCCACTTTGTCGCCGAGCGCCTCCATCACCTCGGGGCGGGGGCCGACGAAGATGATATTTTCTTCGCGGCAGCGGCGGGCCAGGGTGGCATTTTCACTCAGAAAGCCGTAGCCGGGATGGATGGCGTTGGCCCCGTTTTCCTGGGCTATTTTAATAATACCTTCGATGTCGAGATAGGGCCGCAGCGGCTCGTCGTCGCGCCCGATTTGGTAAGCCTCGTCGGCCTTGTAGCGGTGCAGCGAATTGCGGTCCTCATACGTGTAGAGGGCCATCGTGGGGATGCCCAGCTCAGAGGCCGCGCGGAAGACGCGAATGGCAATTTCGCCCCGGTTGGCGACGAGCAGCTTAGTGATTTTCATACGACTTGGGTAGAACAAAGCGGCAGACTGGCGGCTAAGCTACGCCGCGCCCCTTATCCATCCTATACACGCCAAAACCTGCCGCTGAGGCCCGCCCCCGGCGTCGCGCCCGCGCCTCGGTATCTTTGGGGGCTATTTTATTCAGCTTTTATGCACATCGAAGTTCTTAAGTCTAAGATTCATCGCGTTAAAGTCACGCAGGCCGAGCTGCACTATGTGGGCAGCATCACCATCGACGAAGATTTGCTCGATGCGGCCAACATGGTCGAAAACGAGAAAGTGACCGTCGTAAACGTCAACAACGGCGAGCGCCTCGAAACCTACACCATCCGGGGCGAGCGTGGCACGGGCACCATCTGCCTCAATGGCCCCGCAGCACGCAAGGTGGCTGTGGGCGACGTGGTTATCGTATTTTCCTACGGACTCATTGACTTCGCCGAGGCCCGCGAGCACAAGCCCACTGTCATTTTCCCGGACCAGCACAATCGGCTGAATGGGTGAATAAGTGAATGAGCGGATAGCCTTTGCAGCATTCACTCATTCACTCCCCCACTCATTCACTCATTCTCAAATGAAGCACCTTCTCACCGTTCTCAAATACGCGCTGCTGCTTAGTGTCTCGGGGGCGCTGATGTGGTACGCCGTGCGTGGCCAAGATTTGTCGCGCATCGGGCACTACATCCGCGAGGCCAATTATTTCTGGCTGAGCCTCACACTGCTGGTTTCGACGCTGGGCTACTTCAGCCGCGCCTACCGCTGGCAAATGCAGCTCGAAGCCTCCCAAAACCCCGCGCCCTACTGGAAGGTGTATCATGCCATGATGGTGGGCTACCTCGCCAACCTGGTACTGCCGCGGGCGGGCGAGGTTATCCGGTGCTCGGTGCTGCGGCGTACCAGCGACGTACCGGTGCAAGTAGCTCTGGGCACCGTCGTGACCGAGCGCGTGATTGACGTGGTGGTGCTGCTACTGCTGCTGGGCAGCACGCTGCTGCTCGATTTCAAGACCTTTTGGGGCTTTTTCAACGATAAGCTGCTCGGCGGCCAAGCTGATACCATCGCCCGCAACCCCACGCCGCTGGTTATCGCGGCCATTATTGCGCTGGGGCTGCTGGCCAGCGTAGGCTACGCTCTGTTTCGCAATCTCGAAAAGTTGCGTCAAAATAAGCTTTTCAACAAAGGTGTTGTCTTTGTAAAGGGCTTGCTGGCCGGTGTATTCAGCGTATTAAAGCTCAAGAATAAAGGGGCGTTTTTGTTCCACACCCTTTTTACCTGGCTGGTATATTACCTGCTCGATTACTTGGCCTTCTTCTGCTTTCCCGAAACCTATGGCCTTGATATGAAGGCTGGCTTGGCGGTACTCACGTTTGGGGCGTTTGGTATGGCCGCACCGGTGGCGGGCGGCATCGGGCCGTTTCACGTGCTGGTGCAGGGTGTGCTGCTGGCCTATGGCATCAGCAAGGAAGCCGGCATTGCCTACGCACTAGTAGTGCACGGCGCCCAAACGTTGCTGGTAGTGTTCATGGGCGGCATCAGCTTCATGGCCGTAGCAGCTTCTGATAAGGGTAATATCGCCGACGAGGCCGAGGCACTGGCGCACGAGCCGCTTACTACAGAGTAAGTATTTTAGAGAATAAAGAAAGTGCGTTCGTCATGCAGAGCTTGTCGAAGCATCTGGCGTAGTGCACTAACTAAACGGTGCGCGCGAGATGCTTCGACAAGCTCCGCGTGACGAACGTTGCTATTACATATATCCTTATGACTGCCGATAAAATCCTCGCCCCCGCCCAACTACCCGCCACCCTCGATGCCTGGCGCGCCGCTGGCGAGCGCATCGTGTTTACCAATGGCTGCTTCGACCTGCTGCACCTGGGCCACGTCGACTACCTCGAAAAGGCTCGCGCCTTGGGCGACCGCCTGGTGGTGGGCCTCAATACCGATGCTTCGGTGAGCGCCATCAAGCCCGGCCGGCCTGTTCAGGATGAGACTTCGCGGGCGCGTATCATGGCTTCCTTGGCCTTTGTAGATGCGGTGGTTTTCTTCGGCGAAGACACGCCGCTGCACCTTATCGAGCTGGT
>CAXUKA010000507.1:0-3482 GCA_964251335.1 uncultured Hymenobacter sp.
GCAGCTGCACCCCGACCGCGAGCCCGATGAAGCCGAGAAACTTCGCAAAACCGAGCTGCTGAAGCAAGTAACCAATGCCTACGAAGCCAACGAGCTACTGACCCTGTTGCGCCTACAGCTAGAGTTGCAGCGCATTGACCAGAGCCACCTCGAAAACCTGGCCGAAGACCAGCTCCGCTACTACAACAAGCTGCTGAAAGAGCAGGCCCGCGAGCTCGACGAAGCCCTCTACCTGGAGCAAGTAGACCTATCGCGCTTCACCGGCAAGCCCTATTACTACACGACCACGCCCTCCGCCATGGACCTGGACTACCAGCTGATGAAGCGCAGCATAGAGCAAAAAATCAAGGATATTACCGCCGATGTACAGGCTATGGAGCAAGACCCAGTCGCGCTAAAAGCATTTTTGAAAGTCTATAAAATCCCGAAACAAGGACCAGGGTCGATGATGATACGGCTATAAAGTACTGTTATCTAAACTGTTTATCGCCAGAGCCGATTGCGCCAAGCTGCCATAATAGGCTGCTAGGCGTAATCGGCTCTGTGTTTTAGTGAAAAATAAATTGCAACTACTAGTGAGAGAAAGATAAGGTGTAGTATGTTTGTAGTGTACTAGTAATATAATACACTAAAGCACCTACCTGATGGTTCGTATCCGCAACTTGCATTTCGGCTACTCCCGCCGAACGCTCCAACTCGAAAACCTCAACCTAGACTTGCAAAAAGGCCGCATCTACGGCCTGCTCGGCAAGAATGGTGCGGGCAAGTCGACCCTGCTCAAAAACATTGTGGGGCTGGCCTTCCCGCTCTCGGGCACTTGCGAGGTGGCAGGCCACGCTGCTGCTCTGCGCCGCCCCGACACTCTGCAAGACCTGTTCTTCTTGCCCGAAGACGTGCAGGTGCCCGCCATCACGGCCACGCAGCTGGCCGACGGCACAGGCGTGTTTTACCCGCACTTCGATGCGGCGGCCTTTCAGGACTATCTGCGCGAGCTAGATGTGCCAAGCATGACCAAGCTCACGGCGCTCAGCTACGGCCAGCAGAAAAAAGTATTGATTGCCTTTGCCTTAGCTACCAATACTGGCCTGCTGGTGCTCGACGAGCCTACCAATGGCTTGGATATTCCCTCCAAAGCGCAGTTCCGCAAACTGGTGGCGCGGGCGCTGGGGGAGGAGCGGTGCGTCATTATCTCGACGCACCAGGTGCGCGACCTCGACAGCCTGATTGATACCGTGCTGGTGCTGCATCAGCGCCGCGTGGTGCTCAACGCAACTATCGACCAGCTGGCCGAGCAGCTCAGCTTTGGCACCGCACCGGCCGGGGCGGCCATGCCTGAGGCGCTCTACGCCGAGCCTTCGGTGCGGGGCCAGCAGATTATTCAGCCCAATCGGGGCGAGGCTTACAGCAAGGTCGATTTGGAATTGCTTTTTAATGCGCTGACCACTAATGAGTCGGCCGTGGCGTCTTATCTAACTCAGTTGCAGCATGAACCAGCAATTTAATTTCACGCGCTTTGGGCGCTTGCTGCGCAAGCACACGGCCGAATACCTGCCGAACTACGCTATGGGCACGGCCGTGCTGGCCGGTGGCGTGCTGGTAGTGCTGGGAAGCCTCACGTATATGACGCGCCGCCCGTTGGAGCACGAGATGCAGGTAATCCTGTTCCTGTTTGGGCTGCTAGCGGCTGGGGCCATATTTACCTCGTCGATTTTTGCAACCCTCGGCACGCCGCGAGGGGCTGCCCCTGCTTTGCTGCTACCCGCCTCGCACCTCGAAAAATATTTGGTAGCCTGGCTGTACTCGCTTCCGGTGTTTCTGGTGGTGTACACGGTGGTGTTTATGCTTATCAATCTGCTGGTGTTGCAGATAGGTAACCAGGGCCATCCGTATGAGGTCTATAATTTTTCGCGCGGGGCGCGGGAGTGGCTCACGCCGCTGCTGAGCTATGTGCTGCTACACAGCCTGGCGATGTGTGGCGCTATTTACTTCCAGCGGCTGCACGTTATCAAAACGGCTTTCCTGCTGTTTGGCCTGTCGACGGTGTTGATAATAGCCAACGTACGCATGATTAAGGCCTTGATGCCGACCACTGGAATTAACGTGCCGTTTGGGGTACTGTGGGTTGGGCAAAGTGGGCCACGCGTACCGATAACACTGCCCGAAAATCAGCAGCTGCTGGTGATGCTACTGCTACCCGTGGTGCTGGCCACGCTGCTCTGGCTGGCCTCCTATGCTCGCCTCACCGAAAAGCAGATTTAACGCGCTAATCTTATGGAATTCAATGATAACGAAGCCATCTACCTGCAAATAGCCGGGTATGTGGGCGAGAATATTCTGCGCCAGCAGTGGCCGCCCGATGGCAAGATTCCGTCGGTGCGCGACCTTGCCGCCGAGCTGCAAGTGAACCCTAACACGGTGATGCGGACCTACGATTTTCTGCAAACCCAGGGCACGGTGTACAACAAGCGCGGCCTCGGCTTTTTTGTGGCCCCCGATGCCGTGCAGCGGGTGCAGGCCTACCGCCGCGAGCGGTTTTTGCAGCACGAGCTGCCCGCTTTTTTCAACACGATTTCGCTGCTAGGCATTGGCTTTGAGGAGCTAAGCCAGCGCTACGAACAGTACAAGGCGCAGGCCGCGTCACTTCCCCTGTCTTCCCATGAAAAATAGCACCAAATACCTGTTGGCGGCCATATTGGTGCTGCTGATTTCGCTCACGACCTACAACATGGCTCTGCGCGCCGAGTACCTCAAGGGCGATTATAAAAACCCGTTGCGCGGTTACGTATCACTTGATTATAAGAATTTTACGGAAATAGCCATACCTGCCGCCCATGCCGTGAGTGTGAAGGTGGTGCCCGGCCCTTTTAGTGTGCGCATCAACCCCGGCGCTAAGGAATACGTGCAGCTAAGCCAGCAAGGCAATAAGTTGGTTATCACAGCTAACTTTCCGGAGGGACGGCGCTACTTCGGCCCTGCTCAAATGGTGCTCATCAGCTGCCCTCGCTTGGTGGCGCTCACCACCGATGCGACGTATGAAGAGCAGGGTAAGCACGTGATTACCAAATATTTTGAGGATGGTCAGCCGGTGTGGGTGCAGGGTTTTGCGCAGGATAGCCTGGCGGTGCGCGCCGACCGGGGCAGCAATATCGAGCTGGCAGACAATAAGCTGGGCTACCTGCGGGCAACTGTGGGCACCAGCCTCGGCAGCCACTCCAAGCTGCAACTACACTCCGGCAACCAGATAGCCGCCGCCGACCTCACCCTGGGCCACCAGAGCGAGCTGGAAATAAACAACGTAGCTATCTCAAAGCCGCGCTACCACACTACGGATAGTACCAAAGTTATCCTGACCGGGGTCGCGCTGGGCAGCCTGGCCGCGCATTAAAAGCCTATCCAACGAGGCTTTTAAAAGCAATAGATATAGTGGGCTTGTCGAGGCCGCCAGTCCTAGGGTGGTTGCTTCTCTCATTTTTGGAGGAGCA
>CAXUKA010000508.1:0-3458 GCA_964251335.1 uncultured Hymenobacter sp.
AAACTAGAACTAGTCCCCCCTCTCCTTTTCGGAGAGGGGGCTAGGGGGTGAGGCGACCCGCCAGAACGACCATCATGCTGTACTACCTTTTCCGTTACCTCCACGAGCATTACCACCTCCCCGGCGTGGGCGTGTTTCAGTACACGACCTTCCGCGCCGCGCTGGCCGTGGTGACGTCGCTGCTCATTGCCCAGATTTTCGGTGGCAAGCTCATTAACGTGCTGCAACGCAAGCAGGTAGGCGAAACCATCCGTGACCTCGGGCTGCAAGGCCAGAGCGAAAAAAAAGGTACGCCTACTATGGGCGGCCTCATTATTCTGCTGGCTATTCTAGTGCCAGTATTGCTGTTTGCCCGGCTGCGCAATATCTACATTATCTTAATGCTGCTCAGCACGGTATGGCTCGGGCTGATTGGGTTTCTGGACGACTACATCAAAGTATTTCGCAAGAACAAAGAGGGCCTGAGTGGCCGTTTTAAAGTGCTAGGGCAGATTGGATTAGGTTTGACTGTAGGCTGGGTGCTCTACTACAGCAACGAAGTAACCGTGCGCGAATACCTGCTGCCCAACGGCCAACTCTCGGCCGTGGACGCCGGTAAAGCTTGGAAAGACGTGCACCTGATGATAACCACCGTGCCGTTCATGAAAAATAACGAGCTGAACTACGGCGACTTGTTCTCCAACGCGCAGCTGGTATTCAAGGAGTTCTACGGGCTGCTCTACATTCCGCTGGTTATTATCATCATCACCGCCGTGAGCAACGGGGCCAATATCACCGATGGCCTCGACGGTCTAGCAGCGGGTACTTCGGCTATTATCGGTATCACACTGGCCATTTTTGCTTTCGTTAGTGGTAATGCTTTGTTAGCTGATTATCTGGATATTATGTTTATTCCAGATTCCGGTGAATTGGTCGTCTTCTGTACCGCATTTGTGGGGGCGTGCATCGGGTTTTTGTGGTACAACTCGTACCCCGCGCAGGTATTTATGGGCGACACCGGCTCGCTGGCATTGGGTGGTATAATCGCGGTGCTGGCGCTCATCGTGCGCAAGGAGTTGTTGATTCCGGTATTGTGCGGCGTGTTTTTGATTGAAAACCTTTCGGTTATCGTGCAGGTGAGCTGGTTTAAATACACCAAGCGCAAGTATGGCGAAGGTCGCCGTTTGCTGCGCATGTCGCCATTGCACCACCACTACCAGAAGCTCGGCTACCACGAATCGAAAATCGTGTCGCGGTTCTGGATTATCGGGATTATGCTAGCAGTTATTACGCTGGTAACGTTGAAATTACGATAATAACATGACAGATAATGTGAAGAATATCATCGTTCTCGGAGCTGCGGAAAGTGGCGTAGGTGCTGCCCTGCTGGCGCAAGCCAAAGGCCACGCCGTGTTCGTGTCCGACCGGGGCGCTATTCAGCCCGATTACAAAGAAAAGCTCACCCAGGCCGGCATCGAATTCGAGGAAAACCAGCACACGCTCGACCGCATTCTACAAGCCGATGAGGTAATTAAAAGCCCCGGTATTCCCGAAAAAGCAGCGGTGGTAAAAGCCATTCGCGAGAAAGGTATTTCGCTGGTTTCGGAGATAGAATTTGCCAGCCGTTACACGCAGGCGCGGTTCATCGCCATCACCGGCACCAATGGCAAAACCACGACTACGCTGCTCACTTACCACCTGCTGAAAGAAGCTGGCTACAACGTAGGCCTGGCGGGCAATGTGGGCTACTCGCTGGCCGAGCAAGTGATTGAGAATAAGTTCGATTACTACGTGCTGGAATTAAGCAGTTTCCAGCTCGACGACATCGTGCATTTCCAGCCCTGGATAGCGGTGCTGCTCAATATTACCCCCGACCACCTCGACCGCTACGATTATTCGATGGAGGCCTACGCTCACGCCAAGTTGCGCATAGTGCGCAACCAGGATAGCACCGGCTATTTCATTTACAACGCCGACGACGAGAATATTCAGCGGTACTTCCAGGCGGCGTTGCGGCCTATGCACCAGATGCCGTTTAGCCTTCATCACCGGCCCGATTTTAAGCTGGCCGGCTGCTACAAAGAAGAAAGCCTGCTAACGCTGGACTTGTTGCCCGGCTATTACAACGGCGGCACCGAAGAAATAAGCACTGCCAACTCGCCACTCATCGGTGAGCACAACCGCCAAAATGTGTTGGCCGCCGTGCTCGCCGCCCGCGTGGCGGGCGTCAGCATCGCGCAGGTGGAGCAGGCGCTCGACACCTTCCATAACGCCGACCACCGCTTACAATTGGTGCGCGAAATAAATGAGGTAGCGTATATTAACGACAGCAAAGCCACCAACGTCGAAGCCGCCTGGTATGCCCTCGATGGCGTAAAGCGCCCCATCGTGTGGATAGCCGGCGGCACCGACAAGGGCAATGACTACGCGCCCTTGCAGCCGCTGGCCCAGCAAAAAGTAAAGGCCTTGGTGTGCCTCGGCGTAGACAATGCCAAGCTGCGCGCCGCGTTTGCCGACTACGTGCCGCACCTCGAAGAAACCCAAAGCATGGCCGACGCCGTGCAGCGCGCTGCCGCCCTCGCCGCCCCCGGCGATGTGGTGCTGCTGTCGCCCTGCCGCGCCAGCTTCGATTTATTTAAGAATTACGAAGACCGAGGCCGGCAATTTGCAGCAGCAGTAAACGCCTTGCCGTAGCCCAAAAACCAAACCCAAAAAAGCGTAGTCAGCCCAGTAGCGGGCGTATCCGCGAAATCCGTTTAATCTGTTAAATCTGCGGTCTATGGAACCAACTCTGCGTCTCGGCTGGCTTCAGCGCAACCTCAAAGGTGACCCTATCTTGTGGGCCATTGTTATTCTGTTTTCGCTTATCAGCGTGGCGGTGGTGTACTCGGCTACAGGTACTTTAGCTTACCGACAAGAACTGCACGGTCGGGGTGGCTCGGTCGAGTTTATTGCCCTGAAACACACTGCCTTGATACTGGCAGGACTGGGGCTGATGTGGCTGGCGCACCGCATTGATTACCGGCATTATTCACGCTTATCGCTCTATGCGCTGCTGCTGTCGGTGCCGCTGCTGCTGTACACGTATTTCTTTGGCGGCACTACACTTAATGATGCCTCGCGCTGGCTTACCATCCCGGTAATTAATCAAACGTTTCAGCCTTCTGACTTAGCCAAGCTGGCGCTAATTACGCACTTAGCGAGTATGCTGAGCCGTCGCCAGCAGCACATCAACGATTTCTGGAATACGCTATTTCCAGTAATGCTGTGGATTGGCGTTATCTGCGGACTGATTATTCTATCGAACGCTTCAACGGCGGTTTTGCTGTTTCTGACGTGCTTGCTGCTCATGTTTATCGGCCGCGTGCCGATGAAGCACATGGTGCTGATGGTGGCCATCGGCATTACGCTGGGCGGGGCGGGGCTGTGGGCGGGACAGCGCCTGGGTACGGTTATTTCGCGGGTTTCCAACTTTACCG
>CAXUKA010000509.1:0-3451 GCA_964251335.1 uncultured Hymenobacter sp.
GCGCCTAGCCGATGACTACTGGACGCTGCGCACCATTCCGCGCAATGAGTTCTTCAATTTCCGCAATTCGGTGTGCCAGTACGTGGGCTTTATCGTGAGCGGGCTGTTTCGAGTATACTATGTTGACCCCGCTACGGCGCTGGAGCACAATATCTTCCTGGTGCCGGAGGGCACGTTTCTTACCTCCCTCAAAAGCCTCATTACCCAGGAAGCCTGCCCCTACTACATCGCGGCGCTGGAAGACGCCGAGCTGTTAGTTATTAGCACCGGGCAGCTCCAAAAACTTTATGCGCAGTCGCACGGCTGGGAACGGTTTGGGCGCTTGCTCGCTGAGCAGCACCTCGTGTATCACCAGGCCAAGGCCGAGGCTATGCTTTTTCAATCGGCCGAGCAGCGCTATCTGACCTTGCTGGCGCAGTTTCCGGGCGTAACCAACCGAGTGCCGCTGGGGCATATTGCTTCGTATCTGGGCATTAAAGGGCCTTCGCTCAGTCGTATTCGCGCGCAACTGAGCAAGCAGCAGTAAAACAAATTCTCTTTTTCGTGGCTTCATCAGACAGACTTGTCTATCTTATCTTGAATTACGTTACCTTTCCAGCATGAAACCGACTTCGGAAGTGCGCGAGCGCATTGTGGCTACGGCCAGCCGCCTATTTTACCAGCAGGGCTACAACCTGACGGGCATCAATCAGATTATTGCCGAGGCCGATATCGCGCGGGCTTCTCTCTACCAGCACTTTGCCTCCAAGCAAGACTTGCTGCTGGAGTATGTGCGGCGGGCCGATACAGCTTGGTTCGAGGCGCTGGCTGCCTTTAGCCAGCCTTATACTTCGCCCAAAGAGCAGCTGCTGGCGCTGTTCGATTTTCGGGTGCAGCGCCAGCAGGCGGCTGGCTACATCGGGTGCAGCTTCGTAAAAATCAACGCCGAAGTAGCCCGTGACAATACCGAAGTGTTTGCCCTGGTAGGCCAGCACAAGACGCGCCTGCGCCGCCACGTGCGCGCACTGGTAGCCCAGGCCCAACCCGCAGCCGACGAAGCCGAAACGGACCGCCTAGCTGACCTGATTTTTCTGCTGCTGGAAGGCGGAGCCATCAGCAGCACCGTGCAGCAAGATGCCTGGGCCCTCACGCGGGCTAAAGAACTAGTCAGCCGTCTGCTATGAGTCAGCTTCTTACTCCCGCCCTACCCCTCGACCACGCGCCGACGGTGACGCGCCGCGAGTGGTTACTGTTGCTCGTAATTCTGACCGCGCCGCTGCTCTCGGTGCTCGATGTGTTCATCGTCAACATTGCTATTCCGGCCATTCGGGCTGACCTGGGCGCGACCGGCGCGGACGTTGAGCTAGTGATTGCAGGCTATTTGCTGGGCTTCTCGGCCTTCCTCATCACCGGCGGGCGGGCCGGCGACCAGTACGGCCGGCGGCGCGTGTTTATCGCGGGGCTGACGCTGTTCACGCTCACTTCCTGCTTGTGCGGGGTGGCGCCCAGCATCGGGCAGCTCATCGGCTACCGCTTTTTGCAGGGCGTGAGCGCGGCCTTTATGGTGCCGCAGACCATTGCCCTTATTCAGATGAATTTTGCGGAGCCAGCCGCTCGCAACCGGGCCTTTGGCTACTACGGCATTACGCTGGGGCTGGCCTCTATTTTGGGGCTATACTTGGGCGGCTACCTGGTGGGCACCCACTGGGGCGTTGCCGGCTGGCGGCTAATTTTTCTGGTTAACCTGCCCATCGGGGTGCTAGCGACGCTCGCCGCGCTGCGCCTGCTGCCCGAAACGACCCGCAACCAGGCGCAACGCTTCGATTTTAGGGGCGTGGCGCTGCTTACAGTGGGGCTGGCGGCGCTGCTCTACCCCCTTAGTGTAGGCCGCGAGCTGGGCTGGCCGGCCTGGAGCTGGGTGCTGCTGCTGGCGGCAGGGGGCATGTTGGTTGGCTTTGTGCGGCAGCAGGCCCGCCTGCGCCGCCTAGGTGGCAATCCGTTGCTGGATTTGGCCTTGTTTAGCTTCCCAACCTTCAACCGAGGGGTAGGAGCGATGGGCTTTTACTTCCTGGTGCACAACTCGTTTCTGCTGATGAGCACCGTGTATTTGCAAAGCGGCCTGCACCTGGCGGCTTATGCTACGGGCGTCACCTTCGTGTGCTACGGCACGGGCTTTTTGGTGGCGTCGTACCTGTCTATTCGCCTGCTGGCCCGCTTCGGCTGGAGCATGTTGCAGTTCGGGCTACTACTGATGCTCCTGTCGCTGGCGAGCCAAGCGGTGCTGGCGCCCACCTTCGCGACCTCCACGCTGGGGCTGAAAGCATGGCTATTTCTCTACGGTATTGGGGCCTGCCTTGTGATGCCGCCGCTGCTGAATGGCGCCCTGCGCGGCCTGCCCGCGCACCTAGCCGGCGGCGCCGCCGGGGTGTACTCGACGTTTCAGCAAGTGGCCTCCGCGCTGGGCGTGACGCTGGTAGGTGGGCTGTTTTTCTCGCTCTGGCACCCTGGGCAAGAGGCCAGCTACGCGCAAGCCTTTCGCTACGGGCTGGGCGCCGATATGGCCTGCCTAGTGGTAGCCGCTGCGCTGCTACAAGGCATGAAAACCGCCGTTTCTCCGAACGCTTAAGCCACGGAATAGCTCACTCATTCTCAGCGCGCAAAGCCCTGTAACTAAGCTGGTATTTCTCCTTTTCCCCTCCACCTTTTCCTCAAACTCGCCATGCCTTTTGTCAGAATCTGGGTTGATGAAACCCGCCCCGCCTCGGAACGCGCCGCCATCAGCGACGGTGTATATAACGCCCTGCGTGAAGCAGTTAATGCGCCTGCAGATGATAAATTTCACGTCATCACCGGGCACTCGGCGCAGGAATTGGTTTACAGCCCCGATTACCTGGGCATCCAGCGCTCGGCCCACTTCATTGCCATTCAGATTCACTTGTACCCCGGCCGCACCGTCGAGCAGAAAAAGCTTATTTACCAGACCATTGCCAACAAGCTGGCGGCTAATCCCGGTGTTCGCAAAGAGGATATTTTCATTATGCTGGTCGATACGCCCCGCGAAAACTGGTCGTATGGCAACGGCGAGGCACAGTTTGCGCCTGCCACCTAAAACTATAGGAAAAGTGGCCGACGGAATATCTACAAGCAAACCCCCTCACCAACCTCTTCTTGCTTGAGGATTATCGTACCAAACTTGATAGTTAGATGAGCTGGTACCGGCCAGGCTACTAACACAACATCCGCCGCCAGCATCGCACGCAGCTGCAGTATCTGTTAACAAGTGCGTTGAAAGGCCTGTCGAATCGCTTGTCGCACAGCCAGCTGTTGGTGATGGGCCTAGGTACAACGTCGCCACTACCATTGCTGGCAGGCACTAGAGCACCTATGCGGCCAAGGCGTTAGCTGCGGTCATTCGTGTCAAAGAAGTTACGCCCCGCGAAGCGTTTCAGGCCCACTTCGGCCGCATCAGTGC
>CAXUKA010000510.1:0-3442 GCA_964251335.1 uncultured Hymenobacter sp.
GGCCACGTCGGCGGCGTCGAGCAGGCTGCCGGAGGCCTTGGCTTCGCGCAGCTTGATGCGGCGAAACGGGTTTTTCTCCAGCGGCAGCTTGTTCTCGTCGATGGCGCGCAGTACAACCGTCTTGATAAAGGAGAGTTCCTTTTGAATGGTCGTATCACGGTTGCCCAAGCCGGCCAGGTACTGCTCGTAGTCGCGAATGAGGGTAGTAGTCAGCTGGCCGAAAGGCAGCACGACGGCAGCACGCTTCGCCTTCAGCTCAGCGGATTCCTTGGCCAGCGCTCCCCTACCCTTGGGATGCGGGATGCCCAGGCGAAAGCTCTGAAACTTGTTTCGAATACTCTCAAACTTCACCGCCGTGCGCGGGTGGCCAGCCGCCTGCCGGCGCTCGATGTCCAGCAGCATGTACGCCAGAAAGTCATCCGCGCTGTTGCCGTCGAGGCCGGCGCGCAGCTGCTGGGCCGACCAAAAGGGGTTGTCGTCGAGCAGCTGCTGCACCTGGCGCATGAGCTTGCGTAGCGCCTCGTTGTAGCGGGCGGCGTAGGGGTGGGTGCCGCGCACCCAGTTTTGCTTTTCCAGGGTGCCGGCCTCGTTCCAGTGCTTCTCCGACACGGCCACGTCGGGTACGGCCCGGTAGATGGCCGTGCGGCCGGAGGTCAGGCGCAGGTGCACTGGGTGCAGGCCGTCCTTGCGCACAGGGCGCAGCACTAGGGCGTAGGTAGTTGTCATAGCAGGGAAGGAGCGCGTTGGGCCTGCCAAGTTAGCAACGAGTACTAGTAGTGTTAGCAGCAAAAAGCCCCGTGGTGAGCGGGGCTTGACGCGAAGGCGGCGCAACTTAGCTAAGCGTGAGTAGCTCTGAGTCGGTCTTCAGGCTCACTTTCCAGGAAAGGCAATCGAATACCGCGTGGGGCAGCAGCAGGGCACCGAAAAGGATAGTATGTTGCTTCGGCACGTTTGCGTGCCAGTAAGCACATAGGTGCTCCACCTCCTCCAGCGTAAAGTCGGGCATGGGTCGATACACAGTCATTACCTTATCCCAGCCCCAGCGAATCAATAGGTTGCCGGCCTCCAGGAGAAAGGCATGCACTTCACTAGCCTGCCGGGGGCCAGTGTTGTATTCAATCGCCACGTAATGCCCGGCTGGGTGGACTAGCTGCCGGCCAACAGCGTTTTCGAAGTGGACATGAGAAGCCGGCTTATAAGTGGAAGTATTCATAGACTACATTAAATTCAATAAATGGGGTAATTAGGCAGTTACAAAGGTAGTTAGCTAATCTTATAGTTATGTTAAAGGGCTGATATTTCTATTTTAGAGCACGCCAATGTCCTGTTTTAAAGCTTTCTAGCAAAACTGATATTGCCTTTGCAGCGCGCATTGGCACGCAAATAATCGTTAGGTGGTACTTAACGCAGGACAAACAGAACATTGAGGGTAGTATATAACTAACTTACAATGTCTTAAAAACAACAACTTTGTCCTTTGAGGCGCTCTGGGTCAGAAGCAATTTTGTATCGTCCATTTATTCCAGTCCACTATCGGTTGTCCTCTTATCGCGCGTCCAGTTATCCAGGAGAAATTGCTACTCGCAAAAAAGCCCCGTCAGCGTCGTGCTGGCAGGGCTTTTTTGTGGATAGTCAGCGATACGGGGCTTCTCCCCTAGTGGCGGGGTTTGCGTGGGGGCTTAGCAGAAAAAAGCCCCGTGGTAAGCGGGGCTTGCCTCTACTTGCAGAGCTTATAAAGCAATCTCCTAGCCCTTGGAACCGAATAAATACGTGAGCGACGCCTGGAGTGAGCGGTTACGATACGCAGTATCCTCGGACGTATAGGTATCCGGCCCAATGGTAAACACCTTCTGGGAACTCAGGTTGCGCAGCCCCAAGCCGTAGGTGAGTTGCAACATCACTTGGCCCAGGCGGTAGCCTACTCCCCCTTGCACGCCCACGTCGAAGCGCCGGGAATAATAGGTGTAGTCAGGCAATTGGAAGTTGTTGTAAGATGGGCTAATCCCCTCATAGCGGTCAGCGGCTACTACCCGGTCGCTGGTTGAGCCGGTAGTGAAGTCCAGTTCCCGGTGCCCTCCAAGGAGCATACTCACGTAGGGGCCGGCAAATACCTGGAAGCCCGTCCCGTCCTTGCGCTGGGTGAAGGCCAGCAGCAGGGGAATGCTCAGGTAATTGAGCCGCACGTGATTAGCTCGCAGGTTACTAAAGCCAGGGTCAATATCGCTGTTAAAATCCTGTGCAAAGCCTCGTTGCGTGTAGAGGACGGCCGGCTGGAAGGCAAAGTGCCCCCATTGCAACGAGCTTTGCAGGCCCGCCTCGAAGCCGGGACGCAGGCCGGTCGTGTTATCGTTGCTGGCAAAGTGCACCGTCGAGAGCGAAAGCCCGACGCGAGGGCCTACGCTGAAGGTGACCTGGGCGTGAGCGGTGCCCGCCAGCAGCAAGCCGCCGGCGAGAAAGAGAAGCGAGTGTTTCATCAGGAAAGGAGAAAAGAGTGACTACCTGATGAGCCTCAGCCGCAAGAAAAGGTTGCAGCTTCTCTCCTACTGGCGGGGTGTTCGTATAGAGGGCTATTTGACTTGGCGCTGGGCATCGCCCCCAGCCCAGTACGCCAGTAGGCCCCACATATTCAAAACGGAAACCAGCCAGCGCCGCTTGGTATAGCGGCCTGCGTACTCTCCCGTGTAGATGCGGTGGAGCGTGAAGAGCCAAAAGCCCACTAGCAGGGCAACCAACAGTAGGGGGAGTACTTCCATAACGAGAAAGGTGCTAGAATGGAAAATACGAAACTACGCAAGAAGCATACAACCAAGCTACGTGCTGACAAAGGCTTCTCCCCTACTGGCGGGGTGTGCGGGAGGCTTGAATAAGAGCAGAAAGCAACTGCGTGAAAAAGGGATGTGGGGTCGCGCATAACTTTTTAAACTTACGAGTCGAGGCGGGCGCAGCTGGCTTGCGCCTGTAACCAGGAGTTGGCCTTCGCTGCGTCCGTAAACAGGCGGTAGTCGATGGCCGTAGTCTGAAGCGAATAGCGCAGGGCCGCCATTGCCAGGCGGGCAAATACGTTACGCGGCAGCACAGCGGCCACGCAGAGCGGGTAACTTAAGTAGCGCGTTTGCCGCTGCCAATACCGGGTCATAACCAGCTGTTGCTCGGTAGTCAGGGGAGCGAGTTGCCGCTGGTCTTCCAGCAGGCGATGCCACCGGCGGTGCTGAAGCAGTTCGCCCGCGTGTTGCAACGCTTCCCAGAAGTCTTCCAGCGTGTGTTTGCCGGGGTGGTAGGTTAGCTGCGCGTAGTCGGTGGCGTACGTGCTGATGCTAGCTAAGCCATTCTCGAAGTAAAGCGTGGAAATAGACATTCGGTGGAAAGCAATAAAGACGAGTTAATAAGTACGCCTCACAAAATTGCTTTTGTCCTATCCAATCTAACTAGTGTGTAAACACGC
>CAXUKA010000511.1:0-3420 GCA_964251335.1 uncultured Hymenobacter sp.
AGGATGATAAGTAGGCCGGCTTCGGGCCGAACATCCATTACCAGTCTGCCGACGTGCAGAATGCCGACACGTACACCGAGTTTGCCAACCGCATTAAGGAGCTGGAAGGGGAGTGGAAGGCCGAAGCCAACGTGATTTATTACCTGGCGGTGTCTCCCAATTTCTTCCCGATTATCGCCGAAAACCTGTCGAAAGCAGGCCTCACGGCCAATGCCGAGCGCACGCGCATCGTGATTGAGAAGCCCTTCGGCCACGACCTAGAATCAGCCAAGGAGCTGAACAAGCTACTGGGCTGCATCTTTCAGGAAAAGCAGATTTACCGCATCGACCACTACCTGGGCAAGGAAACGGTGCAAAATATCATGGCCTTCCGCTTCGCGAACGCCATCATGGAGCCGCTCTGGAACCGCAACAGCATCGAGCACGTGCAGATTTCGGTGACCGAGCAGCTCGGCGTGGGCGACCGCCTGGGCTACTACGACGGCTCGGGCGCGCTGCGCGACATGATTCAGAACCACTTGCTGCAACTGCTCTGCATCGTGGCCATGGAGCCGCCCGTAAACTTCACCGCCGAGGAAGTGCGCGACCGCAAAGTGGACGTGCTGCGCGCCATGCGCCGCTTCACGCCCGAAGCCGTGCGCGACTCGACTGTGCGCGGCCAGTACGGGGCGGGCTGGATTGAGGGCAAGCAGGTGCCCGGCTACCGCGAGGAGGCCGAGCAGCAGGGCGTCGACCCGCAGTCGAACACCGAAACCTTTGCCGCTATTAAGTTTTTCGTGGACAACTGGCGGTGGCAGGGCGTGCCGTTCTACCTGCGCACCGGCAAGCGGCTGCACCGCTCGGCCTCGGTCATCACGATTCAGTTTAAGGACGTACCGCACTTCATTTTCCCGGCCGAGACGGCTGAAACGCGTCGGCAAAACCGGCTGGTTATCAGTATTCAGCCCGAGATGAGCATCCGCTTGCAAGTGCAGGCCAAGCGCCCCGGTGTAGACATGGTGCTGAACACCGTGGACATGGTGTTCGACTACAAAGGCACCTACGTGAACCAGGCCCCCGAAGCCTACGAAACCCTGCTGCTCGACGTAATGCTCGGCGACCAGACGCTCTTCATGCGCGGCGACCAAGTAGAGGAAGCCTGGGATTTGGTAATGCCCATCCTAAGCTCGTGGCAGAACCGCATCAGCCAGAATTTCCCCAACTACTCGGCCGACTCGTGGGGCCCGGAAGCCGCCGAAGCCCTCGTGGCCAAGGACGGCTACCATTGGTTTACCATCCCGCTCGAAAGCAAGAAATAGCCCATGAACCTGCACGTTTTTCCGACCGCCGATGAGGTGCTGAGCGCCTTAGCCGAATATTTCATCAACCGCGCCAGCCAAGCCATCGAGCGGCGGGGCCGCTTTGCGGTGGCCTTATCGGGCGGCAGCTCGCCCAAAAAGCTCTACGAGCTGCTGGCCTCGCCTGCCTACCGCGAGCGCGTGGCCTGGGAGCAAACGTATTTCTTTTTCGGCGACGAGCGCAACGTGCCCAAAACCTCGCCCGACAGCAACTACCTGATGGCCAAAACGGCCCTCTTCGACCCGTTGAATATCCGGCCGAACCAGGTTTTCGCCGTCGACACCGACCTAGAGCCCGCAGAAGCCGCCGACCAATACTGCGTGGATATCGAGGAGTTTTTTGGGGAGAAAAAAGCCAAATTCGACCTCGTGCTGCTAGGTTTGGGCGATAATGCGCATACAGCTTCGCTTTTCCCACACACACCAGTTTTGCAGGACAAAACGGTGGGTGTGAAAGAAGTATGGCTGCCCGAGCAGCAAGTATACCGCATCACGCTGACGGCTCCGCTTATTAATCAGGCGCGGGCCGTTGCCTTTCTGGTATATGGCGCTGGTAAGGCTGAGGCCGTGGCGCAGGTATTAGGGACGGAGCAGGATATTGAGCAGTACCCGGCGCAATTGATTGCGCCGAGCAGTGAGGAGGTGGAGTGGTTTCTGGATGAGGCAGCGGCGAAGGAGTTGCCCTAGCGTGGGAGACCTCACCCCCCAGCCCCCTCTCCAAAAAAGAGGGGGAGCCGGATGACTTCTTTCAAAAGCAATAAAAAGGGCTTTCAGCATCGCTGAAAGCCTTTTTTATTGAAGCTGTTTAAGTTAAGCAAAAGCCTCGTCTGTCATGCTGAGCGAAGCGGAGCGTAGTCGAAGCATCTCGCTCGCACCGTTGCTAACATTAGAAGTTATTGCGCCACGCGAGATGCTTCAACTATGCTCCGCTTCGCTCAGCATGACAGACGAGGCTTTTGACCACTTTTTATAACATATCCGTTTGCGTCCGGCTCCCCCTCTTTTTTGGAGAGGGGGCTGGGGGGTGAGGTAACCCCGCTAGGGCAACGCCTCAAACTCACTAGCTGCCCGCGCCGCCTCGCCCGGCTTTATCACCTGCGGTACCCCGCCCTGCACCACAATCGCCGCCTTCGCCAGCCCCAAAAACAGCCCATGCTCCACAATGCCGGGAATACCCCGGAATTGAGTTGCCAGCTGCTCAGGGTCAGTTATTTGCCCAAAATGACAGTCGACAATGTGATTGCGCTGGTCGGTGAAATAATGAGCCGTAGGGTCGTCCTTAGCCACGCGTACTACAGGCGCGGCGCCCAGCTTATCGAGCGCATCCAGTACCCAAGGCAGCGTAAAAGGCACCACCTCCAGTGGCAGCGGAAAGCGGCCAAGCGTGGGCACCAGCTTAGAGGAATCAGCCACCACGAGCAGATAATCGGAAGCCGTTTCCAGTGTTTTTTCGCGGAGTAGCGCGCCGCCGCCACCTTTTATCAGGCGCAGTTGGTAATCCAACTCATCGGCCCCGTCCACGGCTAGGTCGAAGCGCAGGCCGCGCTGGGGCTCCAGCAGCGGGATGCCGACTTGACGGGCCAGCGCCTCACTGGCTAGCGAAGTGGCGGTGCCTTGCACTTTCAAGCCGTTTTGCACGGCGGCACCCAATTGGATGATGAACTGCGCCGAGGTGCTGCCGCTGCCTAGGCCCAGCACCATGCCATCGCGTACCCAGCGCACGGCTGCAGCGGCAGCCAGCTGTTTTTCCTGGTCTTGCAGCGAAAGAGTGGGCGAGGGGGTGGGGGAAGTTGGCATGAGTCGAGGGTAGAAAACGTTGGCAAGCCGGGGTGGCTGACGCCCGCAAAACTACTCAGCGGGCATTTGCCATTGGCGGTGGTAAATGCAAAAAACGGGAGCCACTTGCCCAGGCAAGTGGCTCCCGCTAATAAATTGGGCTAGTAAAGCTTAGTGGTGGTGGCCGTCGCCGCCGTGCACGTGGCCGTGGCTAAGTTCCTCGGCCGTAGCGGGGCGCACGTCCTGAATTTTACCGTCGAAGTGCATGACCATGCCGGCCAGCGGGTGGTTGAAGTCCATGGTAACC
>CAXUKA010000512.1:0-3400 GCA_964251335.1 uncultured Hymenobacter sp.
GGTTACCGGGGGTTCGAATCCCCCCTTCTCCGCATAAACCCTCTCAGCATTGCGCTGAGAGGGTTTTTTGTTTCCGTGAGTGTATGAGTGTGTGCGTAGCGCCCCTGTTAATGCCTGTATAAAGCTCTGGCTAGGGCCAGTTAGGTCGGGTTTCTTATTCCCCCGGCAGCCGCACCCCTTGCGCATACTCCCCTAGTGGCTCCGAGTCGCTGAAGCTACGCACAATGAAAAAACAGTCCCGCTCCTTATCTATGCCCGGTTCCACAAAAAAGCCGCGTCCTTCAATGGGTACATGGTACATGGTATAGAAACGCCTCTACTCTCTTTTTGCCTGCGATGAAGGAGAAAGCTGCCATGTTTGAGCAGCCAGTAGAGCTGAATGACAGAGGGAAGGATTGGAAGGCGTGAAAGCTCATATCAGCAAGCTAAGCTACTAAACACAAAAAAAGCTCTGCCTGAGCCAGACAGGGTTTTTGAATGTATGAGAAGAACCTTATAGCGGATTCACGAACGATGGACATGAACTCGCTATAGCTTTCCAAGCAATAAAAAGGCCCCGCATCAACAGGGCTTTTTTATTGCAGCTACGCGACTTCCATCTGAGGCTTAAACATCAGTACTAGGGCTGCCAGCGTCAGCAAGTCCTTGAGCAGCAACAGCAGCGCCCAGCCGTCTAAGTGCCGTAAGACCACGCCTGCCACGTAGCCACACGCCAACTGCGTACCTATATAAGCATAGTAGAGGCTGGCCAACAGTACGACCGACTTAGCCCACTGCTCCCCTCTGCGCACGGCTCGGTAGAGGATAATCTGTGCCAGCGCTTCCAGCAGCCAGAGCACCCAATCCTTCCAAAGGCTGCTCATGGGTAGATAGCCTCGGTGCAGTACCGTTTGCGTCACGAAGTACAGCTTTTCACTTAGCGCAAGCAGCAAGGCAGCAAACAGCAGGTTAGAGGCCAGTACGTCGTTCTTGTGTGGGCTCATCAGGGTAGGGAGCGATAGCGATAGGTCGAAGATAGAGAAGCCCCCACGCAAATCCCGAACACCCCGCCAGTAGAGTAGCCCACTAGAAAGCCCCGCAGTAACGGGGCTTTTTCTATCTTCGTCCGGCTATGAAATACCGTTACTTGCTGGGCCTACTGCTTATGCCTGCACTGGCTTATGCCGACGCTGGTACGCAGGACGACTTCGGGATAAGCCCGGTAGTGCTAGTGGTGCTGCTTACGCCTCTCGTGCTTCCCCCCTTACTAGTCGCGTGGGCGTTTTTACAACCCAACCGGCGAGGCTTACAAGTGGTGCAAGGCGTGGCGCTGTTAGGGTTTCTTTGGCTACTCAATGGGATAGGGCCAGAACTGCTCGATGACTTCAGCCTAACTGAAATACTGCCGCTTTTGCGGACTCTGCTGCCGCTGGCGTTGCTGCTCAACGGCCTGACCCAGGCCCGACAATCCACTCGCGCCGGTGTCTATCTGGCCTGGGTCGGATTGGCTGTGACAGGGGCGGTTGGACTGCTCGTCATACCTAGCCAGGAGTTGCTCAACCTGTTGCCCATTAGGCAAACACAGCCGGTACTGCTAGAAGTGGGTCAGACAATACTCACGTTCGGGTTAAACCTAGTAGCTTGGCTGTGGGTAGTACGCCTGCTGAAAAGCCGGCACGACCAGCGGGAGGCCCTCTGGCGTCCGTGGTGGGGGATGTCGACTGTGGCCGTGGTCGTATTGATTGGCTGGGCTGTCGTAGAATCTTCTCTGTGCTTGCTGGCCTCTTTAGCAGTTGAAGGAGGCCTTAGACAAGTAACCTTGCCCTGGGAAAAAATACTGACCGGCATGTTCCTATCCGTGAGTCTGCGCTGGATTACAGGCGCTGTAGCATTACGGCTGACTGCTGTTGAGCAGACAACAACTGGTAGGTAGCCTCTACGCAAACCCTAACACCCGTAAACCCCGCGGGTAGGAGGTGAAGCCCCGCCTCAACGTGGCTTTTTCTATCTTCGCCCCCGATGAGATATATTGTTTTGCTTAGCTGCTTCTTGGGCCTTAGCGCCGGGTGTGAGCAGCACCCCACTCCGCAGCAAACGATTACCTCGCCCACGCCCCATCCGCCAGCTAAGCTTGCCAAGCGGGTAATTATCCCGGAAGGTGCCGTGCAAGGCGATTTCGACGGCGACGGCACTGCCGAATATGTGTGGCTCGTGCCGCCCGAAAGGGATTCGACCGATTATGATTGCGTGGGCACGTGCACCAGCTACCTCACCAGTTCCAACCCGGCCCTGAAGCCCTACGCCCTGGAGCCGGCCGTCGGCGGCGAGCTGACCTCCTTTCATCACTTGGGTGCCGGCCGGCGCGATTACGTGGGTATTGCTCCAGCACTGCTCATGGGCTGCTGGAATAGCTACTACGTGCTCACTTACCGGGCGGGCGGCTGGCAGCTGGGCGTAAAGCCCTTTTCCACTCATTGCGACCAATGGGAGAAGGATACGATTGCGATTGCACGCGACAGCGCCCACGCGGGCCACGTGCTCATTCATTACACCGACATGGCCGCCGGCGATTTCGCGGTGAAGATTAAATCCGTGCCCTTGCGCTAAGAAGCTGTTTAAGTTAGTAAGTTTGCTGAATGCAGCAAAAGCGTTATAGCTCAGACTTAACGGAGCGTCAATGGCAGCGCATTGCCTCACTTTTTGTCGTGCAGCGTACCAGCAAGTGGCCACTTCGGGCGATTGTGAACGGCATTTTCTACGTGCTAAAAAACGGCTGTGTCTGGCGTGATGTTCCCGCTGACCTGCCGCCGTGGGTGACAGTGTACTATTACTTCGCCAAGTGGAGCGCCGATGGCACCTGGGAGCGCGTGAGTGGTTGCCTGAGCCTTACGGCCCGCGAACGGGCAAAAAAAAGGCCCAGCCCACCGCCGTCATCCTCGACAGTCAAAGCGTAAAAAACACCGCGACTAGCACACGCAGTGTCGGCTACGATGCAGGTAAACGTATTAAGGGGCGTAAACGCTTTTTTCTGGTAGACACGTTAGGCAATTTGCTGACTAGCTGCGTGGTAGCAGCCAGCTGTCACGATGGAGCCACCGCCGCTAAGGTCTGGGATGCCTTGGCCCTGGGCAACGAACTGCTCGACCAGGTGCAAATCGTCTTTGTGGATGGTGGCTTTGGCCTGCGTTTCCGCCAACACCTCGCTCAGCGCGGTATTCTGGCTCAGGTACCTACAGGCGTGCTGGCGCAAAAAGGCCGCTTTTTCATCCACGCCAAACGCTGGGTGGTCGAGCGCAGCATTGCTTGGGCAGGCAATAATCGACGCTTAGCCAAAGACTACGAACGTAAAACGACCCACGCCAATGCCTGGCTCTACGTGGCTAATATTCGCCGACTTGCTCGCTTAACTTAAACAGCTTCT
>CAXUKA010000513.1:0-3398 GCA_964251335.1 uncultured Hymenobacter sp.
CAGCTCATTGTTGAGCAAGCGCCAGTCTATCTGATTGCCGGCCGAGAGGCTATCCAGCCCAAAGCCGGCCAGCGTGCCCAGGTTTTTGGCCACAAACGCGGCGTCGCTGCGCCGGGCGGCCTCATCAGGTATCACCAGCAGCGAGTCGTACTTGTGAAAGCCCATCGCCGAGGCATAGTCAGGGTCCTGCTTCCAGAGGTCCAGAATAAACTGGTCTTTGAAGCGGTCGAATCGCGCATCGGCGGGCGTAGCGGCCGGGTCGGTGGTTTTGGTGGAGTTGCTGGTGCAAGCGGGCAGAGCGAGCGCCAGCAAGGGCAGGTAGCGGAGTTTCATAAATAGAGTGCGGGGCTTGTCCACGCCCGGCATTGTTCAGCAAATAACAGCTAGGATTGACTATTCTAGCTCACAATGGTTTTCCTGAACAGTAGCTTAGCAACGCCGGGCGGGGCTAGCCCCGCCCCCCAAGGTTTTGCGCCTTACTTGGCGCAGTATTCGCATCTTTGGGGGCCGGTATTGGCTTGTTTGTAACGCATTAACCAACTTATCCAAACTGGCCTTTCTTGTATCCTATGTCTATCGCGATATCTCGTCCTTATCTGCTTGGCCTCGGCCTGCTATTGCTCCCCGCCTGCGCTTCTGCCCAGGCCACTACTACCACTCCTCCACCCACCGAGGCCGCGCCGGCTACTGCGCCATCGGCTCCCCCCGTTGCCTCGGCCCCGGTAGCCCAGCGCTCGCCCGACGAGATGCAGGCCCAAGCCCTCGCGCAGGCGCAGGCCACGGTGCTGCTGCTCACGCGGCGCGTTGATAGCCTGCGGCAGTCGTACCGGCAGCAGCAGCGCGTGTACACCGAGCTGGGCGGCAAGTTCAATAGCTTTTTGACGGGTCAGAAGCTGAGCCAGACTACTCGCTTTTCGCTAGCGAAGAGCAATGTAAAGGCAACTTCCGACCTGCTGCAAGTGTGCCACAGCCGCCTTTCGCAGCTGCGCGCCCTTACTCAGGCACTGCGCAATGCGAACGAGCAGGCGGCCCTTAGCTCGCCTACCGATGCCAACCCGCTGGGCATTTCGCTGGTCGACTATACCAAGTCGCTCATCACCAATAAAGTGGTGGACAAAAACCGAGGCAACCGCCTGGTCGACCTGGCTACGCACCTCACCAGCAACTCGCTGGTGAAAACCATCCCAACGGTCGGCCCTATGCTCAATGCGGTGAGCGAGCTGCTGACCAGCGTGCGCGCCAACAGCCTTACCAGCGATGGCTTTTCGTCGGCGCAGGTCAAGACCATTGAGAGCGGCCTCAAGCCGACGCTTAATTTCTTCGGCGCCCTCGACGCGGCCCGCGCCGACAACCAAGCCTCACTGCTCACGCTCGACAACGAGCTGAGCGTGTTGCAACACCAGCTTAGCCAACTCTACCGGCCCTACGCGCAGCTGGCGGCGTACCAGGAAGATATTTCGACCTACTACACCGCCGCGCCCATCGGCCAGCCCGCCACCAACTCGCTCGATGTCAGCAATATCAGCCGTATGAGCAACTACGTGGCTAATAACCTACCTGCCCGCTTCACGGCGCTCGACCAGGCTTTTGCCCGCGCCCAAAACCAGCCCGATATCCTCGACCCCGACTCGTATTTGACCCAGGCCAACAACTCGGCCGAGCAGGTGGTGCAGCTCGCCACCCAGCTCCAAAGCCTCACCGACCGCCTGCCCGTTATCACGAGCCAGTACAGCGCGGCTATTCGGGCGGCCATTGCCCAAGGCCAGCAGGATGGGCTGATTAAAGCCGACCGCGCCACTAAAGTCATCGCCGACGAAACCAACCGCGCCAAAGCCGCCGCCGAAACCTACCAGCAGGCGCGGGCCTCTGAGCGCTTCGGCGAAACGCTGGCCAATGTGAAGCCGCTGTTTAAGCTGTATTAATTCAGTAGTAGGTCGGACTCGCAGAGTTCGAGCTACTACATTGCCTGTTCAGTAGCTTCGTGCCATGCAATTTCCCGCCGCTCTTTTCGCCGCAGCCTTCTTATTCGCCTGCTCGGCTCCTTCCTCCGAAACCGCTACGGCCACAGCTACCACCGCGCCAACCCAGGCCGCGCTGCTCGAAAACTTTGAAGCTGGCAGCAAAGGGGCTTATGCCGCCGCCCCTGAAGCGCTGAGCACGGGTACTTGGCTCTTTACCGAAGCCCTTATCGGCAGCGCCGACCAAGACCACAAAGACGGCGAGCACGCCGCCCGCCTTCGCACCGGTGGGCGCCTCACCATGCAGTTCGACGCGCCGGCCGGGGTGCGGCGCATCAGCATTCAGGCGGCGGCTTATGGCAATGATGGCCCCAGCACCTGGGAGCTGTGGCTGAGCCGCGACCACGGCCGCACCTGGCAACGCAACGGTCAGCCGCAAACCACCAGCGGTCCCACGCTGCGCCCGGCCATCTTCGCGGGCACTGCCAATGAGGCCGTGCGCCTGGAAATCCGCAAAACGGGCACCGACAAAAACCGGCTCAACCTCGACGACATTAGCCTCGAAACGACGGGCGGTGCAGTGACTACCGCACCTAAACCAACTCCTGCGCTCACTAAGCCGGCTCCAGCGCCCTCGCCAGCTTACCCCAAAACATCAATCAACCAGCTGACTGACAACGACAACCTACTACTCGGCAACCCCAGTGGGGCGACTTCTGACCCAACCAATACAACTAATTACCTGCTCATTCACCCGCAGTATGCCACCGGCTACAATGCCCAGCGCGGCATTCCGGTTTGGACGAGCTGGCACGTGGGCCGCACCGACCTCACCAAAGCCGCGCCTCGGCAAGATGACTTCCGCGCCGACCCGGCCCTGCCCCGGCAGTTCTACCAGGTGTCGCCACAGAGCTACTCAGGCTCGGGGTTTGACAAAGGCCACAACTGCCCCAGCGGCGACCGCACGGCCTCGCTCGATGATAATTCGGCCACTTTCCTGATGAGCAATATGGTGCCCCAGGCCCCCCAAAACAACCAACAAACCTGGGCGCACCTCGAAGAATACACCCGCTCCCAGGTCGAAAAAGGCCAGGAGGCCTACGTGGTGATGGGCAGCTACGGCCGCGGAGGCACTGGCAAAAATGGCCTCGCCAGCACCCTCGACCAGGGCCGCGTATCGGTGCCCGCCCACATCTGGAAAGTGGTGGTTTTCCTGCCCGAAGGCAGCAACGACTTGCAGCGCATTGCGGCTGGTCAGGGCCGTGTGGTTGCCATCGACACGCCCAACGACAACAGCATCAGCCCCGATTGGACGCAGTATTTAACGTCGGTCGATAAAATCGAAGCCGCCTCGGGTCTGGATATTCTGAGCGCCTTGCCCACCGCTGTGCAAACCCAGCTGCAAAGCAAAATCGACAGCGGCCGGGCACAGTAGTCGGG
>CAXUKA010000514.1:0-3396 GCA_964251335.1 uncultured Hymenobacter sp.
ATAGCCAAGGTGCCGAGCGCCGCTGCGGCAGTGGGCAGTTGGCCGAGCTGGCCATTTTTAGTTTCCATCCTGTCAAGCACATTGCCACTGGCGAGGGCGGCATGATAACGACCAACGACGACGCGCTGGCCCGCCACCTCCGCCGCCTGCGCACCCACGGCATCGAGCGCGAGGCAACCGGCCTGCTGCGCCAGGACGAGGGCGGCTGGTACATGGAAATGCAGGAACTAGGCTACAACTACCGCATTTCGGATATCAACTGTGCGCTGGGCCTCAGCCAATTGGGCCGGGCTGATGCCGGGCTGGCCCGCCGCCACCAACTGGCCGCGCAGTACGACCATGTTTTTGCCAACATGCCGGGGGTAGAAGTTTTAGCGCCCGGCCAGCCGGGCCACGCCTACCATCTATACATCATTCAAGTCGAAAACCGGCGGGGGCTGTACGAGTTTTTGCGGACTAAAAATATTCTGGCACAGGTGCATTACGTGCCCGTGCACCGGATGCCCTACTACGAAAACATGGGCTGGAAAGCCGGCGACTTCCCCCACGCCGAGGCGTACTATGCGCGCTGCCTCAGCCTACCGCTCTACCCCACCCTCACCGATGACGAGCAAGCGTATGTCATTGACTGCGTGCGCGAATTCTTAGCCCACGACCCCGCGTGAGCGCCACCACTAACGCCACTAATCAGGCGCAACTCTTCACAAAGCGCTTGGCGCTGGGTACCGCCCAATTTGGCCTAGCATACGGCCTGAACAACCAAGCTGGCCAGCCCTCCGAAACTGCCGTGGCTGAGCTGCTGGCTGCCGCCCAAGCGGCCGGCTTCACACTACTAGACACGGCCGCCGCCTACGGCAACAGTGAGGCGCGACTGGGCGAGCTGGTGGGCGAAAAAGCAGGCTTTGAAATCATTACCAAACTGCCGGCTGGGCCGGCCGCGCAGGTGACCCAGCAGCTAGCCGAGTCGATGGCCCGGTTGAAACGGACGCAACTCTATGGTGTGATGTTTCACGCCTTCAAACCTTTGCAGGAGGAACCTAGTGCCTGGCAGGCGCTGCAAGCAGCGCGGGCAACCGGGCAGGCGCAACGCATCGGGGTATCGCTCTACCACCCGCACGAGGCCGAGTGGTTACTGGCTCAAGGCTGGGACGTGGACCTGGTGCAAGTGCCGTACAATGTGCTCGACCAGCGCTTTGCTGCCGTGCTACCCCAACTGGCAGCACAGGGCGTAGAGGTGCATGTGCGGTCGGCGTTTTTGCAGGGTCTGTTGCTGCGTGAGCCCGCTACGCTGCCCGAATTTTTCCGGCCGTTAGCTCCGAAACTGACCCAGCTGCGGGCGCTGGTTGCTGAGGCCGGGGTGCCGTTGCCGGCCGCATTGCTGCTGTTCGCCGCCTACGCGCCAGGCGTGGCACGGGCCGTCATTGGCGTCGATTCAGTGGCTAATTTGCACGAAAACTTAGCGGCTGCCTCTCACCTGGCAGCGGCCGAAGCATTGCGCCCCGCGCTGGCTGCACTGGCCGAACCCACCGATACTTTTATTCTTCCCTACGCATGGCCGCCGCGCCCCTGACCGACAGTTTTTACCGCACTATGTTCGACCTCAGCAGCCAAACCGTGCTGCTCACAGGCGGCTACGGGCATCTGGGCCAAGCCATTGTGGCCGGCCTGCTGGCGCACGGGGCAAAGGTGGTAGTGCTGGGGCGTAATAGAGAGAAATTTGATGCCGCCTTCTCAGAGCAGCCCGCCACGCTACATTTCGTGGCTTGCGACGTAGCTTCTACCGACTCGGTACGAGCCGCCTTCCAACAAAGCCGCGAAGTGTATGGCTTGCCCAGCGTGCTCATTAACAATGCCTTTTACAGCCGAGGCCAGCAGCCCGACGCCTTGCCCGATGCCGATTTTGCCCTCGGCCTCGATGGCTCGGTGGGCACGGCCTACCGCTGCCTGCGCGAGGTGCTGCCCTACCTGCGCGAGCGCGGAAGCGGCAAAATCATCAACGTAGCGTCGATGTACGGTATCGTGGCCCCCGACTTTGCGGCCTACGACGAGCACCCGCAGTTTCTTAACCCGCCGCACTACGGCGCAGGCAAAGCAGCTATGATTCAGCTAACCAAATACTTTGCCTCGTATTTGGGGCCAGAGAATATTCAGGTTAATTGCGTGTCGCCCGGTGCTTTTCCGTCGGATACCGTGCGGGAGAAAGAAGGGTTTGAAAGCGAGCTGCGCCGCCGCATTCCGCTGGAGCGCGTGGGCGAGCCGCAGGATTTGACCGGGGCGTTTGTGTTCCTCAGCTCGGCCGCGTCGAACTTCGTAACGGGCCACAACCTGGTGGTGGACGGCGGCTGGACTATTCGGTAAGAAACTGTAGCATAAGCTTTATTTTTTGCTACGCATGCTACCCACGCACAAGCTAACGCTTATGCTACACGCTATTTATGATTACTAGAATCCCGCTCGTACTGGCCCTTATCCAAGCTCGGCTGGGGTCGTCTCGGCTGCCGGGCAAGTCGATGCTGCCTCTGCCGCTATCGGCCCAGGGCGCTGAAAACACCATTCTGGGCCATGTGGTAGGCCGGGCACGGCGAGCAGCTTCCATAAGCCAAGTGGTAGTAGCCACCACCACGCAGCCGCTCGACGACCCGTTGGCCGCCCTGGCAACTCAGCTGGGCGTCGGCGTATTTCGGGGTGATGAGCAGGATGTATTAGGTCGCTTTGCGGGCGCGCTGGCGCAAGCCGAACCAGCCGATGTGGTAGTACGCCTTACCGCTGACAACCCGGCCATTAACCCCAATTTTTTGGATGCGGCGGTGGCCCACCACCTCGCCACCGGGGCCGATTACACGTATACCAGTGGCCTACCACTCGGCACTAACCTAGAGGTAATCAGTACTTCAGCTCTGCAGCGCGCCCACCGCGAAGCCCGCCAGCCCGACGAGCGCGAGCACGTAACGCCCTACCTACGTCGCCACCCCGAGCTGTTTCGGCTCGAAACCCTGCCGCTGACAGTGCCGCCCGCCGTGGCCGCCCTACGCCTCACAGTGGATTATCCTAGCGACTACGCACTGTTAAGCCTGCTATTCAACGAGTTGGGAGCTAATTTTTCGCTTACCAATATGACTAGCTTGCCCGCACTGCTGGCCCGGCACCCGTGGCTGGCCGACATCAACGCGGGCAACGTGCAGCGCTAGCGCAATGCAAGCTTGATACTACGGCCTTTCTTTGCGGCCATGAGCGCTGACTTTTCTACGCCGCTAGCCCCCCGCCTCGTGCTGCGGGCCGATGGCAACGCCACCATTGGCTTGGGCCACATAATGCGCCTGCTGGCACTAGCTAACTTTCTTTCCCCTGACTTTCAGGAGGTTATTTTTCTTATCCAGGCTCCTGATGCGGCTGTGC
>CAXUKA010000515.1:0-3366 GCA_964251335.1 uncultured Hymenobacter sp.
ACGGTCGACCTGCGCCCAGGTATGCAGATTCTTATCCAGATGCCCACTGCGAAGCAATTGCCTGACATGCAGTTGTATGAGGGTGTGAGCAATGACATTAGCCACGCCCCCGATTGGCAGTTGTCTTCCAACAGCAACCCCACCTCAAGCCGGGCAAATCTGCAAAAGTGGGTGGCCCTGCACCCGCCCAAAAGCCCGCGCTGGCCGCGCTTCGATATGAGCGAAAAGGCGTTTCTTAAAGAATTTGACCGCCTGATGCCTGACTCGAAAGCCGACCAGGCCCGGCTGCGGCGCAAGCGTGCCATCGGCAAGGATGAGCGGCTGATGCTGAAGGAATTGAGCGAGGGAAATCGCACTGCCATCCGGCACGCCCTTATATTCGATGTGGTGGTAGATAGCACTGGTACCCTACTGCCGCCGCAACTGGTGACCGGCGATTCGCTACTTGCCGAGAAGGCCTTGGCGGCGCTCCGGCAGTTGCCGCAGCAGCACGCGGCCAGTTTTATCAGCACGCGGCCCCACGGCGGGCGCACGACAAGCACGGCGCGGGGCGTGTTTTCGGTGCTGTATGCCCGCTCGGGTAAGCGGCTGATGGGCTTTTCCTGGCAGTTGATGGACAAGCAAGTGAACGAAGAGCTGGCCAAGGAAGGGCAGCGTAGCCGCGCCGAATTTGCCCGACAGTTCCGCAGCAAAAGCGAAAAAAATGCCCCGCTCACCCTCGATGGCGGCCTCTACTACGAGTTGGTGGCTGGCGGCCTGGGCTGGATAAACTGCGACCGCCTGCTCGACCCCGGCCCGCGCATCGAGTTTGCGGTGCAAGCCCCCGCGCCGGCCACGGTAGTTTCGCTGGTGTTCAAAGGCCAGCGCAGCATCCTGGCCAGCTCGCGCACTGAGGGCAACACGGCCGTATTTGAGCAAGTGCCCAGCGGTCAGCCGGCCACTATCGTAGCCCTGCGCCGCGAGAAAGGCATTACCTACCTGGCTACCACTGCCGTAAGCCTGGGCCAGCCCACGCCACCCGATTTGCAGTTTCGCCCCGTCACGCTGGAAGAGTTGCGTACCGAGTTGGCGAGCTTGTAAGGCAATTGATTAGCTGATAAAATCCGGCTGGGCTACTGCTCGGCCGGATTTCTTTTTTGTAGATGCTGCGAAAGCCGACTGATTAATTAGATAATTAACCCAAATAGCTTATTAATCAGTATCTTCTAAAGTAAAAAACGCCTCAACTGGTTTACTAAATACTTGTGCTAGCTTTAGCGCTAATACAGTGGAGGGCACGTATTTGCCGGCTTCCATGGCGTTGATGGTCTGGCGGCTCACGCCGATGCGACGGGCTAGTTCGTCCTGGGTCAGGCGTAGGATGGCGCGCTCTACGCGCAGGTTATTTTTCATCGGGTAGGGCGCGGGCTGTAAAGCGCAGGGCCAATTGAAACCGCACCAGAAACAGCAACAGAGGTGCGAACATGGCGTAAACCATAACAGAAATGAATGGAGAGCCGCTTACTAGCACCCAGGCCAGGGCTAATATTGCGTAGTAAGCATAAAGTGCCCACAGCAGGGAGTCGAGCCGGATACGACTTATATACTCGTCTTCAAACCGTTCGCGGGAACAAGCCGCTAGCAGGCCACCCATGATAAATAACACGGCATAAAGGTCGGTATTGGCGCGAGGTGAGGGCAGTATCGGACCAGAATAAGCTTCCGTAAATCCCTGTGGCAGCCAGTGCATGAACGGTGGCAGTTTAAATAATTCTGTGAATTCCAGTACTCCTAGCACCCCACCCACTATCACTAGTACCCAGCCCACCCACTTAAAGCGGTGAGGAAATAAATAGCGCGTAAGCATATTTTCTGGAAGACTACAGCCAGCCCGACTCATTTCGGAGGCTGTTCTTACTGCTAGTAAACATACAAGCTTGCTTTACAATAAGTCAAGTAATTTTTACAAAAAGTAAAATAAAATTGCAAGCTAGTTATTTGAATTATCAGCCGCATACCACACGCAGGCCGTGCCGCCTTCCTCAAACGTGTTGCCCGGCCGCAAGCCAATTTTCTCTAGAATGCGGCGCGAGCCGGCATTATTCACGTCGGCGTAGGCGCAGATGCGGGGCAGTTTCAGCGTGTCAAAGCCATACGTCAACCATGCCTGCGCGGCCTCGTAGCCGTAGCCCTGCCCCCAGTAGCGCGGGATAAAGCGGTAGCCGATGTCATAAAAATCGTGCTGCCCATTTACCGGGCCGGTTACCAGCTTCAACCCCGCCCAGCCCATAAACTCGCCGGTAGCGCGCAGCAGCACTGCCCAGCGCCCGATACCATTGGCCACGTATTGCGCTTGTATAAAGCGAATAGTGCCCTCACTATCAGCCAAGCTAGCCGAACGCGGCCCACCAATGCCGCCCAGGTAGCGATGCACAGCCGGGTCGCTGTCCAGCTCGAGCATGCCGGGCGCATCTGTCAGTTGCATAGGCCGCAGCAGTAGCCGCTCAGTGATAATGTGTTGCATAGAGGTAGGTTAGGTGTTTGAGAAAATAGGGACGCGGCAAAATAACGAGGTCCCACTTTCCAGGCCACTGCCTGGCAGGTTTTTGCGTAAGCAGCCTGCTTACTCGCCCGCTATGCCAAACTCAGTCCTACGCCCAGCCTCGACCGACTCGCCGCTAATCCGCCCGCGCAGCCTATGGCTGCCGGCGGCACTGGCCTGGGGAGTTTTCGGCACAATGGCGGCGCTGGTGTCCATGCGCGGCAGCGCGCCCTTCGATGCGCCGGTGCTGCAAGGGCTGCACCGCCACGCCACCCCGGCGCTCGACCGGCTGGCGATTACGCTTTCCATCGTGGGCGACACCATTCCGATGATAACCGTCGGGGTGCTTACTACGGCAGCGTTGGCGTATGTTGGTCGTCGGCGCGATGCCCGGTTGTTTGCAGCCGGGGTGGGTGGCTCGATGCTGCTCACGCAGGTCATCAAGCACTTATCCACACGGCCCCGGCCTACACTGTGGATAAGCCTACGGCCCGAACATACATTCAGCTTCCCAAGCGGCCACGCTATGGATACGGCGGCGGTGGCGGCGGCGTTGTTTTTCGTGCTGCCCCGCCATCGGCGGGCATGGGCGCTGGCTCCATTGTTTGCTTTTGGAGTAGGGTGGGCGCGCATGTATTTGGGCGTGCACTTTCCTTCCGATGTGTTGGCCGGCTGGAGCAGTGGGGCGGGTTGGGTACTACTGGTGCAGCTTTGGGCTTCCAGAGCTGTTGGCCGCTAGCCACTAAGCTTTTATTAAAATTATTAAAATTAAAAACGCTCGTCATGCTGAGCTTGTCGAAGCATTTCTACCGCACTGTTCAAGCTATTCAACGGTGCGGTAGAGA
>CAXUKA010000516.1:0-3360 GCA_964251335.1 uncultured Hymenobacter sp.
GGTCCACGCAAGGCAGTCCAGAACGAGCCCTCTAGCTTACGCCTTTATTCGCGCAGCTTTGGTGCGCGCAGTAGGCTCCTCATCGCCCAGCAGCAAGCCCCACGGTTTCAGCCCATCGATGCGGTCGAAGATTATTTTGAGGATGGCGATAACTGGCAACGCCAGAAACATGCCTGCCACGCCGCCGATGGCATTGCCCACCAGCACGCCCACGATGGCTACCAAGGCATTGACCTTGATTTTGGAAGCCACGATGCGTGGAATGAGGTAGTGGTTATCAATAAATTGAATGACGATGTACACCGCCACTACCCCCAGCGGGTAGCCGTAGCCCTGCTTGGCCACGAAGGCCATAATCACCGGCAGCAAAATGGCCGTGAGCCCGCCGATGTAGGGAATAAAATTGAGCAGCGCCCCGAGCACGCCGAGCAGCAGCGCATACGGGATGCCCAGCACCAGCAGGCCCGCCACGTTAAGCACCGCCACGATGCTGCCCTCAATGAGCAGGCCCACCATGTAGCTCTGAATGGCCGATTTGCTTTCGTGCAACACTTCGGCCACGCCCTTGTCCTGGCGGTGGCCCGAGAATACCTGGGTCAGAAAATCGACCAGCCGGCGCTGGTACAGAAACAGCAAAAAGATGTACACCGGAATCAGCGTGGCCACCACCAGCAGCCCCGACACCGCCGTGAGCGTGCCACCCAGCAGGCCGGCGGCCCGGCTGCCGGCCTCATTCACGTAGCCCCGCAGCTTCTGGCTGGTGATGCCGAAGCGGGTATTCAGCCACTGCTCTAGCTGCCCAGTAGTTTGCAGCAGCTTGGTCTTGAACATCGGCAGCTGGCTCGATAGCTGTGCGGCTTCCAGATAAATAAAGTACACCAGTGCCAGCAGCGCCGCCACGCCCAGCACCACCGTGAGGCCGATAGCCAGCAGCGGCGGCACCCGGTGCCGCACCAGCCACTGCTCTACGGGATGCAGCATGATGGCGAAAATGGCCGCGAAAAACAGCGGAAAAATAAGGTCGCTGGCAATGTGCAGCGTAAACACCACCAGCGCCAGCCCCAGCAGCACCAGCGGCGCTTTTATATACAGGGGAAACTGAGGCTCGGTATGCGTAGTAGCGTTGGAAGAAGTCGGTAGCATAGAAAGGGCCGGCGTAAGTGCCCGCGCGAGCATGCTACGTGTGCGAAGAAAATGTAGCCACCGACGAGCTACTGGAAACCACAAGTAGCATGGCCCTTCCCAGCCAAGCCACGGGTGCGGGAAAGAGCAGTAAATTAGCCGCTATGTCCCACGCTACCAGTGCTGCTGCCGTCCGCTTGCCCGCCCTGCTGCTGCTGGGCCTGCTGGCGCTGTTGCTATGGGGGCAGTGCGCCCTTAACATCAATGACCACGGGCGCTACGTGCCAACCGTAAGTGTGCGGGTAACCCGCGACAGCCTCGGCGCGGCTACCAAGGGGCAGCCGGCACAGCTATATCTCACGCTTGCCTTCACCAACCACCTCCCGCAGGCCGTCCGTCTGGATACAGCCTTGGGCAACGTGAGCTTCAATAAGCAGTATTGGAATTTTGTGGCTACCAAGGCGATTAGCGTGGAGTTACCGGCCCGGGGCAATCGCCTGATACCCGTGGCAATATCCCTCACACCGCCCGTCGATTCACTGGCCGCCTTTCAGAAAGCGCTCCGCACGGGCAGTCGCTATGAGAGTAAATTGCGGGTGTTCCTGCGTGCCACCTATGCCACCGCCAGCGAGCCCAACGATTGGCGGCCCATAGATGCAACTACCTATTTGCCAGCGCAACAGCAACGCTAGAGCAGGTACCAGCTGGCGGTACCCTCTTGCGCTACGCTCCTTCAAAGGAAAGTTGAATTTATGCGCTTCACTAACCCGAAAAACGCCCGTCAACAACGAAGCCGACGGGCGTTTTTTAGAAGCAGCCTAGCTGAGATTATTACCGGTTCACGGCGGCCATCATGGCCTCGGGGTAGCGGGTGCCCGCCGCCGCGCCCAGCGGCAGCAGCTCGTCGAGGTGGCGCAGCTCGTCGGTAGTCAGCTTGATGTCGGCGGCGGCTACGTTCTCTTCGAGGTATTTCACGCGCTTGGTGCCAGGGATGGGCGCGAGGTCGTCGCCCTGGGCCAGTACCCAAGCAAGGGCCAGCTGGCCGGCCGTTACGCCTTTGCTTTGGGCGAGGTCGCGCAGGTGGTTTACCAGCTTGAGGTTTTTGTCGAAATTATCGCCCTGGAAGCGGGGCGAAAAGCGGCGGTAATCGTCGGGCGCGAAGTCTTCAAACTTCTGAATCTCGCCCGTCAGAAAACCCCGGCCGAGCGGCGAGTACGGCACCAGCCCAATGCCCAGCTCGCGCAACGCGGGCAGCACTTCTACCTCTACATCGCGGCTCCAGAGGCTGTATTCGGTTTGCACGGCCGAGATGGGGTGCGTGGCGTGGGCGCGCCGGATGGTTTCGGCCCCGGCCTCGCTGAGGCCCAGGAAGCGCACTTTTCCTTCTTCCACGAGGCGGCTCATGGCACCTACAGTTTCCTCAATAGGCACGGTAGGGTCCACGCGGTGCTGGTAGTAGAGGTCGATATGGTCGACGCCTAGGCGCTTGAGGCTGCCTTCGGCCGCCTGCCGCACGTACTCGGGCCGGCCACTGATGCCACGCTTGGTGGGGTCGTTGGCATCGCGCACGATGCCGAACTTGGTGGCCAGCTGCACCTGGTCGCGGCGGGTTTTATCTTCCTTGAAAAAGCGGCCTAGCAGCTCCTCGTTGGTGTGGGGGCCGTACATGTCGGCGGTGTCTAGGAAGGTTACGCCCAGCTCCAGAGCGCGGGCCAGGGTACGCAGGCTTTCGGCATCGTCGGGCTGGCCGTAGAAATCAGACATGCCCATGCAGCCAAGGCCGAGGGTAGAAACCGTGAGGCCGGCGCGGCCTAGTTGGCGGGTTTGCATATGTAGTGAATTGGTTGTTAATCATAACTGTCATGCTGAGCGCAGCAAAGCGGAGTCGAAGCATCTTGGCTGGTGAACTAACTTCTTCCGTTAGCAACGAAGCGGCCAAGATGCTTCGACTCCGCTGCGCTGCGCTCACCATGACTGTTGTTTTGGCTTATACCCCAAACCGGAGTTTGAGGCTTTCCTAATTAACCAGCCCAACCCCAAATTGTGTAGCCCGGCGTGGGCCTACCCTACCTTTGCAGCATGAATAAACTGTCGTTGCCGCTGCGGGCGGCCCTTCTGCTGACTTCGATTGCCCTCCTGCCCGGCTGCAATAGCGCCGGCACCACCACACCGCCCACGGCGGCCACCCCCGCTGCCCAGGCCCAAGCCCTCGAAGACACTCTCATGGCCCACCACGAC
>CAXUKA010000517.1:0-3341 GCA_964251335.1 uncultured Hymenobacter sp.
TGTCACGGCGATGCGCCAGATCGCCGACATGACCCCGCCGCCCCTAGACGTTAACGCCCCGGCCCAAATCCAGGCCGCCGCGGCACCGGCCTTGGCTCTGGGGCCCGTCGACGTGGTATTCAACAACGCGGGTTACGGCCTGTCGGGGCCCCTGGAAGCCACCACCGACGCGCAACTGACGCGCCAGCTGACCACCAACCTGCTCGGGCCTGTCCGGGTCACGCAGGCCTTCATCCCGCATTTTCGGGAGCGCCGGCAAGGGGTATTTATTACCACCACCTCACTCGGGGGCTTGGTGAGCTTTCCCTTCTCCTCGCTCTACCACGCCGCCAAGTGGGGGCTGGAAGGCTGGTCGGAAAGTCTGGCGTTTGAGCTGGCCCCGTTTGGCATTCAGGTGAAAACCGTGGCCCCTGGCGCCATTCAGACCGACTTTATGAGCCGCTCCTACGACCTGGCTTCTCACCCGGCCTATGCCCGGCAGATGGACGGCTTTTTTGCCAAGGCCGAAAGCAGTACGTTTGCCCCGGCGGCCAGCATCGCGGCAGTGGTGTACGAAGCGGCGACCGATGGCAAAGACCAGCTCCGCTACCTGGCCGGCGACGACGCGCAGGCCCTCTACGCCAAGCGCCAGGAGCTGGGCCAGCAGGCATTTCACCGCTTTATGGCCGACAACTTTCTGCATGACTAACCAGTTGGCTCTCTGTTGGCCGGACTAAGCTATTTGGCGCTGCCGCATGAAAACCCCTGCTCCGCACCGGTTCACTTCTATCGCCGAGCTGCACCGGTTGGCGGGGCTGCCCCAGCCGCTGCATCCGCTGGTGAGTCTGTTCGACAACACCCAGGTGGCCGCCGATACCAGCCGCCTGCCGCAGGCGTTTAGCCTGGACTTCTACAACATCTCGTACAAAAAGCGGCTCAAGGGCCGGACGGGCTACGGGCAGCGCTACTACGACTTTGACGACGGCACTCTAGTATTTACGGCGCCGGGCCAGTTGATTTCGACGGTCAGCGACACAGAGTATTTCGGCATTTCCCTGCTGGTTCATCCCGATTTTATTCGCCACTACTCGCTGGGCACGGCCATCCGGCGCTTCGGCTTCTTTTCCTACGACAGCCACGAGGCCCTGCACTTGTCGGAAAAAGAGAAAACTGTGGTGCTGGCGCTTTTCACGCGCCTGGAAGAGGAGCTGCACAACGCCATTGACGAGTGCAGTCAGGACATTCTGGTGGCGCACCTCGAAACGCTGCTGCACTACAGCAACCGGTTCTACAAGCGCCAGTTCATCACGCGCAAAGCCGCCAGCCACGACGTGCTGACCCAACTGGAGCAGCTCCTGGCCGCCTATTTCGACCAGGAACGGCCCCTGCGTCAGGGCCTGCCCACAGTGGAGTACCTGGCCGGGCAGGTGCACCTTTCCCCGCGCTACCTCAGCGACATGCTGCGCATGCTGACTGGCCAGAACACCCAACAGCTCATTCACGAAAAACTGATTGACAAGGCCAAAGAGTATCTCTCCAGCACAGCTTTGTCGGTGGCAGAGGTGGCTTACCAACTAGGGTTCGAGCACCCGCAGTCGCTGAGCAAGCTCTTCAAGCAGAAAACCCGGCTGAGCCCCACGCAATACAAAGCATCGCTGAACTGATTTCCTCCTCGCCCTACACGGCAATCTACCCGGGACCTGATACCGCGTCTTGCTGAGCGCGGCCGATGACGCGGCGCAACTGCTGGGCGTGGGCGTTGGCCTATTGACCCATATAATTCGTTCAAAGTCTTAATATGCGTGAATAGCAGCGTAGGGAGCTAAAGAAACGGCTCTTTTGAGGAATCTCTTGCTGTCATTACGTAGGCAGTGTCCTTACGCTCTCAAAAAAAGGACCGTATAATGGGGGCTGTAGTGAGTGCTTATAAGAGCCCCTAAAACGCTGATTAGTGGGTCTTCCTTAACTACCGTTTTTTGGAGTGCTCGTGCAATCAACCGCTTGGAGAGCTTAGATAATTGGCGTGGGTCGCGATGAGGGCTAAACTATCACGGCGACTCTGTGCGCATAGCATATGGCTGCTATGCATTCAAGTAATTGACTATCAAAACCAATTAGTCCACTAAGGGCCTTCTTATAGCAGCCGGGGAATAAAATTACCCTAAGCATGTCGACTTCTGACGAGAGCACCAGGTAGGCTGTGGGGTTGTTCTTATGTGTTAGCCATGTATGGGTGAGCGGCCCGTAAAAAGGTGCCACTACCCTTTCGACAACAGCCGCCGTCGTTTCCCGCCACAAACCGCTCACTCTTCAAAAACAGTCACCAGGGTAGGGGCGCTCCGATTTTGTCGCATTTGTACAAAAGAGGACGGTAGCAAGCTCGGCAACTTTGCAGCGTGAACCTTATCTCACGTCCAGACAAGCTATGTTGCTGCATAACCGACAAGTCGCCATCCTCGGAGCCGGGCCGGTGGGCTTAACCATGGCCCGCCTGCTCCAACAGCACGGCACAAACGTGACCGTATACGAACGGGACGCCACGCCCCAGGCCCGCGTGTGGGGCGGCACGCTGGACTTACACGAGGACACCGGCCAAGTGGCCCTGCAAGCAGCGGGGCTGCTGGCCCGCTACTTCGAGCTGGCCAAGCCCATGGGCCGGACGTTCATCGACGAGCAGGGCCAGGTGCTGCGGACAACTCCCCCGAACACGACAAATCCCGAGCTAAACCGCAACGCGCTGCGCACCCTGTTGCTGGACAGTCTGGCGGCCGGTACCGTGCAGTGGGACCACCAGTTTACCCGCCTGGAGCCGGCGCCGGGCGGCTGGCAGCTGCACTTTGCCGACCGCCCCCCGGTCACGGCCGATGTCGTTATCGGGGCTAACGGGGGCATGTCGCGGGCCCGGCAGTACGTGACGGACGCGGAGGTTGCCTACACGGGCACCTTCATCATTCAGGGCGAAATAGCGGAGCCGGCCCAAAACTGCCCCGACTTCTACCGCCTCTGTCAGCAGAATATCCTCATGTTTGCCGGCGACGGCCTCACGTTCGCGGCCAACCCGGACAACGCCGGGGCGCTGAGCTACGGCGTCAGCTTCCGACGGCCGGCGAGCTGGTTGCTGGACAACGGCCTGGACTTCGCGAACCCCTCCACTATCCGCGCGTTCCTGGCCGAGCTGTTCGCCCGGTGGGCCCCCATTTACCAGCAGCTTTTTCAGGCCCCGACCACGTTCGTCGGCTTGCCCGCCCGCCAGCTGCCCCTGGACCAGCCCTGGCATGCGCACCGCCCGTTCCCCATCACGCTCATCGGCGACGCGGCCCACCTGATGCCGTCCTTCGCCGGGGTTGGGGTGAACCTGGGCC
>CAXUKA010000518.1:0-3337 GCA_964251335.1 uncultured Hymenobacter sp.
CAGTAGTAGATGGGGCCCGCTCCGAGAAAGTGTGCACCAGCGAAATCGAAATCGACTACCGCCAAAACTGGATGCACCGTCACTTTCGCACCTTGCAAACGGCGTATAACAGTTCGCCTTATTTCGGATATTACGCTGATTATTTGCAGGATATTTATGCCAGCAAGCCCGTCCTGCTTTGGGAGTTAAATCTCGAAATGCTTCACTTGCTGCTGCGCTGCCTGCGCTGGCCGCTGCCCATCGAGTTTACGGCCGAGTACCTCTCCCCTAGCCCTTCACTCGGTCACTCATCCACTCCTTTACTCCTTGACAAAAGAGACTTCCTGACACCCAAGGGCGGCCCAAATCTGCCCGAACCTGACAGTACGTCGCAGCGGCCGTATTTGCAAGTATTTGGCCCCGCATTTGTACCTGGGCTCAGCGTGCTGGATTTACTATTTATGCAAGGGCCGGCGGCGGGGCAGTTTTTGTAAACTAAGTTTTTACTTCCTTTATTTACCCCGAACCTTCGCCCGAAGCAGCTTGTTTTCCAGTTATCAATCGTTTAAATCCGTATCGGCGTAACGTAACTATTCGTTAGCATTCCGGTAGAAGTTATCTGTACGGCTTATTATTATTCTTGCTTGCATGGAAGCTAAATTTTCAAACCGCGTCAAGGAGGTTATCTCCCTCAGCCGGGAGGAGGCCATCCGCCTGGGGCACGACTATATCGGCACTGAGCACCTGCTGCTGGGCATGATTCGCGAAGGCGAAGGCACTGCCTTGGGCTTACTCAAAAAGCTGGGTGTGGCCACCGACGAGCTGAAGTTTGCCCTTGAGCAAGCCACGCGCAACACCGCCACCCAAGGCACCAGCATCACGGGCTCGATTCCGCTGACCAAGCAGACCGAGAAGGTGCTGAAAATCACCTACCTCGAAGCCAAGATTTTCAAGTCAGAAATCATTGGTACCGAGCACTTGCTCCTCTCGATTCTGCGCGATGAGGACAATATTTCTTCCCAAATTCTTTCCAAATTCAACGTGAACTACGAAACCGTGCGCGACTCGCTCGACTACCACGGCGCGGCTCCGAGCACCGGCCCCAAAGCCGAGAAGCCGGATACCGACGACGATGATGACCGCCTCTTTGGTCAGGGCCAGGGTGGCCGCGGCCAAGGCCAGGGCAACCAAGGGGCCGGTGCCGCTGGCACCCGCAAGGCCGGCGAAAAATCGCGCACTCCGGTGCTCGATAACTTCGGCCGCGACCTCACCAAACTCGCTGAAGACGATAAGCTCGACCCCATCGTGGGCCGTGAAAAAGAAATTGAGCGCGTGGCCCAGGTACTGAGCCGCCGCAAAAAGAATAACCCAATTCTGATTGGTGAGCCAGGCGTTGGTAAAACGGCCATCGCCGAGGGCCTGGCCCTGCGCATCATCCAGAAGAAAGTAAGCCGCGTGCTCTTTAACAAGCGCGTAGTGACGCTTGACCTCGCTTCGCTGGTGGCTGGTACCAAGTACCGCGGTCAGTTCGAGGAGCGCATGAAAGCCGTGATGAACGAGCTGGAGAAGTCGCCCGACGTTATCCTGTTCATTGACGAGCTGCACACTATCGTGGGTGCTGGCGGGGCTTCGGGCTCGCTCGATGCTTCGAACATGTTCAAGCCAGCTCTGGCCCGTGGCGAAATTCAATGCATCGGCGCTACCACGCTGGACGAGTATCGCCAGTACATCGAGAAAGATGGTGCCTTGGCCCGTCGTTTCCAGATGGTGATGGTGGACCCCACCACGCCCGAGGAAACTATTGAGATTCTGCACAATATAAAGGACAAGTATCAGGACCACCACCACGTGGTGTACACTGACAAAGCCATTGAGCAGTGCGTGAAGCTCTCTGACCGCTACATGAGCGACCGATTCCTGCCGGACAAAGCCATCGACATTCTCGACGAGGCTGGTGCCCGCGTGCACATCAATAACATCGTGGTGCCCGAGGATATTCTCAAGCTCGAAGAGCAGATTGAGAACATCAAGACGGAGAAAAACCGCGTGGTGAAATCGCAGAAATACGAGGAAGCCGCCAAGCTCCGCGATACCGAGAAGAAGCTTCTGGAGCAGCTCGAAACGGCCAAAAAGTCGTGGGAAGACGAAACCAAGAAGAAGCGCTACACGGTGAAAGAGGAAAACGTGGCCGAGGTAATCGCCATGATGACCGGCATCCCCGTGAACCGCGTGGCCCAGAACGAAAGCCAGAAGCTGCTCAACATGGGTGAGGAGCTGCAAGGCAAAGTAATCGGCCAGGACAAGGCTATCAAGCAGTTGGTGAAAGCCATTCAGCGCACCCGCGTTGGTTTGAAAGACCCCAAGAAGCCGATTGGCTCATTCGTATTCCTCGGCCCAACGGGTGTAGGTAAAACGGAGTTAGCCAAGGTGCTGGCTACCTACCTCTTCGACAAGGAAGATGCGCTGGTACGCGTCGATATGTCGGAGTACATGGAGAAATTTAGCGTATCGCGCCTGGTCGGCGCGCCTCCCGGCTACGTGGGCTACGAAGAAGGCGGCCAGTTGACGGAGAAAATCCGCCGCAAGCCGTACTCGGTTATCCTGCTCGACGAGATTGAGAAGGCGCATCCCGACGTGTACAACTTGCTGCTGCAAGTGTTGGATGACGGTATTTTGACCGACGGCCTGGGCCGCAAAGTGGACTTCCGTAACACCATCATCATCATGACCTCGAACATCGGGGCGCGTGATTTGCAGGACTTCGGCGCTGGCATCGGCTTTGGCACGAAAGCCCGCAACGAGAACATGGACGAGATTACCAAAGGCACGATTACCAACGCCCTGCGTAAGACCTTCTCGCCCGAGTTCCTCAACCGCTTGGACGATGTGATTGTCTTCAACTCGCTGGAGAAGAAAGACATCCACAAGATTATCGACATCAGCCTCAGCAAGCTGCTTAGCCGCGTGCTTACGCTTGGCTACAAAGTGGAGCTGACTGAGAAAGCCAAGGACTTTGTGGCCGAAAAAGGCTACGACCCCAAATACGGCGCTCGTCCGCTCAACCGGGCCATCCAAAAGTATATCGAAGACCCGATTGCTGAGGAAATCTTGAAAGCTCAGCTGCTACACGGCGATGTCATTGTGGCTGACTTTGAAGATGGCAAAGAGGAGTTGACTTTTGCTATCAGCAAGAGCGACGAAAAGCCCAACCTGCCCAGCGATGAGCGGCCCGAAGAGGCCCCCTCGGAGCCCGAGGCTGGCGAAGTGAAGTAAGAGCGCTTTAGAAGTGTAAAAGGCCGGTTACCGCGAGGTAGCCGGCCTTTTTTGCGTTTAGGCACTTCGCAAATAACTGAAGAGG
>CAXUKA010000519.1:0-3323 GCA_964251335.1 uncultured Hymenobacter sp.
AGGTTGTTCTGAGCAATGCGAGCGTGATAAGATGCTTCGCAAGCTCAGCATGACAAACTGTTTATAATAACTCTTTTATAATCTGCTCGATGCTGATGCCTTCGGCCTCCGCCTTGAAGTTGCGGACGAGGCGATGGCGCAAGATGGGCAAAGCTACGGCGCGCACGTCTTCAATGTCGGGCGAGTACTTGCCGGTGAGCAGGGCGTTGCACTTGGCCGCCACGATGAGGTACTGGCTGGCACGGGGGCCGGCACCCCACTCCAGCAGCTGCTTGGCGCGGGGCGCTGCGCGCTCGCCTTGCGGGCGGGTTTTGTGCACCAGGCCCACGGCGTATTCGACTACGTTGTCGGCCACTGGCACGCGGCGTACCAAGGCTTGATAAGCCTGAATGTCATCGGAATGCAATATCTTGTTTACTACCGGCTTGCGGTCGGAAGTAGTGTTCTTCACGATGTTCAACTCTTCTTGGTAGCTCGGGTAGCCCAGCTCGATGTTGAACATAAAGCGGTCGAGCTGTGCCTCGGGTAGGGGGTAGGTGCCTTCCTGCTCGATGGGGTTCTGGGTAGCCAGCACGAAGAAGGGACGCGCCAACGGGTAGCGCTGCCCGGCCACCGTCACGGCGTATTCCTGCATGCTTTCGAGCAAGGCAGCCTGGGTTTTGGGCGGCGTACGGTTGATTTCGTCGGCCAGGATGATATTGGAAAATATCGGACCTTTTACAAACTGAAAATCACGCTGCTGCGTCAGGGTTTCCGAGCCTACGATGTCGGAGGGCATCAGGTCGGGCGTGAACTGAATGCGGTTGAACGAGAGGTCGAGCGAGTCGGCGATGGTCTGGATGAGCAGCGTCTTGGCCAAGCCGGGCACGCCTACCAGCAGGCAGTGGCCTTGGGCAAACACGGCCGTGAGCACCAGGCGTACCACGTCATCCTGCCCCACTATCACTTTTCCTATCTCCTGCCGCAGCTGCTGGTAGGCGCGCGTCAGGGAGTCGGCGGCTTCTTTATCGTTTTGAAATTGAGCCATTAGAATAAGCTGACAACAATAAAAAAAGTCATGCTGAACTTGGCCGAAGCATCTCGCGTGGCGTAGGAAATTCTAACGTAGAGAGTTAGTTAACCACGCGAGATGCTTCGACAGGCTCAGCATGACAATAGGCGTTTACTCAGTGCTAGCCGTCAAGACTTTGCACGATTCATACTCAGGAGCAACTTCTAAGTATACGGTGCTGCGGTTTTTTTCGTACCACTCATCCAGCGCCCGGTTTTTCTTCTGGGCTAGCGCGGCCTGCGAGATTTTTTGGTAGTCGTCGGTGATGTTGGCTTGGTGGGGAGCGGTGTTCGACTTGAGGTACAGAATGCGCATGGCGTCCTTGCCATCGTCGGTGCGGTAGGGCATGGGCGGCGTGATGTGGCCCACCTTCATCGTATCGATAGTGAAGAAGATAGCTGGGTCGAGCTTATCAAGAGGCAGGCGCGAGCCACCATCTTGACGGTTAGCCAGCAGGCCGCCGTTGGAATTAGTGGCCTTGTCCTCGCTGTATTCTTTGGCGGCTTTAGCGAAGGAAATACTGTCGCTCAAAATCTGGCGGCGAATGCGGGCGAGCTTCGTAGCTGAAGCGCTCACGTCGACGGTGCCAGTTTCGGGTTTCAGTAGAATGTGGCGCGTCGAGTACGAATCACCCTTGCGTTCAATGAGTTGGATAAGGTGAAAGCCAAACTGTGACTCTACTACCGGTGACAGTTGGCCGGGCTCCAGCTTACGGGCGGCAGCTTCGTAGGGTGGCACCAATTCGCCGCGCTTGAAAAAGCCTAGGTAGCCGCCTTCCACGGCCGAGCCAGGGTCTTGCGAAAACTCTTTGGCCAGGGTTTCAAACTTCTCGCCTGCCAGGATACGCGCCCGCAATTCGTTGAGCTTAACAATAGCTGCCTGCTTGGCGGCGTCATTTACCTGGGCCGGGATAACAATCTGGCCTACTTCTACTTCGGTCGAGAAGTACGGAATGCTATCCTTGGGTACTCTGTCGAAGTACTCCTTCACTTCGCGGGGCGTCACGGTCACTTTGCCGGCAATCTGCTCTTGCATTTTCTGCTGCACCAGCTGGTCGTGTACCTGGCCGCGTAGGTCGTCCTTGAGGGCGCGAAGCGACTTATTATACATTTCCTCCAGCTTCTTCTCCGAGCCTACCTGCTGCACGAAATAAGCCATACGGCGGTCGAGCTCCGAGTTTACTTGCTGGTCGGTTACGGTCACGGAGTCGACCTCGGCGCGGGCCAGCATAAGGCGCGTCAGTACTAGGCTTTGCAGGATTTTGCAGCGCAAATCGGGCGGCAGGGGCTTACCCTGGGCGCGGGCCACTTCCTGCGCCATGATGTTGTCTACGTCCGAGCGCAGCACAATCTGGTTGTCTACTTTCACCGCGATGCCATCGACCAGCTCCTGCCCACGCGGGCGGCTGATGCCCAGCTGGGCGTGGCTGGTCTGCGGCAGCGCCAGCAGCGAGGATAGAGCTAGAATAGCGAGCGTCGGCAGACGCTTAAGGATACGTTGCATAAGCTATAGAGCCGCCGGAAGGGCGAAAGGTTGCCGGCAGTGCGGCAATAACGCGAAAGAGCGATAAGAAAAATCCGTCCCGGCCGTAAAACCGACCGGGACGTTAGGTTAGCCGTTGAGGCTACTTGGTAATCAGCTTGTTTACTTCGGTGTCGTTTACTTTCACCGGGTATTGTTGGCGCAGCTGCTCAATCCACTGCTTTTCCAGGTAAGTCTGGTAGTCGCTGGTGGCTTGGCCACGGGCATCGCTCAGCGCCTTAGGGCCGGGCGACAGCGTTTGGTTGACGACCACAGCATAGTAGCGGCCATCACGCTGGGTGGTGTAGGTGCCAACCGGGCGGGTTAGGTAGTCGTCCATCACCTTGTTATCGCCTTTTTGGAAGGTGCGCTGCTGAATCTGCACGGCCAGCGGGTTTTGGGTGTTTAGGCTAGCTTCGAGGGCGCTGGTGGCGCTGGTAAAGAGCGTGAAGCGGGTGTCGCCATCAGCCGAAGCGGCCGAAGCCGAAGTGGTGGCCAACTGTCGGCGAGCCACTTTACCATTCTTCACCAGGTAGTCGATGGCGGCCGTGGCGCGCTGGCGGGCCAGCGCCGGGCTCTCGCCGCGCTTGATGTGGCCAGCTACCGTAGCGGTGATTGTTGTGTCGCCGTTCAGGCGCTTGGCCAGGTCGTCGAGGTTAGCCGAGCCATTGGCAGCAGCTAGCGTGGCTGTGCCAGGCTTGAAATGCACCATTACTGAACCCGTTTTGCCTGTTACCGGGTAGTGGTGGGT
>CAXUKA010000520.1:0-3293 GCA_964251335.1 uncultured Hymenobacter sp.
ACCCGCAGCTGGTCGTCCCAGTGCACGACCATCTGGCCTGCCGTCATCGTGCCCCAGCGCGGCGTGGCGTCGGGCATCAGCTGAAAAAGCCGGCTGATGAGGGCTTTGTTGGCGACGGGGTCAAGAAAGTTATCGGCCATGAGCAAAGGCGATTACACGCGTAGGTAGAATTGCTTTTGCGAATTTATCGTGCTGCTGCCTTAGCCTATTACACCCCCAACGACAAACGCCGCCCGTCGGCAAGACGAGCGGCGTTTGTCGTTGCGCGGACGCTTTAGTCCGCAAGTTATTAGGCGTGGCACTCGCGGACTACAAAGTCCGCGCAGCATTACCCCATGGTGTGGTACACGGCCTGTACATCCTCGTCTTCTTCGAGCTTGTCGATGAGCTTTTCCACTTCTTCGGCCTGCTCGTCGTTGAGCGAAACCGTGGTGTTGGGTACGCGTTGAAGGGTAGCGCTTACCACGTTCACACCTTTGGCTTCCAGCGCTTTCTGCATCTGGCCAAAGTCAGTGAAGGCGGTTTCGACCACCATATATTTGTGCTCGGCGGCGTGCTCGTCTTCCTCGGTGGTTTCGTACACGTCCTCGGCCCCAACGTCAATCAATTCCAGCTCCAGCTCGTCGCGGTCGAGGCCTTCGGCAGCCAGCTTGAACACGCCTTTGCGGGTGAACGTGTAGTCGCTGCTGCCGGCTGTGCCGAGCGCGCCGTTGTTGCGGTTGAAATACAAGCGCACATTTGGAGCGGTGCGAGTGGGGTTGTCGGTGGCCGTTTCGACCACAATGGCCACGCCGTGCGGGCCGTAGCCTTCGTACACAACTTCCTGGTAGTCTTTCTCGTCCTTGCCGCTGGCGCGCTTGATGGCGGCATCTACGCGGTCCTTGGGCATGTTCACGCCCTTGCCGTTTTGGATGGCGGTGCGTAGGCGAGCGTTGGAGTCGGGGTTGGGGCCGCCTTCTTTCACAGCCATCACGATTTCCTTGCCGATGCGGGTAAAGTCTTTCGACATCCGGTCCCAGCGCTTCATTTTGCGGCCTTTCCGGAATTCAAATGCGCGTCCCATTTTTTCTAATATCAGTTAGCAGTGAGCAATTATTGGTTCGGGCCGGTGGGGTGGGAGAAGTGCCCGAACGCAAAGGCAAAGGTAGCAACCAGTAGGAGGGGAGGGCAAGCCAGTATTTAGCGAGCTAGCGTGATGGTGCCGCGCACCGTGCGCTCGGTAGTGTCGCAGTCGGTCGAGTAGTGCCAAATGTAGTAGTAGACGCCGGCGGGGCTGCCCGCACCCGTCCAGGAGTCGCCGTATTGGCTGGTGCGAAACACTTCGCGGCCCCACCGATTAAAAATCTGCACAGCAAACGTGCGGGGCGCCGCCAGCTGCAACTCGAAAGCCTCGTTCAGGTTGTCGCCGTTGGGGGTGAAAATATTGGGCACCGTATAGGTTTGAGAGCCGATGGCCCGCACCTCCACGCCTGCCGTGAGGGCCACGCAGCCGCCTCGCCCCAGGCGCACGCGGTAGCGGCCCGGCTGGGTGGGCTGGTAAGTAGGCTGGCTGGCAGCCGGCAGCTTCTGCCAGGCTGCGCCAGCCCCCGAGGCATACTGCCACTCGTAGGTAGCCCCTGCCACCACGGGCGCCACGCTAAGGGTAGTGGCTAGGCCGCAGCCCAAGAATAATCCACCGGCTGGGCTAAGGGTGGCCGTGGTATCGACCGCCGTGCAGGTTGGCCCCTGGTTGAAGCCGATGCCCAGGAAGTCGGAGCCGGTAGCGGGCGTTACGCGGGTCAGAAAATCTACGTCGCTGTCACCGTCCAGGTCGCCTGTTACCAGGCCGAAGGTGTACTGGCCCAGCGCCACGTCGGAGCCCCCGCCAAACGTGCCGCCGGTGTTGAAGCGTACACTCACGCTGCCGCCGTAGAGGTTGCCCGTCAGCACGTCCTGGTCACCGTCGCTGTCTAGGTCGACCAAGCGCACAAACTGCGGGTAGTTGCCCACAGCCACCGAGGCACCGGCAGCTGCAAAGTGGCCCTGGCCGTCGTTGAGGCGGGTTTCTACGGTGTTGGTGCGGGCGCAGCCGGCCAGCATATCGAGGTCGCCGTCGCCATCGAGGTCGGCGAGGGCAATGCTGGCAGGGTTATTACCAAGCTGGTAGGCAGTGGCACTGCCAAAGCTGCCATTGCCCTGGTTGAGGCAGGTATAGATGCCACCGGTCGAAAAGCCCGTAGTCATAAAATCGGCGTCGCCGTCGCCATCAATATCGCCGAGCGCAAACGCTCCCGTACCCCCGGTAATGGCTAGCTCCGAGCCACCGGCAAAGATGCCATTGCCTTGGTTGAAGCGCACGCTAGCGGCGGTTTGGCCCGCCGTATTCGTAGCAAGCACCATGTCGAGGTCGCCATCGCCGTCGAGGTCGGCCGTAGTGAGCAGGTGTCCACCTGAAGTCAGACCCGGCAGGTTGGAGCCGCCCCCAAAGTTGCCCCGCCCATCGTTGAGGCGCGTGCTTAGGGTAATGGTGTTGTTGGTGCTGTAGCAGCTGGCCAGCATATCGAGGTCGCCGTCGCCGTCGAGGTCGGCGAGGGTTATGTCGCTCGGCGCGCCGGCCACGGGCACGGTAGGGCCAGCGCTGAAAGTCCCGTTGCCCGTGTTGAGGCGCACTAGCACAGTGCTGGGCACCAGGTAGTTCACGGCTGGCGGCGTTAGCAGCAGGTCCAGGTCACCATCGCCATCGATATCGGCTAGCTGCTGGTTGCTGGCCGTTACGCCCGCTGCCAGGTTATCGACCCCAGTGGTGAATATGCCGCGCCCCGGCCCGGTTACGGCCGCCGTAAACTGGTAGGCCAGCGGCCCTAGCGGCTGGCCGCTGGTGCTGCGCACCGTGGCCGGTACACTCACATGTACCAGCTCGCCCGCCCCGAATGGCGCACCCGCCGCTACGGCCAGCGTCACGGTGCCCGCGCTCACGCTGGCCGTAGCGGCGCGTACGCCCCGTTGCTGGGTGGCGGTCACCTTGATGTTGCCCACAGTAGCCGGGTCAAGGTTCGCCGAAAACGTGAGCTGCACCGGCCCGGTGCGCGGGGCAGCTGGGGCATTACGGCGCGGCGTGGCCGAAAGGAGTGTAGCCGTTTGGGCGCTCGCCAGCTGGGTTAGCAGCAAGGCCCCAATCGCTAGCAATCCGGCGCGATGCCCTAATCTGCCCTGAAAAAAGTAAAAAGGTTGCAACAGGTGGGAAAAGTAAAGTGAATCTCAACGAGTAATAGCCACTTAAAAATAAGTAAGCCGTCCTCATAGATGGTATGGTC
>CAXUKA010000521.1:0-3287 GCA_964251335.1 uncultured Hymenobacter sp.
GATGGTAATGCCAGCTTCGTCCATGAGGGCCAGGCGCTCGGGGCCGATTTCGGCTAATTGGCGGCCTTGCTCGCGCACCGGCGAGTGCGGGTCGGCATCGGAGGGCCAGCCGGCTTGCTGCCGCACGGCCGGGTCGATGCGCTGCACCATATCGGGGAAGGCAATGTGTTCTTCGAGCGTAATGATGCGCTGGGGCAAGGGCTGGGCAGGCATGATAAGAATGGGAAAGGGGAGGAGAAGCCTTAGCCCAACGGAAAGCTGCTGCTGCGCGTTATGGTGCAGTTTATGTTTGCTGCCTATTTAGCCTAGTCTCAATTCGTGCACCTTAGCCCGTACCCGAGCCACGCGCTCGGCTACCGTGAGGTCGCCACGCAGCTCCAGCACCGGGCAAGTGAAGCGGCGTAGCCAACTGATATGATTGGCTAAGGTGCGACTGCCGCCACTCGAATTATCGTCGTAGCCCGCTGCCCAGGCCAGGAAGGTCTGCGACTGCTCGGCGCGGGTTGAATCGGCTTGGAGGGCCTCGCCGTAGCGCTCGTGCTCGCGCTGTTGTAGGCGGGCCAGCCGCAGCAAGGGCGGCAGCCACAGAAATACAGCCAGGTCGAAGGCCATTAGCCACTGCTCGTTCCAGCCCACCAGCGAGCCACCCAGCAGCCAGCTGGAGTGCTGGGCCAAGTCGTGAATTAGCTGTGCGTCGCGCTCAGCCACGAGGCGGCGTTGGGTGAATGGCGGCTCGGTAGGCAGCCAGAAATACGTGTCAGTGTCAAAATATGGCACGTTAAGCTGTTGGCTCAAGGTTTGGCCCAGCGTGGTAACGCCTGCTCCCGATGCGCCAAAAATGTGCAGTTTCATCAGCATAAGTGCAGTGGCCGGACTGCCGCCGGGCACTACGCCGCAAAGATGCGCGTTAGCCCCGGGCCACTCGCCGTACCTTTGGCCCCTGAATGCCGCTCCTTCGTTTTTTTAGTTTCTGGTTTCTGCTGGCGCTGCCGGCTTTGTCGCTGCAAGCCCAAACCCGGCCGGGCACGCCCCGGCCCACTACCCCCGCCCGCCGCCCCCCGCCAGTGGCGGCCAAAACCCCAGCCGCAGGCCAGCCCGGCACGCCCATCAAGGGCACGCCGGTGCAGCTGCTGCCCGGCACCCGCGAGCTGCAAGGCGGCGTGTTCAACGGCGTGAAAATCCGCAAGCTGCTCGGCAACGTCAGCTTCAAGCAGGATGACGTGCTTATGTACTGCGACTCGGCCTACCAATACCTCGACCGCAATGAGATTGAGGCATTCAGCAATGTCCGTATCATTCAGAGTGATACGGTGACTATCAACGGTGACCGGGGTTTTTATAACGGCGACAAGCGCACGGCCCGCATGACCGGCAACGTGGTGATGCGCGACCCGCGCATGACGCTCACCACCTCGGTGCTCGATTATAACCTGGCCAACCAAACGGCCTTCTACACCACCGGCGGCCACCTCACCGACCCACAAAATACCCTCGACAGCCAGCAGGGCTACTACGACACGCGCAGCAAAGTCTTTGTTTTTAAGCGCGATGTGCACCTGATTTCAAACGACGCCAAAAACGGCCAGACCGAGCTGCGCAATGATACGCTGACGTTCAACACCATCACCAAAATCGCCTATTTCGATGGGCCGACCCGCATTAAGGGTACCCAGGGCAACCTGTACGCCGAGAAGGGCGTGTACAACACCATCACGCGGGTATCGAACTTCGAGCGCAACGCTAAGATTGAGACACCCGGCTACCTGCTCGGCGGCGACAAGCTGGTATATGATGAGGGTAGGCTTTACGGCGTGGCCACGGGTCGCGTATCGCTTATATCAAAGAAAGACAACCTGTTGCTGCGCGGTGATGTGGGTCGCTATTGGCGCGACCAAGGTCGCACCAAGCTCTACGGCAGCCGGCCGGTGGTGCGCAATATTTCGGGTAAGGACACGCTGTACCTGGCTGCCGATACGTTGCTCAGCATAGAGGCGCGCCCCACGAGAATAGACCAGCGGCCCATCTTGTATGCCTGGCCCAAAGTGCAAATCTTTCGGGGAGCCTTGCAGGGCATTTGTGATTCGCTGACCTACGACCGACAGGACAGCATCATTTACCTCAACCGCGACCCCGTGCTGTGGCAAGTGCATAACCAATTGACATCCGACTCGATGGAAATTCGTCAGAAGCGCGGGCAGATTGACCAGGTGCGGCTGTTTTCGAAAGCCTTCGTGATAGGGGAGGACACGCTGCACAACTTCAACCAAGTAAAAGGCCGCAACATTCTGGCCTATTTTAGGGCGAGCCGCATCTATCGCATCGATGTGCTCGGCAATGCGGAGAGCATTTATTATGCCCTCGATGGCGACACGGCCGTGTCGGGAGTAAATAAGTCGTTGTCAGGCACTATCAGGCTGAGTTTTGCGGAGAATAAATTGCAGAAAATCAGTCTTCGGGCCAAGCCCGATGCCACGTTTATTCCGCCCCACGAGCTAAACGAGGAGAACACCCGCCTCAAAGGCTACCGCTGGCGGCCCACCGAGCGGCCCACCCGGCGCACCGTATTCGGCAAGCACTTCGCCAGTGACATTAAGAATAAGCCCAAGGTAAAACCTAAGGCTAAGCCCAAAGCTAAATCGCAGAAAACCAAAGCGAAAACCGCGCCGCGCAAGCGCTCGCCCGCTGCTACCCCCAAGCCCGCCCCGGCTTCCAACCCGCCTAAAATACCCGCCGCTGCAACCAAGCACTAAGCCTAGCGGCTCTTGCCAGTACTACGCCAGGAACCCAATGCTGGCTGCCCGTCGTTTTTCTCGTACCTTTGTCTTTCGTATGCGATTTTCCCGTCTTATTTCCGCAGCCTTATTGGCTAGTACGCTCTCGCTGGGAGCCTGCACCGGCTACCAGAAGCTGCTCAAAAGCTCCAACGTCAACGAGAAGTACGAGGCGGCCATCAAGTACTACGATAAGGGCGACTATTTCCGCTCGGGCACGCTGCTCGAAGAATTGATTCCGCTATTGAAGGGGCGGCCCGAGGCCGAAAAGGCGCAGTTTTACTTCGCCAATACCAACTTCATGCAGCGCAACTACGTGCTGAGCGCCTACTACTTCAAGCAGTTTACCGACACCTACCCCAACTCGTCGTACACCGAGCAGGCGTCGTTTTTGCACGCGAAGGCACTGTTTCGCGACTCGCCCGGTTTCGAACTCGACCAAACCAATACGGTGTCGGCGCTGGAAGTAATTCAGGATTTTCTGAACCGCTACCCCACCAGCGAATACCGCACCGA
>CAXUKA010000522.1:0-3286 GCA_964251335.1 uncultured Hymenobacter sp.
ATCCTGACCCGCGCCGCCGTGCAGCACCAATGGCAGGCCCCGGCCGCTCACCTCAAATATGTCGTTGCTGCCTAGGCCTTCAAGAGTCAGGCGGCGGGTTTCTTTGCTGAAAAAGGTGCGCTTAAAATACAGCGAATCAGGGCCTAGTGCTCGGCTATAGATGCGAACAATGGTCGAGTCGGGAGTGCGCTGCACCTGGAAAAAATCAGGCTGCTCGGTACCGGCCACGATGGGCTTTTTGGCTTTCAATAAATAATACTTGCGGGCCACGGTGGGCAGCTGGTCGCGGCGATTTTGCAAATCGCGCAGCAGGCGCTCACCTTCCAACGCATACACGGCCGGGGGCAGGCGGCGCACGGCGCGGGCCAGGGTCGAGTCGGGCAGGTGCTGCTGAACGTAGCGGGCTGCCTGGTCGAAGTCGCGGCGCGTAAGCTCGGGCATACCGCGCTGGTCTACGAAGCGGCCAGAACCAGTGAGCGCCCGGACATCGTGCATGCGACCTTTGAAGGTAACTAAGTGGCGCACTGCAAACTTGCGGGTGCCCAGCCACGGCAGAAAGCCATCCGAAATACGAAAGAAAACCTGGTCGCGGTCCTTCGGAATGGGTGCAAACAGGTGGCGGTCAGTGTGGGTGGGGGCGGGCAATTCGGCCCATTGCCATTGGCCGGCGTGGCGGTCCCAGTCGCCGATGAGCACGTCGAGCAGGCGGGCGCGCAGCAGGGCTTTTTGGTCGGGGCGGTCGGCGGGGTGCGCGTATATTTTTTTACGCATGTCCTCGTCGCTGATGTACTCGCGGGCCTGGGGCAGCAGCGGTGAGCTCACCAGCTTGCCGCTGTATTTCTCTTCGAATAGCACCAGCTTGCCGCGCAGCCGCTCGTTGGAATCGGCCACGGTGAGGGCGGTCTCGTCGAGCGGCACGTAGAAGATGCGCGGGTGCGTATGCGGGATACCTAGCGCCTGGGCCAGCGGCGGCACCACCAGCGCCCCATAGGGGTTGCCGGCCGAGGTGGCATCGCGCAACGCATTAGCCAGAAACGTCTTGCGATAGGGGTTCGGCATGATGCGCGATGGGTCCTTATCGAGCGAGCGAATGACGTAGGGCCGGCCATCGGTCGTTTCCAGCGTCAGGCTGGTGCTTTGAAAGCCACCACCCAGCTTGGTCGGCTTGAAGGGGCCGACGGCTGCATCGGCCGTGGCCAGCTTGAAAACGGGCACCCGCACTGGGGCCGCCCACACGGCCCGGTGGTGCGGCCCCAGCAGCCAGTGGTATACCCGGCCGTGGCGGTTGTACTGGCGGCCGGCCGTGGCCCACACGCTATCCGCAGCAGCCAGCGGGTGGGCGGCCGTAGCGGGCAGCTTTGCATCGGCCTGAAAGTAATTTTTGTGTGCGCAACCAGTAGCCAGCCCTAATGCCAGACTACTATAAAAAAAAGAAAAAGTAATAGTGCGCAAAACAAGGGCAGAATAATCCGTAGAACGGGCAGGAAAGCAGTTGGCGACTTCAACGAAGGCCAGCCGGAAAAGATAAGCTTCCGCGCTTGAGGCAACCCCACCACGCAAGCTGCGCTATAACGCCAAAGGCGAAACCAGCCGCGCCAACTTACCAAATTTGTGTACGGCGCACTGCGTTGCATGGCTATTGCTTAGGTTATTTTCAGTGTCTACACCCAGGTTTTATTGGCTAAAAATGGTAGTAGGCGCAGTAGGCGTCGTGCTGCTAGGCAGTGGGCTGTTGGCCGGCTGCGCCGAGCCAACTATGCCCGCCGCCACCGAGGCGCGCCCGGTTTTTGGCCCCGATTCGGCGTGGGTGCGGGTGGCAGCCGGGGCGCACTACGCCCGGCGCGGCTGGTGGTGGCAGCGGCTGTGGGGTGCGCACCACCGGTCGCTATGGGCCGTGCCCGTCACGGCCCCAGTGTTGCGGCTGGGGGCCGCCGAGCTACTGCCGCTGCAAGCGGGTGGCAGCTTCCAAACCAACAGCCTGCGCCTACGCACCGCCGACGGTCGCATCTTTGTGCTACGCTCGGTCGATAAAGACCTGAGCCGCAGTATCTCGACGGGATGGCTCGACCGCTTCGTTAGCCCCGTGCTGCGCGACCAGACTTGCGCCGCGCCACCTTACGGGGCCTACGTGGCCGCTGCCCTGGCCGAGGCGGCGGGCGTGTACCACACCAATCCGCGCTTGGTGTACCTACTGCCCGATACGACGCTGGGCGCTTTTCAAAACCGGTTTCAGCCCGCGCTTTATCTACTGGAAGAGCGCCCCACCCACGACCAGGCCCACGCGCCCAGCTTTGGTGGGGCCGAGCTGGTGACTGGCTCTGGCCAGATGCTGCGCACCGTGCTAGCTGGCCCCACGGCCCGCGTCAATGCCCGCGCCTACCTGCGCGCCCGCTTGCTCGATATGCTCATTGGCGACTGGAGCCGCCGCGCCGACCAGTGGCGCTGGGCGGCCTTTGCCACGGCAAGCGGCACCGAGTTTCGGCCCATTCCCCGCGACCGCGACCAGGCATTTTTTCGCTTTGATGATGGCTGGCTCACGCGGGCGCTGTCGTGGGTACGACCTCGTTACCAGACCTTTTGCCCCACGCTAACCCCAGCACAGGTTGATGCGCTCACCATCACCGCCCGCCCGCTCGACCAGACCGTGCTGGCCCTGCTGCCCGAGTCGGCCTTCCGCGCTGAGGCCGATTCGCTCCTGCGTCGGCTGCCCGATTCGGTATTTGCCCAAGCCCTGCGCACCGTGCCGCCCGAGGCCCGGCCGCTGATGACGCAGGAGCTGCTATCGGCCCTGCATACCCGGCGAGCGGGGTTGCCGGCGGTGGCCGCTCGCTACTTCCAAATGCTGCAAGAAAATGCCGTGGTAGTAGGCACTGATGCGGCCGAACGTTTTGTAATGCAGGCTGATGGACCCGGTCGCTTGCGCCTCCAAGTGTGGGCGCAAACTGCTACTGGTTTCAATAACTTGTTGGGCCAGCAGGTCTACGATGTACGCCATACTCGCCGCCTGAGTATCTACGGCCTCGGGGGGAGCGACCAGTTTGAGCTGCGTGGACGATTAGCGCCCGGTTTCGCCGTGTGGCTTGATGGCGGAGCTGGGGCCAATCAATTTGTTCAGCCTGAGTTAGCTACCCATATCGACCTGGGCTTTACGGTATATGCCAACTCCCACGACAAGGTGCAGCTAAGCTCAGGTATAAGGGTGAAGCCCCTGTCCCGGCTGGCGAATAGCCTAGTACCAAATAACTGGGTAGATGGCAATTACCGGCCGGCGCCGGGTAAGTAGCTG
>CAXUKA010000523.1:0-3271 GCA_964251335.1 uncultured Hymenobacter sp.
GGGCTGGAGCCAGGCGGTGAAAATGGGTTTCACGGCTTCGTTGCCCTGGGCGTAGATACCCCGGATTTTACCGGCCCCGTTGTCGAGGTTGAAGTAGGCGGCCAGCTTCTCGTGCTCGGGCTTGAGCTGCATCACGGCCGGGTCGGCAAAGTGGTTTTTCACGTAGTTGCGCGAGCCGTGTAGGCCTTCTTCTTCCTCGCCCCACAAGGCAATACGGATGGTACGGCGCGGCTTCAGGCCGCTGGCTTTCAGAATGCGAACGGCCTCCATCATCACGGCTACACCGGCGGCATTGTCGGTGGCCCCGGTGGCCGAGTGCCACGAGTCGAGGTGGCCGCCGAGCATTACTATTTCGCTTTTCAGCTTCTTATCGGTGCCGGGAATTTCAGCTACCACGTTGTAGCCTTTCAAATCCTGGGTTTGGAAATGGGTTTTGGTTTCCATTTCCACTTCGACCGGAATACCCGCTTCTACGAGCCGGATGAGGCGCAATTGGTCCTCGCTCGACATTTCCAGCTCGGGCAATACCGGCTTGGCATCAGCGGCGTAGGGCGCGCCGTTGGTGGTGAAAACGGTGCCATCGGTGCCCCGAGCGGGGCTGAGCACGGCGGCCGCGCCTTCAGCCATTAGCATGGCGGTCACTTTAGTACGTAGCTCGCGCTGGGCGCGCATGGTGGCCATACGGTCGGCGGCAGCGGGGTCGGCGGGGCGATTCGCGGCCGTGGTGGGGGTGCTGGCGGGCGCGTCGGCCATTTTCTGCAAATCTTCGGCGCTGAGGCGCTTGGCATCGGGCTCGAAGTTGGGCTGGGGCAGCGTGAGCACGGGCAGCAGCACGATTTTGTCGCGCAGCTGCCCTTTGTATTTGTCGAGGTCGGCCTCGGTGGTGGCCTTTACCACGACTACCTGCTTGCGCAGCGGGCCGGGGGTGCCGGGCGTCCAGGCCTTTGGCACGCCAATCATGGCGTGGTAGTAGGGCGCGGTCATGGCCACGTAGCTCTTGTCGATGTCCCAGCCGCGGCCGAAGTCGCCCCAGGGCTCCACGTTGGCATTGGCGAGGCCGTAGTCGGTGAGGCGCTTTTTGGTCCAGGCATTGGCACGGGCTAGGCCTTCGGAGCCAGCCAGGCGTGGGCCGCACACGTCGGTGAGGTAAAAGGCCGTTTCCATCACTTTGGAGCGGTTTAGGCCTTCGTCCTTGATTTTGGCCAGGGCGGCGGGGTCGAGCTTTTCGGGCGTTTGGCTTACGCCTTCCTTCGATTGGGCCAGGGCGGGCGCGGCTAAAGTGCCAGCCGTGGCTAGGGCGAGCAGAAATTTTTGCATTGACAAGAATGGCTTGGTTAATCAGCAGATAATTCCGGGATAGTGATGGACAAAAGAATGCGTGAGCCGTTGCGTGAGCCAGCATCTTTTGCCCTCGTTTTACGCTGTACTGCGCCATGATTGCAATGCCAGGCAGGTAGTACATACCGCCGATTTACGGCTACTCCATTACTCGGATTAGCTATTTTTTTACAAGCCGTCTTCCTAACATAGCCAATCCTCACTCATCGCAATACGCAGGCAAACGTGCACGCCGATAGTAGGCACCCTACCCTATTGGCTCCTTGCCGATTAGAAGCGAAGCACCACGCTATCGCTAGTGCCAGCCGCCGCACGCCAAGGCGTATATAGTTGACATCAAGAGAGCCTGATGCAGCAAGCCTCGAGCTATGCCATATCACTAGCACGCCGAACAAATACCCAAAGCCGGGCTTTCACCAAGGTACTCTCGGCCGCTCAAAGCGGTTCAAGAGTGCAGAATGGTCAAACAGGCCATTCTCAGCAGTCCATCATTTAGAACGTTTACCATGAGTAATTTCCAAGGAAAGAGCATCATCATCACCGGGGCCGCCATGGGCCTGGGCCTGGCCACCGCGAAGGAGCTAGCCGCCCAAGGTGCCAACCTGGTGCTGGTCGACTACAACCAGGAAAGTCTAACCCAGGCCCAGCAGGAAATTGCGGCCCAGTCGCCAACAGTGCGCCTCGTTACGGTGGTGGCCGATGTATCAAACGAAGAGGCAGTTAAGAACTACGTCGACGAGGCCGTAAAAGCCTTTGGCCGCATCGATGGCCTGTACAACAACGCCGGTATCGAGGGCAAGCAGGCGAGCATCGTCGACTACGATATAGCTGTCTTTAAGAAGGTTATCGACATCAACCTCATGGGGGTGTATTACGGCCTGCGCTACGTGCTGCCCGTGATGCAGCAGCAGCAGTACGGCCGCATCGTAAACGTGGCCTCGGTAGGTGGCATCCGCGGGGTGATGAACCAGATGCCCTACGTGGCGAGCAAGCACGCCGTATCGGGCATGACCAAAAACACTGCCCTGGAATACGGCCGCTACGGCATCACTACCAACGCCATTGCCCCCGGTGCTATCCTCACGCCGATGGTGGCCGATGCCTTCAAGCAAGTAAACCCGGCCGACCCCAAGCAGGCCGAAACCGAGTACGCCCAGCGCAACCCCACCAAACGCCTGGGCTTGCCCGAGGAGGTAGCCAAGGTGGTGGCCTTCCTGCTCAGCGATGCCGCCTCCTACCTCAATGGCCAAACTATTGCCATCGACGGCGGCGAATCAAATAGCTACGGCAATAGCTAGTAATAAAGCTGTTTAAGAGTTAATTGTTAAGAACACCATTCCGTCATGCTGAACGCAGTGAAGCATCTTGCTCGCACCGTTGCTCACGTAAGAGATTACTGCGCCACGCAAGATGCTTCACTGCATTCAGCATAACCCAACATGATTTCCTAAACAACCGCAATACCCAATGAGGGTGGCGGAGTGTTGAGCGGTATAATTGCGGGGTTGGTCGACAAGTTTGTAGCGCGCAAAACCGGAAGTTATCTATAAATTAAACAGTTAGGCAAAACGACTTAGATTGGCTTTAGGAGGCTTGGCATTGTGCTTGTCTAGGGAAGAACAGACGCGTCGCTCTTTTCTCCCCTTCACTTCCAACTTTTCCTTTGTCATGAAAGCCTCCCTGTTTTCCTTCGTTGCCGCCGTTGCCCTGCTCGCTACCACTGCCGCTTCGGCCGCTCCTTTTGACCACGACCGCGACCTGCGCCGCATGTCGCCCCGCGAACGTGCTCGTTTTGAGCAAGCCCAGCGCGAGCGCGAGCGTCAGCAAGCTATCGAGCGCGCTCGCTGGGAAGCCCAGCACCGCCATGACCGTGGCTGCCACTAAGCACTTCGCTCATAAAAGAGCCCCGACCTTTCTCACAAGGGCGGGGCTC
>CAXUKA010000524.1:0-3242 GCA_964251335.1 uncultured Hymenobacter sp.
CCTCAACACCCACGACTTGCTGAACACCGACACCTTGCTGATTAGCGAAGATGGCCTGCGTTCACTGGAGCAATTGTACACCGCTAACAACTCCGCCGAATAATGAGCACGCTAAAACGCCCCATTATCACCGAGAAGGCTACCAGCCTGAACGAAACCGGCCGCTACGTATTCGAAGTAGAGCGCACGGCTAACAAGGTGCAGATTAAAAAAGACATCGAGCAGCTTTATGGCGTCAGCGTGATTAGCATCAACACGATGCGCACGATTGGCAAAATGAAGTCGAAGGCTACCAAAGGTGGCCAGGTTTCGGGTCGTCGCGCCCACGGCAAAAAAGCCGTCGTGACCCTGAAGGACGGTGACATCATCGATTTCTACGGCAATATCTAATTGCCTTCGCCGCAAAAGCCCAACTAGCTAGTAATGGCACTTAAAAAACTCAGACCAACCACGCCAGGCCAACGCTTCCGCGTGGCCCCGGCCTTCGACGAGCTAACCACGTCGACGCCGGAGAAGTCGTTGCTGACCTCGCTCAAAAAGAGCGGCGGTCGTAACTCTTCGGGTAAAATGTCGAACCGCTACATCGGCGGTGGACACAAGACCCAGTATCGTATCGTTGACTTCAAGCGTGACAAGAACGGTGTTCCTGCTACGGTGAAAACCATTGAGTACGACCCTAACCGCACCGCTCGTATTGCTTTGCTGCACTACGCCGACGGCGAGAAGCGCTACATCATCGCCCCCGCTGGCCTGAATGTAGATACCGTTATCGTATCGGGCCCCGGTGTAGCTCCCGAAGTTGGCAACGCCTTGCCGCTCCGCGAGATGCCCCTTGGTACCATCGTGCACAACATTGAGTTGCAGCCCGGCCAAGGTGCCGCTATCGCTCGCTCGGCTGGTACGTACGCCCAGCTTGTAGCTCGCGAAGAGCGCTACGCTACCCTCAAGCTGCCTTCCGGCGAGATGCGCATGGTACTCGTTACCTGCACCGCTACGGTTGGTACGGTATCGAACGGTGACCACATGAACGTGGTGATGGGCAAAGCCGGTCGCAATCGTTGGGCTGGTCGTCGCCCCCGCGTTCGTGGTGTAGCCATGAACCCTGTTGACCACCCAATGGGTGGTGGTGAAGGTAAATCGTCGGGTGGTCACCCACGTAGCCGTAACGGTATCTTCGCTAAGGGTCAGAAGACCCGTAACAAGAACAAGTATTCTGAGAACCTGATTGTCAGCCGCAAAGGCAAGAAGTAATATATGGCACGTTCACTCAAAAAAGGGCCGTACATTGACTTCCGGCTCGAGAAAAAGGTAGAAGCGCTGGAAAGCGCTGGCAAAAAATCGGTGGTAAAGACTTGGTCGCGCCGCTCGATGATTTCGCCTGACTTCGTGGGTCACACCTTCGCAGTCCACAACGGGAACAAGTTCATCCCGGTTTATGTAACTGAAAACATGGTCGGCCACAAGCTCGGCGAGTTTGCGCCCACGCGCAACTTCCGTGGTCACGTCGCCAAAAAAGATAAAGGCAAGCGTTAAGATGGAAGCAGTAGCCAAACTCCGTAACGTGCCTACCTCGCCGCGCAAAATGCGCCTGGTAGCCAATCTGGTCCGCGGTAAGCGCGTGACTCAGGCCCTCGGTCTGCTCCGCTTCGAGGCTAACTCGGGTGCTGAGCGCGTTGAGAAACTGCTTTTGTCGGCTTTGGCCAACTGGCAGCAGAAAAACGCCGACGAGCGCATCGAAGACGCCAACCTCTACGTGACCGAAATCATGGTAGATGAAGGACGTCAGCTGAAGCGTCTGCGCCCCGCCCCTCAGGGCCGTGGTCACCGCATTCGCAAGCGCTCGAACCACATCACGCTGACGGTAGGCCCGCAGCGTGAGTCGCAGATGTCGAAGAAAGAGCTGAATGCTCTGACCCGCCTCGCAGCTGCTACCCCCACTGAAACCCCCGCCAACGCTTAATTTATCATGGGACAGAAAGTAAATCCCGTTGGTTTCCGACTCGGCGTTATTAAAGGCTGGGACTCAAACTGGTACGGCGGCAAGGATTTTGCCGACAAGCTCGTTGAAGACGAGAAAATCCGCAAGTACATCAACGCCCGTATCCAAAAGGGTGGTATCTCGCGCATCGTTATCGAGCGCACCCTGAAGCGGATTACCATCACCATCAACACGGCTCGTCCGGGGGTGGTAATTGGTAAAGGCGGCCAGGAGGTTGATAAGATTAAGGACGAACTCAAGGAAATTACCAAGAAGGACGTTCAAATCAACATCTTCGAGATTAAGCGCCCCGAGCTAGACGCTCGTCTGGTAGGCGAGAGCATCGCTCAGCAGCTGGCTGCTCGTATCTCGTTCCGTCGCGCTATGAAGATGTCTATCCAGGCTGCTATGCGGGCTGGTGCTGAAGGCATCAAAATTCAGTGCGGTGGCCGCCTAGGTGGTGCCGAGATTGCTCGCTCGGAGCAATACAAAGAAGGTCGTACGCCGCTGCACACGCTGCGCGCCGACATCGACTATGCCCTGTCGGAAGCCCAAACGGTGTATGGCAAAATCGGCATCAAGGTGTGGGTAATGCGCGGTGAGGTGTTCGGCAAGCCCGACCTCTCGCCTAACCAAGTGCCTGCTGGTCAGCAAGGCGGCGAAGGTGGACGCGGCAACGACCGTGGCCCGCGCCGCGATGGTGACCGCGACCGTGGTCCTCGTCGTGATGGCGACCGTGGTGGTGACCGTGGCCCGCGCCGTGATGGCGCAGCCGGCGGCCCCCGTGGTGGTCAAGGCGGCCAGGGTGGCGGTGGCAACCGTGGTGGTCAAGGTGGTGGCCCCGCTGGCGGTGGCAACCGCGGCGGCCAAGGTGGCGGTCCCCGTCGCTAGGGTTAATTAAACTAGTCTGAGCCGTATCCTGAATCTTTTCGTTCAGGGTACGGTTCACTGCTAATATTTTTCAAGTTTTCTTTTTTTACTCAAATGTTACAACCGAAAAGGACCAAGTATCGCAAGATGCAAAAGGGTCGCGTAACAGGCCTAGCCTACCGCGGCAGCTCCATAGACTTCGGTTCGTTCGCGCTTAAGTCACTGGAAATCTCTTGGATTACGGCTCGCCAGATTGAGGCTGCTCGTATTGCCATGACCCGTGCCATGAAACGCGAAGGGCAAGTATGGATTCGCATTTTCCCAGATAAGCCAATTACCAAGAAGCCCGCCGAAGTGCGGATGGGTAAGGGTAACGGTGCCGCCGAGTATTGGG
>CAXUKA010000525.1:0-3224 GCA_964251335.1 uncultured Hymenobacter sp.
GTGAGAAAGTTACCTAGGTTGTTGCCAAATTTCAGGCTGTACTCTAAAGTCAAATCGAGGAAGCGAAATAGGTAATCGCTCTCCTCATTGGCTCCCAGCAGCCCGAAGATGCCGATGAGCTTTTCGGTCAACTCATATAGCCCGAGGTTGCCAGTGTTTTTTTCCTCCACATCGAACCCGATAGCGCGCAGCTCATCAAAAAACGGCGCACCGCCCGTTTCCTTATTGTTCGCCACGTCGGCCAGGTGCCGCGCCCGCGCTGGGGTAGGCGGCAGCCGCCGCACCACTTTATCGACCAGCAGCAGCGCTTCGGCCCGCGCCAGCGTATCGCCGCTCTGGTACAGCACCCGCATGATGGCCACCAGCAAGTTCACTACTTCGGCAAACTGCAAAGCCAGTGAGTCGGCCGAAATGATGGGGAAGCCGCGCTCCTTGAGAAACTTAGCTAGTAGTCGGCTCTGCCCCCGCGTGCGGCACAGGATGGCTACATCACGCAAGTGGTAACCATCGGCCAAGGCTTGCTCGATGAGGTGCAACGCGAGGTAGCAGGTGCTTTCGTTGTAGTCGAGCACCGCCTCATCAGGGTAGCCAGGGAGTGATTCTTCTAGATACTGGCCGGTGGTGGGAACGTAGCGGCGCGCAGGGGCATCTTTTTGGGTGAAGAGAAGTTCGACGTGGCCGGAGGAGAGGGGAGAGGTAAGTACACTTGGCGAACCCGGCACCAATTGCTGAAACCCATCCTCAAAAATTCCAGCCACCAATTCCCCTTCTACGTTCCGCTCCCTTACATAGGTAAAAAACTCATTATTAAAACCAATAATCGCCGGCTCGCTCCGGTAGTTGGTCGCCAGCGACTTAGGCTCCAGGTTCTGCTGCAAGGTGTAGTACCGCTCGCGTAGTAGCCGCTGCATATCCACATCACGAGCTCGCGCCACCAGCGCGCCCGTCTCACCCCGGTACAAGCGCAGAATCTGCTCCAACTCGCCGCCGCGCCAGCGGTAAATGGCCTGCTTGGCATCGCCCACGGCCAGCGAGAGGCCGCCGTTGCCCACCGCGTTCTCAACCAGCGGTAGCAGGTTATTCCATTGCAAGACAGAGGTATCCTGAAACTCGTCAATCAGCAAATGCCGGTATTTTTCGCCCAGTCGCTCGTAGATAAACGGCACCGGCTCCGTCAGCACGATGGACGCGATGCGCCGGTTAAATTCCGAAATCAGCACCACGTTGCGCTCGCGGCTGATTTCCTCTACCAGCTTGTTCAACTCACTCAGCAGCGAGGCGTGGAACAGGAACGGCTGCAATGCCTTTAATAGCAAATAATTGGGCAAATGAGCCAAACGCAAATCCAACAGTTCGCCAAAGGCGTCGGCTAGCTCAGGCTGCACGGCCTCTACGGCGGGCACCAAACCCGCCTTTTTGGCTTTGTCGCTCCACCACTTGCCGCTTTCTACCACCTTGCGCGCCGTGGCTGTGGGGAAATCGGCCTTCGCATCGGGCGCACCCAGCCAGCGCTCCCAACTGCGAAAGTGCCCATGAATGCCGTTGGCCCCACCCGCCAGGTGCTCGGCCTCGATGCCCGCGCCAGTCAGCGTCGCCAGCGCCCGGTCGGCCTGCGCGTGCACCTGCTCTTCGAGGTCGCGCAGCCGCGTGCGTATTTCCTGGTCAAGGGTGCGGAAGTCGGCCATCGTCTTCTGGCCCAGCTGCGCCACGGCCTCGTGCACGCTCTCGCTGAATAGGTTGCGGCCGAAGTTCAGTAACTCATCGGGCAGCGTATTCCAGCTGCGACCTTCCTCGGCCTGGCCCAGCGCGTAGTCGGCCAGCGTCTGGCTCAACAGCTTGCTTTGCGGGTCGCGGTTCACCTTATCAAGCAGCGCGGCCACCGCCGAGCGCAGCACGCTATCGGTATCCAGCTCCACCTCAAACGTAGCGGGCAGCCCCAGTTCCCGCGTAAAGGCCAGCACAATGCGCTGCACAAACGAGTCAATCGTGCTCACCCCAAAATCGGCGTAGTGGTACAGCACCAGCTTAAAGGTGGCCGCCGCCCGCCGCCGCACCTCGCGTTGCCACTCGGCCGCCGTGCGCAGCTGCGGCGGCAATTGCGCTTCCTGCGCCAGCTCAGCCGCCACCTCCGTCAGCAAGGCATCAGGCTTTTCCTCAGCATCTTGCGCAAAGCGCCGTAGCGCCCCCACAATGCGCTCTTTCATCTCGCCCGCCGCATCGTTGGTGAACGTGATGGCCAGAATATTCTTGAAATAGCTCGGATTGAAATTTCGCTCGCCCGTGGGGTCAGCCGGCTGCGGGTAGCCCAGCGCCAACTTGAGGTATTCTTTCGTTAATTGATACGTCTTGCCGGAGCCGGCCGAGGCGGAATAGATGCGGAAGGGGGCGGGCACTTGCTATAGAAATTACTTGGCGGCGAAGGGATAGTTCTTGAAAGTAAATTTCTCCGTGGCCATATTAACGGTGCATTCGAAAAAAGTCTTCTGCTTGAAGGGAGAGCTTTTTAATTCAGCCAGAGTGCGAATAGGCTTTGTGCCTTTCGGAACTTCAACAAAATAGATATGCTGAATTTTTACTCCTGGCTCAGGCACTACGTTGTAATAGTATTCAGCTAGTTCTTGCCAACATGCGTCATTGCGTGTATTGAAGCCAGTTGTAGGGCAGATAACGTTAGCTACTCCAGCTTTAGGGGTTTCTCGATATTCTGCCACTGTAGCACCACAATTAGTGTGCTTTGCTTTAATTCGAGCGGGCGATTGTGCAAATAGGTTTAAGTTCGTAATAAGCGTAAGTATAAAAGCTAAAATAATTGCCGAGTAACTGTTCCATCTCATATAAAGCACTATCTGGAGTTATTTAGTAGTTTGAAAATAGAAATACAATTCTAAGTAAAATCCGGCATCAACCGCTCCGCCACGTCCCCCGGCACCCTTACCGGTCGGCCACTGCCCGAATCCAGTAGTACCCACTGCGTCTCGGCGGCACAGAGTAGCTGCCCATCGGCCACGCGCTCGATGCGGGTGAGGCGCTTCGAGCTGGCACCCTTCACATCGGCGACCCAGGTGCTGGCTCGTAGCTCTTCGCTGGCGTAGGCCGAGCGCAGGTAGCGCACGTGGTGCTCCTGCACTACCCACACTTGGGGCGGCAGCTCGGCGGTGGGCGGGTAGAGGTAGTGCCAGTGGGCGGCAGCCACGTCCTGTACCCAGCGCACGTAGGCTACATTG
>CAXUKA010000526.1:0-3222 GCA_964251335.1 uncultured Hymenobacter sp.
GTCTACGACCGGGTGCCTTTTTATAAGCAGAAGTTCGACGCGCTGGGCGTGCACCCGAGCACATTCCGGGGCCTGGAAGACCTGACCAAGCTTGGCTTTACCAAGAAGACGGATTTTCGGGATAACTACCCCTTTGGCCTCTTCGCAGTGCCCGAGAATGAGGTGGCTCGTCTGCACTGCTCCAGCGGCACTACGGGCAAGGCCACGGTAGTCGGCTACACGGCCGGCGACCTCGACATTTTTGCCGAAGTAGTGGCCCGCTCGCTGGCCGCCGCCGGCTGCCGGCCCGGCATGAAAATGCAGAATGCCTACGGTTACGGCCTTTTCACGGGCGGCCTGGGCATCCATTACGGCGCGGAGAAATTGGGTTTGACAGTAATTCCCGTATCAGGCGGCAGCACCGACCGGCAACTGCAATTATTGCAGGATTTCCGGCCTGAAATAATCTGCGCCACGCCTTCCTATGCACAGGTTCTGGCCGAAGAAATCAAGCGGCGCGGCATCGCCCCCGAAGCTATCAATCTACAATACGCCGTGCTCGGGGCCGAGCCTTGGACCGACACCATTCGCCAGCAGGTGGAGGCCGGTCTGCGTGTGAAAGCCACCAACATCTACGGCCTGAGCGAAATCATCGGCCCCGGCGTGTCGCAGGAAGATGTAAACGAGCGCGGCACCGGCAGCTACGTGTGGGAGGACCATTTCTACCCCGAAATCGTGGACAAGCACACCGGCGAGCCAGTGGCCGAAGGCGAACTGGGCGTACTGGTTTTCAGCACGCTAACCAAAAAGGCCATGCCCATCCTGCGGTACTGGACCAACGATATCACGAACCTCTATTACGAGCATTCGCATAGCCGCACGCACGTAAAAATGGGACCGATTCGAGGCCGGGCCGATGATATGCTTATCATTCGTGGGGTCAATTTTTTCCACACGCAGGTCGAGGATATTCTCAATACGCTGCCGCAGGTGAGCCCTTATTACCAGGTAGTTGCTTCACGCCGGGGCAGCATGGATGAGGTCGAAGTGAGCGTAGAAATTGCCGAAGAGCTGATGCGCGAGTTAGGTCTGGAAACGGTGACGGCCGATACCATTCAGCAGCATGACTGCTTGCAGGCGCTGCAAGGCTCGTTTGCCAAGAAAATAAAGGATAACATCGGGCTAAGCATGAAGGTGACGTTGCTCGGCTTCGGCACGCTGCCGCGTAGCGAGGGCGGTAAGCTCAGCCGCGTGCGCGACTTGCGGGTGCTAGCATAGTAGCGCGAACTTTCCAGTTCGCGCGCTCGCGCAGCGAGCAGCTACGTTAAGCAGACGTTCGCTTACGCCAGTGCTCGCTTCGCTCGCCCGCGAACTGGAAAGTTCGCGCTACTAACTGAATAACTTCTCTATCAAACCCCATGTCCCCCAAACCCGCCCTAAGCCCTGCCCCAGCGGCCTCGCCGCCTGCCCCCGGCGCGGCGCGAGTGGTCAAAAAACGCCGCCCCCACAAGCGGCAACTCATTCTGGACGAAGCCGCCCTGCTTTTCAAAGAACGCGGCTTCGGCAACTCCTCGATGCGCGACCTAGGCGCACGGGTGGGCCTGGATGCGGCCAGCATGTACAACCACATCAAGTCGAAGGACGAGATTCTGGAAAGCATCTGCTTTCAGGTATCGGACACCTACATCGCGCAACTGACCGAGGTTGAGCAGATGCAGGGCACATACCTGGAAAAAATCACGGAATTGATACGCCGACACGTGCGCCTGATGACAACCCACGGGGCCGCCGTATCGGTAGCCAATAACGAGTGGAAAGCCCTAACTGAGCCGCGCTTGACCGAATTTAAGCAGGCCCGCAAGCATTATGAGAAAGGCTTTGCCGCGCTGATTGAGCAAGGCATTGCGGCGGGCGAATTACAGCCTGTCAACGTATCGGTGGCCTTGTTTACGCTGCTGTCGGCAGTGCGCTGGGTTGAATTGTGGTACCGGCCGGGGCGCAATTTGTCGGCCGCCGAACTGGAGGCCGACCTACTCACCATGCTCCTCGACGGGCTCAAAAAACCTGCCTTATGAGTCGCTTTCACCAAGTCAAAATCAAAGATATCGCCCGCGAAACGACGGACTGCGTACGCGTGACACTCGACATTCCGGCCGAGCTGCGCGAGACGTTTCGCTTTACTCAGGGCCAGTACCTCACGTTCCGGCACGAGCACAATGGCGAGGAGCTGCGCCGCTCATACTCCATTTGCAGCAGCCCGCTTGATGACGAGTGGCAGGTTGCCATCAAGAAGGTGCCGGAAGGCCGCTTTTCGACGCTGGCCGTGGATGGTTTGCGCGCCGGTGAAGTGCTGGACGTGATGCCGCCCGCCGGCCACTTCCACACTCCCCTGAACCCCACGCAGGCCAAGCATTACGTGCTATTCGCGGCGGGCAGCGGCATCACGCCGGTATTTAGCATCCTCAAAACGGTGTTGCTGAGCGAGCCACGCAGCCGCGTGACGCTGGTGTACGGCAACCGGGGCCGCAATTCCATCATCTTCAAAGAAGCCCTGGAAGCGCTCAAAAACAAGTTCTTGCATCGCTTGAGCGTGTACCACATCCTGAGCCGCGAGCAGGGCGATACTGACTTGTTTTTTGGTCGCATTGACGAGGAGAAAACGCAGCAGCTACTCCGCACCGTGCTGCCCGCCAGCCAGATTGACGAGTGCTTTATTTGCGGCCCCGAGGATATGATAAACGGCGTGCGCGCCGCCCTCACCAGTGTCGGCGTAGCCTCCGAAAAAATTCACTTCGAGCTGTTTGGCTCGGCCACCGCAGGCGCAGCCAAAGCGGCCCGCGCCAAGCTGCCGCCCGTGGGCGAAGACAACAAAAAGAGCCTCGTCACGCTGAAGCTCGACGGCAGCACGCGCCTACTCGAAATGTCGTACTACGGCAACACCGTGCTCGACGCGGCCCTCGAAAGCGGCATCGACGCGCCGTATTCCTGCAAAAACGGCATGTGCAGCACCTGCCTCGCCCGCGTGACCGACGGCCGCGTAGAAATGGACGTAAACTACTCGTTATCTGAGGCCGAAGTAGCACGCGGCTACGTACTCACCTGCCAGGCCCGGCCGGTGACAGAAAAGGTAACGGTAGATTTTGACCAGTAGAATCAGCGAAAAATGACTAGAAAACGATTGTCATGCTGAGCGCAGCAAAGCGGAGTCGAAGCATCTTGGCCGCTTCGTTGCTTGCGCTAAGG
>CAXUKA010000527.1:0-3195 GCA_964251335.1 uncultured Hymenobacter sp.
GAGCGCTCGCGCAGCGAGCATATACGTCTGCACACGTTTGCTCACGCTGATGCTCGCTGCGCGAGCGCTCGGACTCGCAGAGTCCAAGCTACTCTCCTTCGGCTGGCTGCTGATTAGTTGCCCATGCGGGCGGCAGGAAAAGCGCTTGCTGATACGGCACCTGCCGCAGTTCGCCCACTGGAATACCCGTTTTCAAATCGGCCATTAGCTCGCCCAACAATTGCATAGCCTGCGCGGCCGGGCACCGAAACTTGCGCATGATGTAGCTGGTAGCCACGCCCACCCACTGGTCGATGTGCTGCTGAATGAGGAGCAGGTCGGCATCGGGGGCCTCGCGCAGGTGGGGCTGCTGGGCCAGCCGGTCAGCTTCTTCCAGGTGCAGCCGAACGGCATTCATCGCCAATTTGAAAAGAATATTATCGCGACGCAATTGGCGAATACGGGGGGCAGCGGGCATTGGTAAGCTTGGGTAAGGTGGCGGGAAAGGCCGTAAAGGTAGAATAACCGTCGTGGGCAGCCATGTAGCTTTATAGTCGTTATGTATCCTTTTGAGATTCATCTAACTACTGACGTGCTGCCAGCCGAGCTATCCAGCTTCGTGGCTGCCTGCCAGCACTTACACGCCAAACCGCTGGTTATTGAATTGGCGCGGGGCGCGCACCCTACGCAGCCTATGCTGAGTAAAGTAGTGCACGCCCCCGACCTCACGGCCGCGCTGGCCGCCGCTGCTGCCGATGCCGAGTACCTGCGCGCTTGCCACCTGCCGCCGACCCGCACCAAGCTGGAAACGCCGACTGACTATGCGTTTCTGGCTACGCCAGCCAAGGGGCCAGCTTTCGCTCCCTACTTCGAATGGCACGGCAAAGTGCCCTATCAACACGCCGAGGCGCTCGTGGCGCATTGCCGGCAGCACCAGGCGCACTTATCGGCCAACGCGTTGCGCGGCGAGTCGGCCACGCGCTTTGTGACATTGCGCGAGGCTGGCTCGGTGGCTACATTTCAGGCCCGCGTAGCCAATTTGGTGGCCGCTTTGCAGCCCCAGTGGCCGCTGCTGAAACAAGAATCAGAATGCTGCTTGTATGACAGTAATCGGATGCTGGATGCCGGCTGGCTAACGCGCTAACTGATTGACTAGTATGCCATCATTTGAACATGAAAACTTTGAGCTAATTGCCTACGAGGCATTTATCCGCCGCGCCAGCGAGCTGGAATTGCCTTTTATGCTCAAAGGCAGCTACGTAACGCGGCAGTATTTTCCCGACCCCACGCTACGCACCCCGCACGACCTCGACTGGGTGTACCTGCACCCCATCGAAAGCGCCGAGGAGGCCGAGCGGATTTTTACCGAGTGGGCCACTTGGGCCACCGAGCTGACAGCCGACGACGGTGTGCGCTTCCGCAGCTTTCGGGAAAATGCCTTTTGGCGGATACTCGACTACGCCATGGCCGACGACTTCCCCACCACCAACACTGACCTGGTTTGCTGGGTCGATGGGGAACAGTTCGACCGGTTTTCGCTGGATATTTCCTTCAACCTGCCGCTCGACATGCCCAGCGAGCCACTCTGGTATCAGCCCGTGCGGGGCGAGCCCTTCATAGTGCCGCACGCTACGCCGCTGGCCCTGCAAGTAGCCTGGAAGCTGCACCAGACGCTGGTGCGCCCCCGGTTCAAGGATTTATTCGACTTATTGTATTTGCTCCGGCACCCCGATTTCACGCCTGCCGTGCGGCAGCAAGCTATGGCGGCCCTGGCCAAAGAATGCGCGGCCGATACTACCGACCTCGGCCGCTTGCGTTGGCTGCTGGCCGGCGACTTGGCTCCACTTTTCACGGAAACTCGCGTGGCCGAGGCATGGCTGGTGTGGCGGTATGGCCAATCCGATAAGTATAGCCCATCGCCCTACCTCTCCGAGTGGGCCGCTACTATCACCAACCCCGACTTGCTGCCCCACAACTTAGTCAGCTTCCAGCAGCTGCTACAAGACGCTTTCCAACACGCGGGCTTCGAGGCGGAAATAGCCGGGTTGCCCGTTGCACCAGCTTTACCCGACAGCGGTTTTTGGAATGGGCTACGGGGCTTGTTCAAATAGCTTCTGAACGCATTACCCTTACGGCATAAACAGCCCATTATGGTGCTGCAAGTATTGCCGGGCCGGCTGGTCGGCCAGCAGCTTAGGCAGCACTTGTAATTCCTTGCCGTGGAAACGGTAGTATTCTTTACCATTCTGAAATTCTTCCTTGATGCGCGAGCTGATAAGAACTGCCTTATCGTCGGCATCAATGGTAATGTAATGTTTATCAAATAGCTTGTGCAGGTCGGAGCGCAGTAGCAGGCCGTTGCCCACCGAATTTGGTCCCGCCTGCGAGAAGGGCTGAATGTGCGCAGCCTCCAGCACGGGCAGCGTTTTCTCGCCCGAGATGGCGCATTTCTTCTCGTACGCCTGCGTCACGAGCGCCCGAAACGCACCCTGCCCCACGCGCACCTTGGTCAGCGCCTCGCGGTAGATGCCCGGCGACTCCAGCGCCACGGTGTCGGTGGCTAGCTCGCGGGTAAAGGCATCTTGCTGGTAGCGCAGCCGGGTGGCACTTACGGCTGACCAGAGCTGGCCGCCTACCGCTTCGGCCGTGCTGTACACTTTGCCGGTCACAATGGAATTGCCCCAGCTTTCGGGAGCAGGTATCCAGTCGGGCTTCCGAAAGAAAATGGGCTCAGTCAGCACCAAGCAGCTAATCAATGGGTTGGCTTCAGCTGGCTTACCGTTGGCAGCGCGGTACTTCTGGATAGCTTGGGCAAACTCGTGGTAGCTGCTGTAGCCGTTGCGCGGGCCAAACATGTCCCAAGCCATCGAGATGGGCAGGTCTATCTGATTGGTGAAGAAACCCATCCCCGCGATGCAATGGAACGGCTTTTTGAGCTTGAGCAGAAACGGTGCCCCGGATGGCACCGCCCCGAATTTAGTACCACCACCCAGCGGCTTCCAGAAATTGACATCTTCCCGGGGCTCCTGCCGCAGGAAATCAAACCAGTTGTAATCCGTAACGCCGACGTAGAAATTCATAGCTCGAGGATGTAAAACGGCGTGGCACGCCGTTTCTGCGTGGGCAGCGAGAAACGGCGTGCCACGCCGTTTTACAGGCTACTTGTTGCGCTCGGCCAGCAGAGCATTGTATTTCTCTTGAAGCTCGGTGTAGAGC
>CAXUKA010000528.1:0-3182 GCA_964251335.1 uncultured Hymenobacter sp.
GCCGACCCTCAGGGTAATGCTAGCTCAACCATCGCCGGATTACCCACTGCTCCTGGGTCACTGGCCGCCGCACTAGCGACTGCCAATGGCCTATGCCCCCAACTCAATGTCGCAGCTCCTAACCTCTACTGCGTAACAGCGGGGGAGGATCTTACTAGACAGGAGAAGCTATTGGGTCAGGAAATGAATTACGGCTGGTTTTTTCGCAATGCCTTGCAAGACCTCGTTCCCGCACTGGCTGGGGGCCAGACCCACGGGGCGGGGAATGAGCATTTGCCAGCGAATTTTGATTTTGTGCTCATTGATACCTCGCCCTACCTTGGCACACTTGCAGTGGCGGCAATGGTGGCCAGCGAAGCCGTATTTATCCCCCTGCAGCCAAATTTCTTCAACAGCGAAGGCCTGACTAAAGTGGTGGAGATGGTGGGTGTCATTCGACGTAATTTCAATCCACATCTGCGCATTGGAGGCATCTTCTTCACCAAGTATGCCCGTACCTATCGCAAAGCGCTGCACCATCAATATGCTCGTGCACTCGAAGCGGACCCGGTACTTGGCAAGTTGGTTATGCAGCAAACCATCCGGGAAAATGTCGCGCTAGACGAGTCACAAGCAGGCCAGCAGGCCATCTACGACTGGGCGCCAAGTTCCAATGGTGCCGCTGACTACCGTGCGCTCACGGAAGAATTTCTCACCCGTCTCAATGTACCCAATGCCGCCTAAGAAAATGCCTCCTGTCCGGCTAGCTTCATCCATGACCAGCCATGACGATATTTTGCATCCCCAGGTAGCGCGCGCGCAAACCTCTCAACCAGCGTTAGAAAAACGTACGGAAAGTACGGTACATATGGAAAGTATGGTAAATACCATACGTACAGAAAACGTGGAAGAAGAAAAGCCGCTGCGTATCCCCTTTACCAATAATTTACCCCCTGCGGTGTTCCGGGAGTGGTTCACGTATGCCTACATGGCACGATTGTCCCTCCAGGATGTTTTAGAGCGTGCGTTAACTACCTACCTACAGGACAAGCCCCAGGCACGGGAGCCTCTGCCTCCAGAACAGGAAGCTATTTTGGCCGCTAAGGAGGAAGCTGAACTCAACCGCCGCCAGAAAAGACGCACGAAGTAAGCAATAGCCAAGCAGTTTTTAGGCAGTAGACTTGTTCCTGAATAGGGGAGAAGTTGAGATGCCTTAGCCGAGTTATAACCTTACTAGTCCATAGCCTGCTGTCCCTTTTCTTGGCTTGTAAGAGTAACTCAATAGTTGGAACCACTGAGGTGGTGAAGCAAATGTGGACAGAGTAGGGGCTTAACTTCCGCAGGTCATGAAAGACAGCCGCCAACCCGCTGAACGCCGCCATTACGATGCAGCCGTACACACTGAGGCGTTGCTATGGCCGGTGAAAGCCGCTCGGCATAGGCATAGCGCGCCTTGCATAGCAAGTCGACGCTGCTCTATAAATGGCAGAAGGCAGCGCTTATGTCGGGGCCCGCTACCCGCAGGGCAGCGCAGGACCCGACCACGGCGGCCGAACTGCGCTGCCCTGCGAGTAGTGAGATGGTCCGATTTCGAATCGATACACTAAAGCTTTTCGACAGGGGATTGGAAGAAGAAAATGCCTTCAGGTACTAGGAAACGGTATGCTACTGCACTAGCTTTTGGGTTAATTCTGCGATTTCAACCTCGATGGCGGCTGTTCGGATTGCCTTTTCCTGCTCAGAAAACAGGTTGGTTGGGGCTTCTGTCTGCACAAACCTTAACCGTTCCTGCGCCTCTTGGAGTTGTGCTCGCAAAGCCTCCTGCTCAGCACTGGGCTCTCTTTTTTTGGTCTGGGTGACTGGCGTCGTTCCCATAGCTTGGTAAACGGGGAGAACGGTCTTGATCTGACTGAGCGTATAGGCAGGCAGCGACTTAATCGGCTTGCGGTTGACCAAGGCTATCCGCACGTCGTGAAGCACCTTGGTGACCGCCTGGTAGGCCGTCATATCCTTGATATTCTGCACAACTTCGCGCGCTTGGTATTCCTTCAACTCGAAGTCAAGTCGCAACCGGTCATATAGCGCTGGTAACTCCCGGTAAGTTGCCTCCAGCATCTTTCGAAATTCTTCAATTTCAGTCAGTGTTAGCACTTTCTTTACTTTTGCGACCGGCAGTAGCGGTTCCCGGGTACTAATCATTTTGAATACCATTGCCTCCACCCGCCGGCCCCGCTTCTGTATAGTCACGTCTACCTCCCAGCCAATAATCTTAAATTCTTCAATGGAGGGCTTGAGCACGTACCGATTGAAATCCGTCCAGTCGGTGTACTGCTCGGAATTTTCTCCAAACAGCCACTCCCGTAGTGTTTCAAACGGTAGCGGCTCTTCCCAGGTCTGGTTGTGATAGCTTCGCATAATCCAGAATAAGCGCTGGCTATGGGCGTTTTTGAGGGTGAGCAGCGACTCCAACTCTACGGTAGTGAATTTGCCTGTTAAATCCAGTAGGTGCTCCTTCAAATGGGGATTGAATTCCCCGGTTATCAGATTGGTACCCTCATCCAGGCTCAGAATGTTGAACAGGGAGATGGCATCGCGACGCTTCTTACCATTTTTAAGGGAAGTGTTGATGATAGGTTGGGTGAGGCGTGTCTGAGCGGCGGCCAGCTCTGCGTACTGCTTGCCGCCCGTGCTGCCGCCGCGCGTGATATCGTTGAAGTGGATGCGAAACGCTAATGTGTCCTGCTTCTGGTGCAGGCAACCCAGAGCCAGGGCAAAAATGCGAGCCTCTACGTTAGTAAGGGCCAGAGGGGAACGCACAAAGGTGTTGCTCAAAAAAGCGACCTCGTGGAGCTTGGTTTGCAATCCATTCATAAGGTAAACCGGAAGATTGGCCGTTAATACCGGAAAAGATAAGACTTGTTTCCGGTCTTGTCGGCCTTTTTTCCGGTTTTATCGGCCAATCTTCCGGTATGCAACGGCCGTTCTTCCGGTCTCATCGGCCGATTTTCCGGTCCACAGCGGCCGATTTTCCGGCCTTTACTCCACAAGTAATTGACAATCAAAGGTTTTTGCCCTTTTAAAGAATAAAAAGCGTACTAAATAATCTTTAAAGACCTCAAAACAAGCCGAGTCGATTTTTTTTTTTTGCTTTTTTGAAAAAATGCTTTCACAAAAAAGGATTAGCCACTTGGTCAGAATGAAGC
>CAXUKA010000529.1:0-3178 GCA_964251335.1 uncultured Hymenobacter sp.
AGCTAAAATACCCCACCGAAGACAATAGCCGCGTCTATGATGCTGTAGAACAGCCCGCTGTGCCCAAAGGCGGCCCCCAAGGCTACGCCGACTACCTGGCCAGCCACCAGAAGTACCCCACCGCCGCTATGCAGGCCAAACAAGAAGGCACCGTGATGGTAACCTTTGTGGTTGAGAAAAGCGGCAGCGTGGGCGAAGTAGAAGTAAAGCAACCCATCGCCCCGCTACTCGATGCCGAGGCCATCCGGGTTATTAAGGCGGCTCCTAAGTGGACGCCTGCCCACCACAAAGGCAAAGCCGTGCGCCAGCGCGTGACGGTACCTGTGAGCTTTGTACTGGCCGAAGGCTCAGGCGAAGTAATAGAAGTACCCGCCGCCGGAGCCAACAAGCCCGGCCAGCCGCTGCCGCCTGGTGCAGTAGCCGCTGCTCCTGGCACTTCTTCCGTTATCGGCACTACGGCCACTGGCGCATCTATCATCCGGCCCGAAAAATCGGCGCAGCCAGTGGGCGGCAATGCGGCGTTTTTTGCCTGGATTGCCGAAAACCAGAAATACCCCGACCTGGCTCGCAAGCGCCACATTCAAGGCAAAGTACCTGTGGAATTTACGGTGCAGCCCGATGGCACGCTCACCGATGTGCGCGTGGTGCAGAAGCATGGCTCTGGACTCGATGAAGAGGCAGTGCGATTGATAAAAGCCGCCCCGAAATGGGAGCCAGCGCTATATCAGGGCAAGCCAATAAAGCAAAAGATGGCGTTGCCTGTTCTATTCCAACTGTAGGACACAGCGAGTGGGAGTATTTTTCTAACCTGGCACGTTAAGTAAATGTCAGGTTCGCTCGTCTGCACACCTGCGGCCCTTTTCTTCCTGCTCTATGTCCTACCTCGAAGTCGCTACTGTTCCCGTTACTTTCCGCATCTGGTCGCACGAGCGGCGCTATCGCAATGCCGCGCAGGCTATCGCGCAGGCGCTGTTCGACGCGCTCGACGACGAATTGGAGCCGCAGGTGCAGTTGCTAGGCTTGCCGCTAGAAGCCGGCCTGCCCATCGTGCAGGAAGTGGGTGCCGATGGCACCGAGCTGCCCATTGAGGTGCTGGCCGATGTAGTAGAGCAGGGCCGCACCATGGCCCTGACGGGCCAAATTCCGGTGGCCGCTACGTCCATCGACACCGTGCTCGACCCGGATGATGTGCGTGAGCGCCTACAGCGCAAAGGCGTACGCTTGGCTCTGCAACCGGTGCTGGCCGAGTTGGCCGAAGGTACCGACTACGAGTATTTCTTGACTTGGCCGATTACGCTCAACAATTATTACATCTGCACAATATTGCGCGTGCAGCGTAAGCCGCTACGAGCCTACCCAGCCCTGCGCCCCGACCGCACCTACACCGACGGCCGCCAACTGCCTAACTCGCTGCTAGCGGCCGCCATGTTCCGCTTCAACGAGGAGACGGTGAAAGCCCTGACCGAGCCCGAGCCCGGCGCGGGCCTGCTCTACCGCCCCCGCGACACCGAGGAGCTGCTGCGCGCCGCTGGCCGCAGCCTGCTCGATGCCCCCGCCATGGCCGTAGGCTCGGCCGACTGGAGTAGCGGCGAGCGCCTGGACTGGGGCAGCAGCACCGGCCCGGGGGCCGAGCGGCTGTTTTACATCATCAACACTATTTCGAGTTTGCGCTATGAGGGGGCCGAAGGCATCGGCTGCTTGCTGCTGGCCCGCCGGGGCCACCCCAACATAGAGGAAGTCTTTGCCCTAACCTGCCCGGTAGACCTCACCGACTACCGCGCCGTGCGCAAGCTCCTAGAAATGACCACGCCCGGTATTCACCTGTTGGCCGATGCCGACAAGGTTTATGCCCTGGGCCGCGAAGTAGGCCAGTACGATGCCGAGCGCGAAGACCTATTTGCCTTCCACTTCCTAACCTACTACACCTGGGAGCTGAGCCACGCCGGCCACACGCTGTTGCGCTGCCGCTACGGCCTGCCCGGCCTGGCCCGTCCTCGCCTCAACCGCATGGCTTTCAAGCGCGAATACAAGCGCACCTTTGGCGTACCCAAGGCTGAGCAGCTAGAGCGACTGTGGCAAGTAGTGCTCGAAGCCAGCCGCCAGCCCAAGGGCACACTGCTGGTAGTCAGCACCGAGGCGCTGGCTGAGGCCGACCGCCTCAAGCTGCAATGCACGCTCATCGAGCCGGTACTGCTCACGCCCACTATCACCCAGCTTGTAACGGCCATCGACGGGGCCGTGATGCTCGACCCGCAGGGCTACTGCTATTCCATCGGCGTTATCCTCGACGGCAAAGCCACTGGCCAGGGCAACAGCACGCGTGGCGCCCGTTACAACTCGGCTATTCGCTACGTCAGTAGCTCGGCCTTCCCCACTCTGGTAGTAGTGGTGAGCGAAGACGGCATGGTGGACGTGATGACCAAAGACAGCCTGGCGGAAAGCCGGGGTCAGTAGGGTAGTAATACTCTTATTATTGCGAGGAGGCATTATTTGCTTTTCGCCCGAAACGACCACGTTACCCGAAACACGGCCACTACGTCGCTGGCCTCGTCGCGCCCGGTGCTGGTACAAACGACCGTGCGGCCTTCGCCCGTAGCACGGCTCTCGGCTACCGCGGTGGCAATAGCCACCCCATCGGGGCAGGTAAAGGCAATGAGCCCCACAGCTTTTTTGGTAAACTCGGCTTGCAAACTCACTACCAGCATCGACACCGGCCCGCCGCCCTGCGTGTGCAGCATAGCCTGAATGCCGGAAGCCAGCTCGGCCGCCATGGCTAGCGCCGCAAAGTAGATGCTGCGAAAGGGGTTCTGGTTAAGATACTTATAGCGGATAGTCACCGTCGCTGCCTCGGGCGTGAGAGCCACCAGTCGCAACCCAGCCAGCCACGCCATCGGCAGCTTGCGCAGCATAAAGAGCCGCAGCTTGAACGGATTGAGCACCTGGCGGCGGAAAGCCTGCATGGCGGGCGTGTCGGTGGGCATGGCTTGGGAAGAAATTATTTTTTCGGCTTCACTACCAACTCTTTATACCCATATACTGGGTCAGTTTCACGAGTAAACTCCAACTCAGGCAAAGCTACCAGTACGATTTCGGCGGTGGTGTACACGCGGCAGCCCGCCAGCAAATGCCCGCCCAGCGTGCGCCCAGTGCTATCAGATACCGATAAATGCAGGTGCGA
>CAXUKA010000530.1:0-3157 GCA_964251335.1 uncultured Hymenobacter sp.
CTGTATTACCACTCCATTAAAGAGGAAGTTAGCTACTTCCGCACCGAGGGGCTGGGGCTGGGTATTATCCGCGATGCGGGGTATGAAAAGCACGTCAAGACCCAATTTTGGGACTATAACCCTGGCGATGTTATGGTTATCTACACCGATGGCATAGTAGAGGCGCGCGACGGGGCCGGCAACGAGTACGGTGAAGAGCGCCTGCTGCTGATGCTGGAAGCCAGCTTTTACCAATCGGCGGAGGAAATAAATAGTCACATCCGGCGTGATGTCCAGGAATTTAGCAAGGGCCAGCCTTTGCACGACGACCAAACGCTGCTGGTTATAAAATTCAAGGCCGCCCAACCCCACGCCTAGCCCTACGTATGGGGGCCTATTATGAAAGTAACTACGCAAACTGCCGCTGATACCCTCACGCTCGTTCTTGATGGCGAGCTAGATGCCTCTTCCGCCGTCGTGCTCGATGCCGAACTCAACAAGCCTGAGATAGTAAACTACAAGAAGGTACTTATTGATTGCCAGCGCCTGAGCTATATCTCGTCGGCCGGCCTGGGTGTGTTCATCTCGCACTTGCAGCGCCTGCAAGACTCCAACGTGAAATTGGTATTCTTTAACATGCAGGAAAAGGTGTTCAACGTTTTTGAGATTCTAGGCCTTGACTCGCTGATGAATATTGTGCCTACCGAGCAAGAAGCGCAAGCCGCTTAGCAGTGAACTAGTGAGTTGGTGAGTGGTAAGCTTTCGCTACTGTTTCCCACTCATCATTTCACTATCTCACCATTTCACTAGCATGACCAGCCATCTCCGCATTCAGTGTTCGCGCCAGAGCCTCCAGCAGGTGCGCGACTTTGTGCGCGGCTTTTTGCTGGAAGGCAACGGGAATGACGTCATAATTAATCAGGTAGTACTGGCTGTGGATGAGGTAGTTGCTAACTTCATTATCCATGCCAACGGGGAGGATGCCAACCAGTTTTTGGATTTGGTGCTGGGCCTCACCGAGCACCGCCTCGACGTAGAAATAGAAGACCACGGCCATACCATTTTTGCCCCGGCTGTGGTAGCTCCCAACCCTGATATGCGCGAGTACATCCGGCAGGGGCGCAAGGGCGGCATGGGCATGGCGCTGGTGTCACGCATCATGGACCAAGTAGAATTTTTTGAGCGCAATGCCCACACGGTTTGCCACCTAAGCAAAGTGCTACGCTAAGCTGCACAACACGGTAGAGAGGTAATAGGGCGGGAAGAAAGCAGCTTTTAGGCTGGCTCTTTTTCCCATCCTATTACCTCTTACTTTTTTACCCTGTTGCCGCATTATCTAAAACGCGCAATTTTCTTCGTAAAATTGCACCAGCATTGTGCCCAATGCCTTGGAAGCCGCCTTCTAACGCTTAACGGGTTGATACCGCTCGCTTTTTCTATGCATTTACGCCTCCCGCTGGCTGGCGCTGCCGCCGCCACGCTGTTGCAGCTGGCCGCCTGCCAAACCAGCAAACCCACGGCCGCCTCGACTACGCCCCTCACTGGAACCGGCCCGGCTGCTCCGGCTGCCGCTGGCCCCGCCATCGAAACCCTGGGCTCGTTCCCAGTACCGGCCAGCGAGTTTGCCTACGTTTACAAGAAAAACAACAGCACGGCCGCCGACTACAGCACCCGCCAAAGCGTGACGGACTACCTCACGCTTTACACCAACTTCCGCCTCAAGGTGCTGGATGCTGAGAAAAAAGGTCTTGACACCACACGGGCCTTCAACCGCGAGCTCGATGGCTACCGCCAGCAGCTGGCCCAGCCCTACCTCACCGAGAAGGGTGTGACCGACCAGCTAGTGCGCGAAGCCTACACCCGTATGGGCCAGGAGGTGAATGCTTCGCACATCCTCATCCGGGTGAGTCCCGATGCTAGCCCGGCCGACACGCTGGCCGCTTACCAAAAGGTAGTAGCCCTGCGTCAGCGCGTAACCTCGGGCGGCGAGGATTTTACCACCGTGGCCCGCGTTACCAGCGAAGACCCTTCGGCTAAGGAAAACGGCGGCAAGCTCGGCTACTTCACGGCCATGCAGATGGTGTATCCGTTTGAAACGGCCGCCTACTCCACGCCCGTGGGCCAGGTGAGCCAGCCCATTCGCACGCGCTTTGGCTACCACATTATCAAGGTGAATGACCGCCGCCCCGCCCAGGGCGAAATCAAAGTGGCCCACCTGATGGTGCGCATCACGCCGCAGGCTCCCAAGGCCGACTCGGCTACCGCTCACAAAAAAATCAACGAACTATACGGCCGCTTGCGCAAGGGCGAAGACTGGAACAAGCTCGTAGCTCAGTTTTCGGAAGACCCCGGCTCGGCTCCCAACGGCGGTGAGCTGCCACCCTTCGGCACCGGCCGCATGATTCCGTCGTTTGAAGAAACGGCCTTCAAGCTGGAAAAGCCCGGCGACATCGCCGCCCCAGTGCAAACGCCCTATGGCTGGCACATCATCAAGCTGATTGAGAAACAGCCTGTTCCGGCATTCGGCACGATGGAGGCCTCGCTGAAAAGCAAAGTGGCCAAAGACTCGCGCTCGGAGCTGAATCACGCTGCTTTCCTCAAGCGCATTCGCCAGGAAGACCAATTTGCAGAGATTCCGGCTTCTAAAGCGCTGGCTTTCAGCCAGGGTGATACCGCACTGGTAAAAGGCCGCTTCAAGTACAACGCCGCTACCATGACGGCCGGCGGTAACAAGGCCTCGAAGACCACCGTGAAAGCAGGCGGCGATAAGCTGCCGATTTTCACCATTAAGGGCAAGCCCTATCTGGTGAGCGACTTCCTGACCTACGTGCAAACCAACCAGCGCCCGCGCCCCACGGCCGAGCCGGCATTCATTATGCAGCAGCTCTACGACCAGTACGTAGACCAGAGCCTGACGGAATTTGAGCGCAACAGCCTCGATACCAAGTATGAGGACTACCGCATGCTGGTGAAAGAGTACCGCGATGGCATCCTGCTGTTCCAGCTCATGGATGAGAAAGTGTGGACCAAAGCCATTGAGGACACGGCTGGCCTGAAGAAATTCTTCATGACCAACCAAGCCAACTACCAGTTTGGGCAGCGGGCGAAGGGTACCGTTATTTCAGCGTCTTCGCCGCAGCTGCTGGCCCGTGCACAACGTGAGCTGGCTACCCACCAC
>CAXUKA010000531.1:0-3138 GCA_964251335.1 uncultured Hymenobacter sp.
CATCCTGCCTGTGGCAGGCAGCAAGAGTGCGCGTCCTCTCCTACCTTGCCGTCGTGTTGTTTCGCCGCCGTGCTACCATCGTCCCATCTGCTGCTCTTTCCGACCAGGAAGTGCTGGCCCGCTACCGCCAAGGCGGCGACGTGGCCGACCTCGGCACGCTCTACGAGCGGCACCTGGCGGAAGTGTTTGCGGTGTGCCGCCGCTACCTCGCCCCGCCCGACGAAGACGCCCAGGATGCTTCGATGCAACTCTTTGAGCACTTAGTGGTAAAGCTGCGCACGCACATACCCGACAACTTTGGGGCCTGGCTCTACGCCACGGCCCGCAACCACTGCCTCATGGAACTGCGCGCCCGCCAGCGCGGCACCGCCAGCGGCGGCCCCCTGCTGCTGCTGCCCGATGCCACCGATGTGGAAACCGCCGCCGCCCGGCATCTGCCCAATGCCACCGATGAGGCCGAAGAAACCGCGCAGCACGAAGCCGATTTGCAAGCTCTGGAGCAGGCTCTGGCCCAATTGCCGCCCGACCAGCGCCGCTGCCTGGAGCTATTTTACTTAGAAGAAAAATCGTATCAGGAAGTGGTCAACCTCACCGGACTGGCACTGAATTTAGTAAAGAGTCATCTCCAAAATGGTCGCCGCATGCTCAAGCGGACGTTACACAAAGAGTTAAGAATGAATAATGAAGAGTAAAGCAAACTCTATTCTCAATTTTTAATTCATAATTTTTAACTCATACACGCAAAGAAATGCTGCCCACTAACCCGCTACTGAACGCTACTGCTCCGGCCGGCCCGCACCTGCCGGCTATGCTGCTGCGCCAGTATGCGGCGGGCACGCTGGCTCCGGCCGCTCAGCACCGCGTGGAGGCGCACACCCTAGCTTGCCCACGCTGCGCCGACATATTGGCCGGCTTGCAGCAAACCACCGCCGCCACCACCGACCAAGCCCTAGCCAAGCTGCAACAACGCCTGCGCCAACGTGTGCAGCAGCAAGCCGCCCCCGCCCGCTACGACCGCGAGGAGCGCCGCAATCGCTGGCTGATACCGCAGCTAGCTGCTGCCGCCGCTCTATTGCTAGGGCTGGTGGCTGGCGGCTGGTGGGCCTGGCAGCAGCGCCATACCAGCGCGACCATAGCTACGACTACGGGTGCCCCCGTGGTGCCCGCGCCAGCTACCCCGCCGCCTGCCAATGCAGTACAACCAGCCCCAGAAGCTCCCACCGCAGCGCCTACTGCCAAGCAGCCTGCCGCAAGTACACAAGCCCGCGTGGCCCGGCTGCCGCTAGCGAGCCGAGCAGCACGGCACCGGTCTACTACGCAAGACATTGAGGAAGCTGATAACGTTGTGCCACAGCCCGCACCGGCAGAGTTGGCGGCTGCTCCGGCGGCCCCAGTCACTCCATCGGTGCCGCTAGCCAGTGCCCCGCCTCCTGCCGATTCGCTAAGGCTGGCAGGCAGAGTGGCGGGCCTGGATATGCGGGCTAAGCATGCTGCGCCCGCCTATGAGGGCACCTCCTTGCGCGAGGCGGCAATGCCCGCTGCGCCCAAGCTGCCCCCAGCTCCGGTAGGCGGCTACTCGGCCCTGCGCGAAAAGCTGCGGCGCGAAGCCACCGAGTTTAAGCCCGAAGCGCCCGACCAGCCGCTCTCCGGCACGGTGCAGCTGCGCCTCACTATCGGGGCCGATGGCAAGATTCAGCAAATCAAAGTGCTACGCGGCCTCCGCGAAGACTACGATGAAGAGGCCCAGCGCCTCGTGTGCGATGGCCCCAACTGGATACCCGGCGTGAGCGGCGGCCGCCGCGCCCCGCTGGATATTGATATCGCAGTGCCGTTTTAAAGCAGTAGCGCGAACTTTCCAGTTCGCGCACGAGCGCAGCGAGTAGCTACGCTGGCCAACGTCTATGCACGCAAACTGCTCGCTACGCTCGCTCGCGAACTGGAAAGCTCGCGCTACTTACTACAGCTTCGTGCCAGGTTTGAAGGAGCCATCCTCCACCGATTTCAGGTACTTGAGGAGGCCCGTCATGTAGGTTTGCTGGTCGTCGTACATGCTCATGTGGCTGCCGTTGGGGCAGATGAGCGAGTTGCCGAGTGGTACCTGGGTGGCAATCCAGGCCATGTGGGCAGGGTCCATGGTGTCGTATTTGCCGCCGATGCTTAGGACGGGGATTTTCAACTGAGGCAGGTCTTTGGTGCGGTCCCAATTCACAAGCTTGCCCGAAATACCAAACTCGCTTGGGCCCTGCATGGTCACGTAGAGCGACTCGTTGATTTTGCTCATGGCGCGGCGCACGGGCTCGGGGTTGGGTACAATGCGACACAGGTGCTGGGCGTAGAAATTGGGTTCGAGCAGGCCCATGTAGCGCGGATTGGCAAAGTCTTTCTTTGCCTCAATCTGGCGGATTTCGGCCAGCACTTCGGGCTTCATCTGCTTGGCCAGCACGTCTTCAGCATATTTGCCGTAGGCAGGGCAGCTCATCATCATATTTGAGATAATGAGGCCTTTAAGATTTTGCTGGTACTTGAAAGCGTACTCGGCGGCCAGGATGCCGCCCCAGGAATGGCCCAGCAGGTAGAAGTTATCCTTATTCAGGTTCAAGGCTTTGCGCACCTGCTCCACCTCTTCCACGTAGCGCGGTAGGCTCCACATGGCCGTGTCCTTGGGGTTGTCGGAGTTGCCGCAGCCTAGCTGGTCGTAATAGATAAACTCGATGCCTTCCTGTGGCAAAAAGCTTTCCATGCACTCGAAATACTCGTGCGTGGCACCAGGGCCGCCATTGAGCAGCAATACCTTGGTCTTGGGGTTATTGCCGAAGCGTTTGGTCCAGACGTTGAACGTACCCTTGGGCGTGGTTATCGGGATAACCTGCACGCCGCCGGTTTTCACACCGGTTTCAGGGGTCGGGAAATACGTGGTGGGCGCGGCGGCTGGGGCGGTGGTAGCGGCGGGCTGGCAGGCGGCCAGCGCGGCAACGAGCAACAAAGACAGGTAGCGAGTGGCGGACATAGCGAATTGACTGGCAGGCCGCGAAGCTACTGGTTTTTTACCGCGGAAGGCGCGGAAGAATTCGCGGAAGGCGCAGAAGGTAATTCTTCGTGACTTCCGCGAATTCTTCCGCGCCTTCCGCGGTAAAAAAC
>CAXUKA010000532.1:0-3126 GCA_964251335.1 uncultured Hymenobacter sp.
CCCCTCTCCCGAAGGGGAGGGGGTCGGGGGGTGGGGTCTTACGCTAGGTTAGCTTAGATATACTGATTAATAATGCTTTCCAGCCACTCCTGCTTGCCGCTGCGAGGAGTAGGCTCGCCCGATTCATGCGCGATTTTGCGCAAGTCCTCCAGCGTCAACCCGCCCTTAGCAAACTCAGCACCCGCCCCCGAATCAAACGAAGCGTAGCGCTCGGTGCGGAACTTCTTGTAAGCCGACTTCTCCAGAATGGCATCGGCCGTCACCAGCGCCCGCGCAAACGTGTCCATGCCCGCAATGTGGGCCACGAAAATGTCCTCCAAATCGGTCGAGTTACGGCGCGTTTTGGCGTCGAAGTTGATGCCGCCCGGCGAGATGCCGCCGTGCTCCAAAATGATGAGCATCGACTCGGTCAGCTCGTTCAGGTTGTTGGGGAACTGGTCGGTGTCCCAGCCGTTCTGGTTGTCGCCGCGGTTGGCGTCGATGCTGCCGAGCAGGTTGGCATCGGCGGCCACTTGCAGCTCGTGCTGGAAGGTGTGGCCGGCCAGCGTGGCATGGTTCACTTCCAGGTTAAGCATGAAGTCGTTTTCGAGGCCATGCGCGCGCAGGAATCCGATTACCGTGGCGGCATCGAAGTCGTACTGGTGCTTGGTGGGCTCGGCCGGCTTAGGCTCGATAAAGAATTTACCCGTGAAGCCCTGCTTGCGCGCATAGTCGCGGGCAATGCTCAGAAACTGGCCCAGGTGCGCCTGCTCGCGCTTCATGTCCGTGTTGAGCAGGGTCATGTAGCCCTCACGGCCACCCCAAAACGTGTAGCCCTCACCGCCCAGCGCGATGGTGGCGTCGATGGAGTTTTTTACTTGCGTGCCAGCATAAGCCACCACCTGAAAGTCGGGATTAGTGCTGGCGCCGTTCATGTAGCGCGGGTTCGAAAACACGTTGGCCGTGCCCCACAGCAGCTTCACGCCGCTCTCGGCTTGGTGCTGCTTGAGGTAGTCCACGATGGTGGCGAGGTTGCTTTCGTACTCGCTCAGCGAGCTGCCCTCGTCCACGAGGTCAATGTCGTGAAAGCAGTAGTAGGGCGTGCCGAGCTTGGTAAAGAACTCAAACGCCGCATCGGCTTTGTCTTTGGCGCGGCCCACGATGTCGCCCTTCGCATCCCAGGCAAAGTTCTTAGTACCAGGGCCAAACGGGTCGCCGCCCGTGCCCACAAAGGTGTGCCAGTAGGCGGTAGCAAAGCGCAGGTGGTCCTTCATGGTCTTGCCAGCCACCACGCGGTTTTCGTCGTACCACTTGAACGCTAGATGGTTGTCTGATTCGCGGCCTTCGTACTTAATCTTGTCGATGCCCTTGAAATATTCTGAGGTTGCCATGAGAATGGAAAGTGGAGGAATTGGGTGTTAAGTAAATTGAGAGTAATTGTCAAAAAGACGTCTGTCATGCAGAGCGCAGCGAAGCATCTCGCGTGGCGCAGTAATTTTCTTGCGCCAACAACGGTGCGAGCGAGATGCTTCGCTACGCGCTACATGACGACCGTAAACCAAGGCTACGCCAGCAGCAATTCCGCTGGCTTCAATTCACGGTCCAGCAGCGTCAGCCAGTCCGAATAAGCCGCCTGGTATTGCTCGTGCAATATGGGCGTAGGGTCGGTGGTGCTGATAAGCTCCAGCCCGCCAAACGCCTCGGCCGGGCTAGCATACACGCCCGCCCCGATGCCCGCGCCGCGTGCCGCACCCTGGGCCGCGTCGGTATTATAAAGCTCCAACGTCAAGTTGCCCGCGTTTACAAACGCCTCGCGAAACACCGGCGAGAGGAACATATTGGCGTGCCCGGCGCGCACGCGCTGCACCTGCACCCCCGAGGCGCGCATGATGTCCATTCCGTAATTAAGGGCATATACAATGCCCTCCTGCGCCGCCCGGATAACGTGCTCGCGCCCATGCACATTGAACTGCACGCCGTGCAAACTAGCCGCCGAAGGACGGTTTTCGAGAATGCGCTCGGCCCCGTTGCCGAAGGGCAAGAAGCTCAGGCCCGCCGCGCCCACCGGAGCTTTAGCGGCCAACTGGTTGAGCTGCTCGTAAGGCAAATCGCCCACCAGCTTGCGCAACCAGCTATTGAGAATACCAGTGCCGTTGAGGCACATGAGCACGCCATGCTTAGGCTGCTCACGGGTGCTGTTGACGTGCACAAAGGAGTTGACCCGCGAGCGCGAGTCAGCCGACAGCGTTTCATTAATCCCGTAGACCACGCCGCTGGTGCCGGCCGTGGCCGCCACCTCGCCCGCATTTAGCACATTGAGTGAGAAGGCATTATTAGGCTGGTCGCCGGCGCGATAGCTGATGGGTGTGCCAGCGGCCAGACCCAGCGTCTGAGCAGCTTCGGCCGTGAGGCGGCCCTGAATGGCGAACGTATCGACCACCTCGGGCAGCAGCTCGGCGCTGATGCCGTAGTAATCGAGCAGCTCCTGCGCGATAGCTTGCTTCTTGAAATTCCAGAAAACCCCCTCCGACAAGCCCGAAATCGTGGTCTGCAACTCGCCCGTCAGCTTGAAGGCGATGTAGTCGCCGGGCAGCTGGATTTTGTGAATTTGGGCGTACACCTCCGGCTCGTTTTCGCGCACCCATTTCAGCTTGGAAGCGGTGAAATTGCCGGGCGAGTTCAGGAAGTTTTCGAGACAATACTCCTCACCCAATTCGCGGAAAGCCTGGTTACCAAAGTCCACGGCGCGGCTATCGCACCAGATGATGGCGGGGCGCAGCACGTGGCCATCTTTATCCACCAGCACCAGCCCATGCATCTGGTACGTGATGCCGATGGCGGCCAGCAGCGTGGCATCGAAGCCGTAGGTAGCACGCAGCTTTTGGGTGGCGTTGATGATTTCCTGCCACCAGCGCTCGGGGCGCTGCTCGGCCCAGCCGGGCTGGGGCACGTCCATGCCCATCTCGGTGGTGGGCGAGGTCACGGCCGCCACGCAGCGGCCGGTGTTGATGTCGAGCAGCGAGGCTTTTATAGAAGAGCTACCGATGTCGTAGCCGAGGAGATATTTCATAGGAAATTATAAATTATGAGTTATGAATTACAAACTGTCATGCTGAGCGCAGCGCAGCGGAGTCGAAGCATCTTGGC
>CAXUKA010000533.1:0-3125 GCA_964251335.1 uncultured Hymenobacter sp.
AGCTAAGCCACGCCTCGGCAAGCGCGATGGGGGCTGAGAGATGGCGCTGGTGCGGCCCCTGCTGCGCGGGAATTGGCAAAAATACCGGGCCATCACCGATGCCGCCGTGGCCCGTGCCATGCTGCAAGCTGCCGAGGAAGATGGTGGCGGCATACGCGTACACGAGCTGCATGGTGAATAATATCCCTGCAAGCTTGGCTAGCTAGTTGTAACAGGAACAACAAAAAAGCGCCCTGGCAGAAATAACTACCAGGGCGCTTTTACTAACCAGAAAAATCACTGACTACCAGCGGCGGCCGTAGCCTCTGCCATAGCCTCGCCCATAGTAACGCGGGCCGTAATAAGCGCGGGGCGCGTAGTAATACGGGCGTGGATAAACCATTACGGGGGGCGGCGGAGCCACTATCACCGGAGCCACCACAGGCGGATAGTAGCCGCGCCCGTAGTAGCCCACTTGTGGACCGTAGTACGGTGCGCCAATGCGGGCATTGATAATAACTTGGGCCGAAGCCGACCGTGTACCGAGCACTCCCAGGCTCAGCAGCAAAGCGAATAACACAGGTTGTAAGCGCATGTGAAGGCCGCGCCATAGCGCGTGGTTAAGTGTGGGAAACGAAGGAAGCTAGGTTAAGACAATTTACGTAAGGAACGAACGAGTGGATGAGCATCTTAGCGCCCACCCCGCCGGCCGCCGCCCCCGGGGCCACCCCGGAAACCGCCATTACCACCGTGGTAGCCACCCTCGCCGTGGTAGCCGCCCCCACCGCGAAACTGGGGACCAGGGCGGTAGTAAGGAGCCGGCCGCACGCGCACTGGCGGGGCATAGTAGCCGCGGCCACCGTAGTAGCCAGGGCCATAGCCGTAGCCATATCCACCACCGTACCCGTACGGGTACCCAGCGCTGGCACCTACATATACCCCCGGCGTACAGCTACCCAGCAGCAGGCCAAAGCTCATGGCAAAGAGCAAGAAAAACAAAGATTTGAGTCGCATAGCCGTAGCGCCGAAGCGCTTTAATAAAGTCTAACGAATAAAAGAACAACAGTACTTGGACCAGATTAAGGTCCCAACGTTTAACGCTTCTGGTTAAAAATCAGCCAACCGGAGCGTTGCGCAAACAGTCAGTCGCCGATTGCGACTGCTGCCATAGGTATAAGAAAAACCCGTGCCAGTTTTTACTTAAAGCAGGCTTTGCAGAGAAAAATTCAGCTTAAATTTCTCTCTGCAAAAGCGAATAATGCGGCGGGTTTACGGAAGATAAAATATATTCTTAAAGCACTCATGAAGAGGGTTTTAATTTTGATTTCGAACGCCTTGATAATGAATTTTGTCTGGCGACGCGGCGTTAGAATAGCAAGCAACAATTAGCATCTATTCTTCTTATGAAAAGCCCTGCCGAGTACCTCGCCCCGCACGTATTTGAAGCCCGCCGCCCGCGCCGCGAGCTCCAGCCCGTGGTTGGTTACACCGACGCCCTGCGCGCCGTAGAGCAGGCCCTGGCCGACGCCGAGAAATACAAATACCTGCTCATGCGTGCCCTGCGCCGCCATGCCGATGACGTGGCCGCCGCTGCCCAGCCTGCGTGCACTGCCACCGAAACGCCGGTGCTGCCGATGTACCCTGAGGGGCTGCCGATAGCCGCATAATAGCGCAGTAGCGCGAACTTTGCAGTTCGCGTTCGCAAGCATGTAGCAAGACGAGCTCGAACTACAAAGTTCGCGCTACTGCAAAAAGCCGAAGCCACTCGTTAATTAACGAGTGGCTTCGGCTTTTTTGGTTGGTATAGAGACGCAATATTTTGCGTCTTACGTCGAATTAATAGTATCGGTCGGGCAGCAGATACTGCTGCACATAGTCCTGAATGCCATCCTCCAGCGACGTAAATGGCAGCTCGTAGCCTATGCTGCGGAGCTTGCTCATGTCGGCCTCGGTGAAGTACTGGTACTTATCGCGGATATCCTCGGGCGTGTCGCGGAAGCGCACGTCGGGCGCAGCACCCAGCGCGGCGAAGGTGTTCAGCGTTAGGTCCATGAAGGTGCGGGCCTGGCCGGTGCCCAGGTTGTAAATGCCCGAGTGCGTGCGGTGATTGAGCAGGAAGAAGCAGATTTCTACTACGTCCTTCACATAGACAAAATCGCGCATTTGGCCGCCGTCCACATACTCAGGGTTGTGCGAGCGAAAGAGCGTCATGTTGCCGTACTGCCGAATCTGGTGGAAGGCGTGGAAAATCACCGACGCCATGCGGCCCTTGTGGTACTCGTTGGGGCCATACACGTTGAAGAACTTCAGGCCGGCCCAGAAATAGGGCTTTTCCTCCTGCTGCACCGCCCAGTTGTCGAAGTCGTTTTTTGACTCGCCGTAGGGGTTGAGCGGGCGTAGCTGGGGCAGCAGGGCATCATCCTGGTCGGAGTAGCCGAGCGTGCCATCGCCGTAGGTGGCGGCCGACGAGGCGTACACCAGCGGCAGTTGGTAGCGCACGCAGGCCTGCCACATCTGCTTGCTGTAGTTGAGATTCAGCAGGTCGAGCACGGCGTAATCCTGCTCGGTGGTGTCGGTGCGGGCGCCGAGGTGAAAGACAAATTCAACCTGCTCGTGGTGCTGGTCGAGCCAGTCGAAAAACTCCAGGCGGTCGACGTACTCACGCAGCTTTTTGCCCCGGATATTGGGCAGTTTTTTCTCCACCGCGAAGTTGTCCACCACCACGATGTCATTGAAGTTGGCGGCGTTGAGGCGCGAGACTAAGCAGCTGGCGATAAAGCCGGCCGCACCGGTTACGACTATCATAAAAAACGAATTTGACCCAAAGGTAGCGCCGCCCACCGGGCCGGTGCTGCTGGCTTTTACGGCCACTCGCTCAGAAGTGCCATAACCAGGGTGTCTTGGCTGTTGCTGCTAGTGCACCTCAACTCCTGGTCGGGCAGTGTCGTACCAATTGCTTTACCCTAACCTTCAATAGTATGCATATTATTTTGGGTGCGTCGGGGCACGTGGGCTCGGCGCTGGCAAGGGCGCTGCTAGCGCAGAATGAGCCCGTTACGGTGGTGTTGCGTGATGACCACAAAGCGGCTGACTGGCAGCATCAGGGCGCGCAGGCAGCCGTGGCCGATGTACATGACACAGAAGCT
>CAXUKA010000534.1:0-3104 GCA_964251335.1 uncultured Hymenobacter sp.
GTTCGACGCTTACCAGCGAGTACGGCGGCCGCTTTCAGGAAGACGCCCAGCTGCGGGCCGAGTTTTTGCGGCAGATTGGGAAGTAGGTTTTCACTGTTAGCCATTGGCTATTAGCTGCTAGCTTTCGCGCCGCTGGTGTTTATTGCGTTGTTTTATAAGCTAATCGCTAGCCACTAACAGCTAACAGCTTCATTACTATGAGAATCCTCATTACCGGCGGCACGGGCATGATAGGCCAGCGACTAGCTGAGCTGCTTATTGACGGCGGCAACGAAGTTGCTTTGCTGACTCGTGAGCCGGCGAAAACCAGTCATTTCCGACTGTTTGGCTGGGACCCGGCGGCCGGCACCATCGTCCCCGCCGCCCTGCCCTACGCCGACTGCATCGTGAACCTGGCGGGCAGCAATGTAGCCGAGGGCAAGTGGACCAGCAGCCGCAAGCACGAAATTCTGCGCAGCCGCCTCGATGGCTTGGAGCTTTTGCAACGCGAGCTGGGCAAAGGCGGCCACCACGTTCATACGTTATTATCGGCTTCAGCTATTGGCATTTACGGCGACCGGGGCGATGAATTGCTGCACGAAAACTCGCCATCAGCCGCACCGGGCGACGATTTCCTGGCCGATGTAGTGCTGCAATGGGAGGCCGCCGCCCGCGCCATCGAAGCGCCGGGCCTGCGCGTGGTGCTGCCACGCATCGGCATCGTGCTCAGCCCCGGGGGCGGGGCGCTGGTGCCCATTGCCAAAACCGTGCGCTTTGGGGCCGGAGCGCCGCTGGGTTCGGGCCGACAATACATGAGTTGGATTCACCTCGACGACCTGTGCCGCCTGCTGGTGCAGATGCTGGGCGATGAGCTTTGGCACGGCGTGTACAACGCCGTAGCCCCTCACCCCACTACCAACCAAGAATTTACCGAGACGCTGGCCCAGGCCATGCACAAGCCCCTGGTGCTGCCCAAAGTGCCCGCCTTCGGCCTGAAACTGGCGATGGGCGAGATGAGTGAGATAGTGCTGGGCTCGCAACGCGTGAGCGCCGATAAGGTGCTTAGCCAGGGCTTTCAGTTTGAGTACCCGACGTTGCGCGAGGCGTTGGAGTCGTTTTATGAGTAGCAGTGTGCCGTAGAACGGAGTGCCACTCCGTTCTACGGCACACTGCTACTTCAATATCAACTCCGTAGCTGCGGCCAAATCAGCCACTCGCGGCGAAAACGCCACCTCCTCGCTGTGTCCGACTAGGATGCCGCGCACTCCTACCCTGGCCCCGGCCTCCATATCGCGGGCGCGGTCGCCAACTATCCAGCTGCGGGCGGGGTCAAGTTGAAACCGGGCAATGGCTTTTTCGAGCATCCCCGAATCGGGCTTGCGGAAGATGGACTCACTCACGGAAGGATGGTTTTCGGAGAAATACAGCGCGTCGATAATGTGGCCGCAGGCTTGTTGCAGAATGCTGTGGCACTCCTCCACATTGGCGCGGGTGTAAAGACCTTTAGCGATGCCAGCTTGGTTGGTGACCACGATGAGGCGATACCCGGCGGCCTTAAGGCGGCGCAGGCTCTCGGGCACGCCGGATGGGATGAGGAAGCGCTCGGGCGTCCAGACGTAATCGCCTAGCTCTTCGTTGAGTACCCCATCGCGGTCCAGAAATACGGCTTGGTTCATGAGGCGAAGGTACCTTTGCGGCATGCGCATTGCCATTATCGGCGGCGGGCTCACGGGCCTCACGCTGGCTTATTATCTGCAAAAGGCGGGGGTAGCCTACGACCTTTTTGAGGCTAGCGAGCGCCCTGGCGGCAACCTGCTTTCGCCTCGTGAGTTGGCCGGCTACCAACTTGAAGCCGGCCCTAATTCGCTACTCCTCAGTGCAGAACTGGAAGAGCTATTGCACGAGCTAGGCTTGCAGGAAGCCATTCAGGAAGCCGCCCCGGTGAGCCAGCACCGCTACGTATTGCGCCACGGCCAGTACCAAGCGCTGCCCGCCTCGCCGCCCAAGCTGCTGACCAGTTCTTTTTTTAGCCTGAAAACCAAGCTGCGCCTGCTGGGCGAGTTGCTGCGCCGCCCAGCGCCACCGGTGCCAGGCGAGACTATTGCTGCTTTCTTCGAGCGACATTTCGGCCAGGAAGTAGTCGATTATGCCGTTAATCCTTTCGTAGCAGGCATTTATGCCGGCGACCCGCGCGAGCTACTGCTTTCGCTCACGTTTCCGCAGCTGGCAGCGCTGGAGCAGCAGTATGGTTCGATACTGCGAGGCTTCGCGGCTTCACAAAAAGGCAACAGCGGCGGGCGACGACGCACTATCACGCTACGCGGCGGCGTGCAAACGCTTACCGATGCGCTAGCCGCCCGCCTTACCAGCTACCACCCCGGCCAGGCCATTACCAAGATTCACCAGAACTCGGACAAAAAGTACCAGCTAACGACCAGTAATTCAACTCCCCTAGCTAGCCAATCTTATACCAACCTAGCCCTAGCCGTGCCCACTTACGCAGCGGCCGACTTGCTGCGTCCGCTGCATCCAGCCGCTGCCGAGGCGCTGGCCGCCGTGCGCTACCCGCCAATGACGCTGGTGTATTCGGCCTACGACCGGGCAGCCGTGACGCATGAACTGGTGGGCTTTGGGGCGCTGAACCCACGGGTGGAGGGCACTTATTCGGCTGGCTCTATCTGGACTAGTTCGCTTTTCCCCGACCGGATGCCGACGGGGCAAGTGCTGTTTACCAGCTTTGTGGGCGGGGCGCAGTTTGAGCGCCAAGCGCAGGAGCCCGAGGCCACGCAGCTAGCAGCGGTGCATCAGGAATTGAGCCGGCTCTACGGCATCAGCGGCGCACCGCGCTGGCAGGGGCGCTACTACTGGCCGCGCAGCATTCCGCAGTTCGACCAGCACCTAGCGGCGGCGCGGGCGGCCGTGGCGCCGCTGGCGGCCCAGGGCATTGTGGCGGTGGCCAACTGGCAGGCCGGCGTGAGCGTGCCCGATTGTGTGAAGTATGCCCGCAAAGTGAGTGAGGAGCTGGCGAAGCGAGGTAGCGAGGTAGCGAGATAAGCAAAACGACAGCAGGCAACGCAAGGAGGGCCAATAAAGCAACCTTTCCTGCCGGTTGCCTGCCCTTTGCT
>CAXUKA010000535.1:0-3060 GCA_964251335.1 uncultured Hymenobacter sp.
ACTTTGGTCACCGAGGGGTCGGGGTAGTCGCCGGCCAGCACGGGGTTGGCAATGGCAGTGGGCGTTGGTGGCTTGGCGGCTGTTACTGCTTTAGCAGCCGGAGTTTTGGCCTTGTGCTGCTGTTGGGCTGCCGCAGGAGTAGCCAGCAACACGCTACCGACCAGCGTTAAAGAAGCGAGAAAACTAACTTGAAGATTTCGGGAAATGAGCATAGGTTGAAAATGAGGAGGAAGGGCCAGGCCGTTTCCTCACATAGTCGGGTGTTGAATGTAGAGCGTCCAGTATTGCAGCGGCGTGTCGGCTTTCTCAGCCAGGATAATGGGCGTATTCACGGCCCCAGTAGCATTGGCCGGCGTTACATACAGGGACGTGCCGCGTAGCCGGATGCGGTAGGTTTGCGCCGTACCTGGCTCAAATTCCCACTGCTGGGTGGCTTGATTGGCAGCCAGGGGACGCTGCCGCAGCGCAGCCCCAGCTGCGGGCGCGGCATCTGGCTGAAAAGTCTTGTGCATGAATAGGTTTTGCAGACGATACACATTGCCCTCGACGTGCTCAAAATTCCAGGTCATGCACTTCCAATTGGTGGGCGTGTAGGCTACCAGCGGGGTGCCATCGGCCGACTGCGCATCCTGAATACGAAGCAGCAAGCCGGTTTTGACGTTGCGGATAGCAAACGTACCCTGGAGAACCTGGGCACTAGCGGGCACGACCCACATGCTGACAATCAGTAACAGCACGCAGAGGCAGTATGGCAATGGTTTCATGCGCTGGCTTTTTAAACTAATCCACTTGGGTTAGTTACTTGGCAGTACGGCGCGTTGTGGGCTTAGGCTGGGCTCCGGCCAGCTTGGGCAGCGGCGCGGTTTGGTAAAAAGCCTGGCAGCGACCATCCACAAAATCGAGGGCAATTTCCAGCACCGTCAGGCCATCGGCAGCGGGCAGCAGCTGCGAACTGTAGTTGGGGCAGGGGTTGTCTTTGGCGTCGGGTACGGGCACGGGGGCGGGTACTTCGGTCCAAACGCCCTGGCCGTTTTGGGTGTTTACCATGTACACCTTGCCGTTGGCAGGGGCCACAGCGTTGTCGGTGTTGTTGAGTAGCATCTGGCCGATGGCTAGCACTTGGCCGTTGGGGTTGCCTTTTTGTGGTGCCCAGGCCACGGTGGGGGCGTGGGCAAAATGGTGGCCATCGGTTGATTCGATGCGCTGGCCGTTGTCGGCGGGGTCGCCCCAATTTACACCATCGGGCGAGGTGCGCACGTAGGCATCGCAGCCCAGGCCACATATTTCGTAGCTCATGAGGTACTGGCCGCTGGGCAGGCGGCGCACTACGGCCATGCCGGGGCGCAGCTTGCCATCGGCCTTGCCTACGTCGATGGTTTCGGCGCTCCAGGTCAGGCCGCCGTCGGTCGAGATTTTGTGGGCCAGCAGTTGGTTGTAACCCTCGGCCTTATGCTCTTCGCTGGAGTAATACACCACCAGCCGACCCTGCGCATCGAGCAAAAACTCGGGCTCCCACAGGCCGATGAACCCGCTGACTGGCGTACTGAAATACGTCCAGGTGTGCCCGCCATCGAGGCTGCGGTGCATACGGATGCTGCACGGCCCGCGCCCGCCCTGGTCGGTGCCCACCGAGGTAGCCCAGAGCAGCGCGCCGGCCGGTGTATCGCCTTGTTTGGCGGGCATCTCATACAGCTCGCTGCAACACATACGCGGCGGCGTCGAGTCCATCACATCGCTCAAATGCCGCCAGGTTTTGCCGTTGTCGGGGCTTTCATAGATGGCCCCGGCCTTGCCCGCATCGAAGCTGGCCAGCAGCCGGCCCGCCTGGCCGCCCTGTCCCAGCCGAATAACGCGGGGGTAATACGTGGGCCGGCTGGGGTCGATAGGATTTTGGGCCAAGGCTTGGCCAGTCAGCCCTAGCACTACACCGGCTACTGCGCTTAGTTGATAAAAAAGCTTTTTCATAGTTCAGAAAGTGAGCTTATTACAAACGATTATTCGCCAGATGGCCGGACCAGCGAAGTATTAATGGGCGCGGGCGTGCCGAAGTTGGGCGTTCCGTCGGCGTTCCAGGTGAATTTCTGGATGCGGGGGTTACGGTTGTTGCCGCAGCCCTGGCCCACCAGATTATTGGCGTGGTACAAGAGCCAGTTTTCGGTCCCGTCTTTCGATACAAAAAAGCTGTTGTGGCCCGGCCCATAGGCGCCGCCCGCGGCATTGGTGGAAAAAACAGGCGTGGCTGACTTTGTCCAGAGGCTGGCATTCAGTGGGTCGCCGGTGCTACTCATACTCAGCATGCCCAGGGCATAGTCATCGGTGAAGCAGTGGCTGGCCGAATAGGTGAGGAAGGTTTTGCCGCCGTGCTGAATGATTTCCGGGCCTTCATTGACGGGGAGCGGCCCCGATTTTTCCCAGGTGTAGTCGGGATGGCTCAGCTCTATGCGCGGGCCGGTGAGCGTCCAGGGGTTGTTCATCTCCGAGATATAAATACGCTGGGTATCATCGGTGTTACTGACATGGCCTGACCACAGCATATAACGCTTGCCATTCTGCTCAAACACGGTACCGTCGATGGCCCAAAAGTCGGCCGAGGGGTTGTAGATGCGCCCCTTCTCAGTCCAGGTGCCCTGCGTGGGGTCGGCGTTGGCGTTTTCGAGTACCCACAGGCGCTGGCCGCCGCAGCAGTTGCCCGGCCCCGCCGTAAAGTAGATGTACCACTTGCCATCGAGGAAGTGCAACTCGGGTGCCCACACGTCCTGCGAGTTAGCGGTATTGGTAGCGTTGGGCTGCCAGGCTATCACAATAGGGCCGGTGGCTAGCTCACTCATTTTGGCGGTTTTGCGAATGCGGATATCGCCGCCACTCGTAGCCAGGAAGTAATAATACCCATCTTTCTGGTATACCCACGGGTCGGGGCCGCTGGCCAGCAACGGGTTCTGGAAAGTGGTAGCTACCGGCGTGGGGGTCGGCGAAGGCGTAGTGCCCGTTGATACGTTTTTTTGGCAAGCCCCCAGGCTTAGGCTCAGCAATAGCCCCCAGACGGGTAGGCGCAATACGCTT
>CAXUKA010000536.1:0-3055 GCA_964251335.1 uncultured Hymenobacter sp.
CGGGTGTGAAGGTGGAATAAAGGTATTGCGCTTTTTGCAGAAAACAGTATGCACGCCGACTATATTCCGCTTGAATACTTCACAAAGCTAGGCACGTGTCTGCCGTAGCGGGAGCCTTTCAGCTAACGGCTTGGTTGCAAGGTGCAGGGCAAAGTAGGTGGTCGATAAGCCTCTAGCTTACTCCAGGGCGGCTTTCAGCATTATGTACAAAAATGAATACGCGCCCGCTCTTGCTCTGATGCCGAATGCAATACCCTTCCGCCTACCTTGGCATACTGGCTTAATACCAAGTTGAATACGCTATATAGATAAGGTTATTGTCGAGCATATCGAGGAGATAATGAAGCACTTACTACACCATTTGGAAACATTAGGGTAACATTGAAACTGCAATTAACTGGTAATTTTGTACTAATATTCCCTTTACCCTTCCCTGCATGCTAAAACGACTCCTCTTGTTAGGGGTAACCGGCGGCCTTACGCTGGCAACTTCTACTGTTCGGGCCCAAACCCCGGTTACTTTGGGTGCCACCAGCCCTTACCTGGAACAATTCAATAACCTCGGCACGGCACTACCGGCTGGCTTTGGCGTGTATACTGCAGCCACGGCTACGGCCCTGGGCACCGCCGCTACTCCTACGCTCACGCCGGGCACGGCCACGGCCTGGAGCAGCACCACCGGGGGCTACAAAAACTTTGCCTCGGCCAATAGCCTGGCTGCTGGCGTGTCTACCGCCACCCAAACTGCCGCTACCGACCGCGCCCTGGGCGTGCGCCAAGTAAGCGCTACCGATGCGGGCGTGGCCTTCGTATTTGCGGTAGCCAACACGACCGGCAAGCAGGACTTCATGTTGTCGTACAAGCTGCAATCGCTGGATGAGACCTCGCCCCGCCTCGCCACTTGGCAGGTGAGCTATGGCGTCGGTGCTACGCCGACCACGTTCACCAACGTGGGCCCGACGGCTACTACCGGCGACTCGGGGTTTAGCAGCAACACCGTAACGGTGGACTTTCAGCAGCTGCTCGACAACAACCCCGGCCCCATCTGGATTCGCATTGCGTCGCTGAATGGCACCACTGGCTCGGGCAACCGCCCGTCGTCGGCCATTGATGATTTTTCGCTGAGCTGGAACGCAATTTCGGCTACTGCACCGTCTATTACGGTTACGCCTAATACGCTGGCTTTCGCTAGCCAGAACATCAATACGACTTCGACGGCTCAGACCTATACCCTGACCGGCGCTAACCTGACCGCTGCCACCACGCTGACGGCGACCGGCCCCTTCACCATCTCGAAGGACAACGTAACCTACGCTACCACGGCCAGCTACACCGCCGCCGACCTGGCCACCGCCAAGACGGTATATGTGAAGTTTACGCCCACGACTACCGGTCCTTTCACCGGCAGCATCAGCCACGCCAGCAACGGGGCTACTACCCGCAACGTGAGTTTGACCGGCATTGGCAAAGACCCCAATCAAACTACGTTTGACTTCGCCACTTGCTCGTCGACCACGGCTATTTCGGATGGCTGGTCGCAGTACAGCGTGACCGGTGCCCAAATCTGGGCTTGCACTACTTTTGGCCGCGACCCCAATGCGCCTACCGCTACCACGGCCAGCCCCTACGGCGTGCAGATGAACGGCTACGTGACCGGCACGGGCAACGTGGCCAACGAAGACTGGCTCATCTCGCCGGCCTTCAACCTGACCACCTACAACTACCCACTGTTTTCGTTCTGGAGCCGCACGGCTTTCAGCGGCCCGGCCCTGAAGCTGCGCGTATCGACCAACTACAGCGGCACCGGCGACCCCACTACCGCCACCTGGACCGACCTCAACGCCCAGTTTCCGGGCGTCGGCTCGGACACTTGGACCTCGACGGCCGGCGTGAACCTGAGCGCCTACAAGCAGGCTAATGTGTACGTGGCTTTCGTGTACACCTCGACTGCGGCCGGCGCTGCCCGCTGGACGCTCGATGATATTGCCCTGACTAACTCGGCCACCCCGCCCGCTCCGAAGTCGTTTACCGACCAGACGACCGTTGCCTTCGGCTACCAAGCCATCAACACCAACGGCGACCGCACTTTCACGGTAGCGGCCAGCGACCTGACCGGCCCCGTACCCCTGACTTCGTCGAACTCGGCTTTCACGCTTTCGAAAGACGGCACCACCTTCGGCAGCACCCTCAGCCTGACGCTGGCCGACGTGAACAACACCTCTAAAGTGGTGACGGTGCGCTTCCGCCCCACCACGGCCTCGACCAGCTACTCGGCTTCGGTGGCCATCACCACGGCGGGCACTACCATCCCGAACGTGACCCTGACCGGCGATACCTACGACGTAGCCAATACGCTGGAGCTGGTAAACTGGAACCTGGAGTGGTTTGGCTCAACTGCTTCTGGCCTTGGGCCGACGGACAAAGTATTGCAGCAAGCCAACGTAACGGCCGTAATGACCGCACTGAAAGCCGATGTATATGCCGTAGAAGAGGTGGTAGACGTGACGCGCCTCGCTAGCGTGGTGACGCAGCTGTCGACCACCCTGGGCGTGCCTTACGCCTATTCAGTTTCGGACTTTGGCTCGTATGCCGATGATGCTGCTGACGCCGACTACGCTGGCGCGCAGAAGCTAGGCTTTATTTACCGCACCGACATCATTAGCAGCCCCACCTTTACGGGCTTGCTGCGCTGCTCGCAGGCTACGGCCTGCGCGTCCTACACGCCCTGGGCTTCGGGCCGCTTCCCGTATATGATGAGCGCCAACGTGACGCTGAACGGCGTGACCAAGCCGGTGAATTTCATTGTGATTCACGCTAAAGCAAACTCCACGGCTTCGTCGGCCAATGACTATGCCCGCCGCCAGACTGGCTCGCAGCAGCTCAAGGACTTGCTTGACACTACCTACCCTACGGCCAACACCGTGATTGTAGGCGACTACAATGATGTGCTGAACGGCACCATCGCTACGGGCGTAACCCCGGCCGTGTCGTCGTACAATAACTTCGTAACCGATGTGACCAACTACACGCCCATCTCGCTGGCGCTGGCTAACGC
>CAXUKA010000537.1:0-3045 GCA_964251335.1 uncultured Hymenobacter sp.
CAGCCAGGCCGCGCCCGTCACCCAAATACCGTGATTCGAAGCGTTGATGGGCGCGGTGCCTGCCCAAATGTCGGTGTTGTGGTGCAGCACCCAGCCAGGCGCGGCGTAGTGAGCCTGGGCAGTGGCTTGGCCCGCCTGAGCCAGCACATCGATGAAGCTTACCAGCGGCGCGGTGCAGGCTGAAAGACCTAGCACTTCGGCCGGCCAGTAGTTCATTTCCAGGTTGATATTGGTGGTGAACTTGCTGCCCCACGAAGGCGTCAGCGCGTCGTTCCAGATGCCTTGCAAATTAGCCGGCAGCCCACCCGCCCGCGACGACGAAACCAGCAGATAGCGCCCATATTGCACGTACAGCGCTAGCAGTGCTGGGTCGGCCGTGGGGGTGAATTTTAGAATGCGCTGGTCGGTAGGCAATTGCTCGTTTGCACTGTGGCCCAGGTCGATGGCAAACGTATTGAACAACTGCTGATAATCGCGCAGGTGCGCGGCTTTTAGGTCGTCATAGCCAAAGCTGGCTGCCTTCTCCAGTGCTTGTTTGGCTGCCTGTTCGGGCTGGCCAGTTACGTCTTGGTAGGTCTTGAAATTGGTAGCGGCGGTTAGGTAAAACGTAGCTTCGTCGGCGTTTTGCAGCTGAATCTGGCTGTCCGTCACCGTCACGCGGCCGCCTTTGGCGGCCACCCGCAGGTAGCTCACGCCGCGCAGTACGCCGTCGCGCACTTGCACGGCGAGGGCTAGCGTGTGGTCGTCGAGGCGGTAGATTTTAGTTTGCTGGTGCGGGCTTTGGAAGTGGGCATTCAGGCTGATTTTGCCGCCGGCGTCGGCTGTCAGGTGGCACACCAGCGCCTGCGCGGGAGCGCTGGCAAAGTACTCGCGGCTGAATTTCACCCCGTTCTGCACGTAGCTGGTGCGCGCCACGGCTTGCGTCACATCCAGCTCGCGGCGGTAGTCCGTCACGGCAGCGGTGCTGGGAAAATCCAGCCACAAGTCGCCAAATGGCTGGTACGATGCCTGATACGTCGGCGAGAGCGGCGGGTCGGCATCCTGCACCCAGTATTGCCAAGTGGCGGCCAGCGGCACACCGGTGCCAGGGTCGGCCCCTTCGACATACGCCACAAAAACCGGCTGATTTTCCTTCACCCCAATCAGCCCGCCTTTGTCATAAAAGTTGAGCACCTGCACAGCCACTTCATTGCGCCCCGGCCGCAGCGCGGCGGCGGGCACCCGGTAGCGCCGCTTCTTGCTGATGCCCTCGTCGTTGCCAATCAGCTGGCCATTCACATACGTAAAGTCCTGGTCGCGAATACGGCCCAGACTCAGGGTAAGGTCTTTGCCGGCCCAGGCCGCGGGCAGGTCGAAGGTGGTTTTCAGCCACACGGCCCCGTCGAGGCCTTCTAGGCCCGCGCTTTCCCAGCCGTTGGGTGTGGGGATGGCTAGAGGCTTCCAGTCGTGGCTAGCGGCGGTGGCTTGGGCAGCGGGCACAGCGCGCACCTTTTGTAGCCAGGCGGTTTTGGCGGCCTCGTAGCCTTCCTCGTGGTCGCGCAGGCCCATAAAATGCTGCTCGGCTAGCGCTTCGGCATCGGCCTGCTTGCCCTCGGCCAGTAGCTGGCGGATTTGCGGCAGGTACTGCGCCGCGCCGGGCCGGGCGTAGGCACGCGGGCGGCCGGTCCACAGCGTGGCTTCATTAAACTGAATGTGCTCCTGCCCCACCCCGCCAAATACCATCGCGCCGAGGCGGCCGTTGCCGAGGGGCAGGGCGTCGGTCCACTTCGCGGCAGGCTGCTGGTACCATAGCTTTAACGGCTGCTGGGCCGGGGCGCGGCCGGCTAGCAGGATGCAGAGTAGAAACAGGAAATAGCGCGGGTGGGACATGAGAGGTAGCGCGGACTTTCAGTCCGCAAGTGGGCGGATGCAGCTGGATTGTATTGACTCGCGGACTGAAAGTCCACGCTACGGCCCAACCTCCGCCTCTACAACATCGGCCTCGCGGCTCACGGGCTGCTTCACGTTCTTCAAATTGTTGTTTTGCAGCACAATGCGACGCGTTTGTGCGCCCTTGAGCTTGAGAAACGTCTCGGTACCGCTGGCCGGAAACGAGTTGTACACAAACGCGTCTTCGGTATTGGTCAGCTCTAGTAGCGGGGTGGCGGCGGGCACCGCCCCGCGCACTCCATCGAGCCACAGCTGGCGCACGTTTTCGGTGCGCACAGCGGGACCTAGCTGGGTGTTTATTTGCACATTATGAAAGGCAATATTGCGCGCTTCCTTCACCGTAAAACCCTGCTTGGCGTCGATATTGAGGTTGGAAAACGTGACGTTTTCGATGGGCATTTCGCTCAGGCCATTGAGCAAGCCGGCCTGATTGCCCTCGGCCGTGATGTTGCTAAAATGGATGTTGCGGAAGCGCGGCGTGCGCTCCGTCACCGGCTCGGGCGTCGTTTTGTCGTACTGCATATCCAGCACGATAATTTGCTCGCGAATATTCTTCATCACCACGTTATCTACTTGAATATCTTCGACTACGCCCCCACGCCCCCGCGCCGTTTTGATGCGAATGCCCCGGTCGGTGCCATCGAAAATGCAGTTCGAAATAGTGATTTTCTTCACGCCCCCCGACATCTCCGAGCCTATCACCACGCCGCCGTGCCCGGCCAGCATGGTGCAGTTGGTGATGGTGTAGTTTTCGGCCGGCGCGGCCATTTGGCGGCCCGCCTTGTCCTTGCCCGATTTGATGGTGATGCAGTCGTCGCCCACGCTGATGTGGCAGTTCGAGATGTGCACGTAGCGGCACGACTCGGGGTTAATACCGTCAGTATTAGGCGATTTTGGGTTGTTGATGGTCACACCCGTCACCGTCACGTTTTCACAAAACTCGGGGTTCACCGTCCAGAACGGCGAGTTGCGGATGGTGATGCCCTCGATGAGCACGTTTTGGCAGTACATGGGCTGAATAAACGGCGGGCGCAGAAAGCCCCGCGCCATCACACCGGGCACGTTGGGCTTGAGGTCTTCGAGCACCTGCGCATTCTGGCGGCGAAACTCCTGCTG
>CAXUKA010000538.1:0-3022 GCA_964251335.1 uncultured Hymenobacter sp.
CTTACCAGGTTGATTTCGCCAAATCTTCTTAAAGCTCAACCGTTCAACACAGTTCTTCCTATGTTTGCCTGTGCCTCGTAATGGGGGCTGCTGAGAAGGAAAAGGGAGGAATAAGATTCCATCGTTATGGAGCGCTAGAACTCGTTTAACATGACAATCCCCTCTCTTTTCTAGGGCTACTTTGGACAGTTCCGTGAGGCCTGCGAGCCTGTAGTAGGATAATAGAAGACTCCCTAGAATTCCTCTTTAGCTGTTCAGCTCACCTTCTACACTTCCCGCTATGACTCCCCAACTACCCTTGCCGGTCGTCGGCATTGACGTGAGCAAAGCCACGCTCGCCGTCTGTTACCTGGTGAATGAGCAAGCCAAGCACTTGGAAGTCAGCAATAGCAAAGCTGGTTTTCAACAACTGGTCGCGGCCTGCGGGGCGCACTGCTACTTCGTGATGGAGGCCACCGGCACCTATAACCTACCCTTGGCTTATTACCTGCACGAGCAGGGTGGCCAAGTAGCGGTGCTCAATCCGCTGGTCATTAAGCGCTTCATTCAGCTGCATCTGAGTAAGGGCAAAAGTGACCGCAAAGATGCCCAATGGCTATTGCGTTATGGCCAGCAGCAACCCCTAAAAATCTGGCAACCGGACGAAACGGCACTGGTTGAATGCCGGCAGCTCGAACAGGTCAACGAGCAGCTACTCAAGCAAAAAACGATGGTTAGCAATGCCCTGGAAGCCCTCCAGCGTTAACCTATCATCAGCAAACTCGCCTTGAAACGTCTGCAACAGACACTCAAGACCTTGACCCAGCAAGTAGCAGGAGTGGAGGCCGAACTATTAGCGCTGTTAGAACACCGCTTTGCGACCGAGATGACGCTGCTGTGCTCCATTCCGGGCATTGGGCGTAAGACGGCGGGCATGCTGCTGCTCTTTGCTGGCGGCTTCACCCACCTGGACAACTACCGCCAGCTAATTGCGATGGCGGGCTTGTCGCCTCGTGAACACACCTCCGGCACTAGCATTCGCGGCAAAGTGCGCATTACCAAAATGGGTGGCGGCTTGATTCGCGGCAAGTTGTTCGTGTGCAGCTTCTCGGCCAAGAAAACGAACGCGGCCTGTGCGGCCCTTTTTGACCGCCTTGTAGCCAAGGGCAAGAACAAGAAGCTGGCCCTGATTGCCGTCTGCAACAAGCTCCTCAAGCAAGCCTTTGCCATCGTTAAATCGGGCGTGCCTTACCAAGCCACTTTTTGCTCAAAACTTGCGCTGAAAGCTTGATTTTTAACACAGTTCTTGTTAATTAACTTTTCTAAGAAATAGACATAAGCCTAAATGTTGACTTCTACTACTTAAAGTCTTATTTCTAGTATTCTGGCTGCCGCATTATGAGTGCTGGTCATTTTCTACTTACTTTCAAGCAAAAGCTATCTGCCTTATTTGCCCAAATAGGATGAAGTATTTGTTAGCTGTTTTGGTGTTTTTGATGCCAGTACTAGTTCAAGCTCAAACAGCTACGGCTCTTTATGTCCATCCGCATGTCTACCTAACTAAGCGAGCAATTTATCTTCAGCGTGAGCGGGATACTATTGGACGAAGCGACCCACTTGGTTCCAGAACGATAAAAGTTGATTCAGCTCAACTCGTTGTCGTTCGGGCAGATATGACAGATGACCATTGGGCAATCATCAGTAATTACTTAGCCTCTCGTCAGGGTCCAGTTTCGCATCCAACTCTCATTAGTCCTACCGATAATTTACTTACGCAATTCTATGTCTGGCGTGCCTCACTTGTAATAGAGCCCTACGTAGCGCCTAAGTCATTGGTAAAACCCGCTCGCAAACGAGCACTACACTAGTTGCTACTGTGCTTTAAAATTGCTAATTGTGAGTGATTGTCGAGCCCCATCAGCCGAGTTTGTCACATTACTTAAACGAACGTTTATGTTGTGTGACAAGCTCAGCTATAGTCATTTCTTGAAGGAATGATTAGAAAGTGTCTCAAGCTTGCTTTACCTCCTGGCATGCTGACGTTAGGAGCCCAGCAGCTAGCCGACCGCTGATTCCTGCTGCGAGTAAGCAAGTCTATGATAAACCTAGCAAGGTGCCATATACCCCATTGACAACCTCTGCCATGCGTTGAAAATCTAGCGTATCGATCGTATCGGTGGGCAAGTGATAATGGGGGTTACGCAGGAACGACGTGTCGTTAATCATGACGGCCGGGTACCCATACTGCCAGTAGTTACGGTGGTCTGACAGACTGGCTAAGCTTTGCGTAGCCGGCAGGTTAATTCGCTGCACATCAATCGCCGCATGCGCTTGCATCAGCGTTTGGACCTGCTGCGTAAAGGCTTCTTGGCCGTGGCAGCCCACCACGATAATGAAGTTGCCAGCACTGGGGTATAAATCGGCTAAGGCCGGATTGGGGTAGCGCTGCGAGCCAGGCTCATCCGAGAAGTAGCCAATCATCTCGTAGCACAGCATCGCTCGTACGGGGACGTGGGCAGCGTGGAGCGCCTGTGCGTGGACGGCGCTGCCCATGTGCTCCGTCGCAAAAAACGGCGGTTCTTCCAGGGAGTAGGCTACAAAATCAATACGCTGTGTGAGTACTGGTCGCTGCGCGTGAAGCAGGCGTGCCGTTTCCAGTAGCCCAGCCACGGCACTAGCATTGTCATCGGCCCCTGGCTGCTCGCCACAGACATCGTAATGGGCCCCTACGATGAGGCGTGCTGCCTCAACTGGCCCGAAGGAAGCAATCACATTCCGGTAGTCGTGGCCCTCTACTTGGAACCGCTGCTCTTGCACGGAACAGTCGAGCTTGGCCAATTCGGCGTGAATGTAGTCGGCCGCTTGGTTAAGCGAGCCTAGGTTCTCATAGGTGCGCGCCGGCTGCAGCGACGTCAAAAATTGTACATCAGTTACAGACGAGTAGGGTCAGCAGCGGGCATGGCAAGGGAGGCGAACGGGTGGGGTAGACTAGCAAACCCAAGTTGCGTCTTATAAGCCAGCTTGGTGTAAAGTGTGGGCAAAA
>CAXUKA010000539.1:0-3019 GCA_964251335.1 uncultured Hymenobacter sp.
GCTGAATACCATTATCCGTGACCAGAAACTCGCGCACCTGGTTGGAGTGCGACATACCCCGCGCCTTCAAGATGCTCAGGCCTCGGTTGCGCTCGCCGATGCCTTCGAGGTCACGCACCGAAATCCAGGTATCGACCAGCGACGACACACCTTCTTCGGTCATTTCCATGCGCCCATCGCGCCCACTGATGAGGGCTGTAAATAGCGCCGTTATATTATTGACTTTCAGAAAATCAATCAGACGCGTGAGCATACTGCGCACCTCGCTGATGCTGCCCACCGATATCAGGTTGCTGATGGGGTCGATGACAACGGCGTGCGGCTGGTATTCCTTAATAAGCTTGTGCACCGTGACGAGGTGGCGCTCGAGGCCATTGAGCGTAGGCCGCGACGACTCAATGTGTAGCAGCCCTTCGTCAAGATATGGCTGCAAGTCCATGCCCACCGAGCGCATATTGCGGATGAGCTGGGCCGGCGATTCTTCGAAGGCGAAGTACAGGCAGCGCTCGCCGCGCCGGCAGGCTTCGAGGGCGAAGGAAGAGGCCAGCGTGGTTTTGGCCGTGCCGGCCGTGCCCGTGATGAGCACGCTGCTACCCTTATACCAGCCCCGGCGCGTGAACATATCGTCGAGGCCCGGCACGCCCGACGAGATAATCTCGTTCGATACCGTGTGCTCGAGCTTGAGCGAAGTGACTGGCAGCACCGAAAACCCGTCTTCGGTTATTAAATACGGATATTCGTTGGTGCCGTGGGTGGTGCCCCGGTACTTCACAATGCGGAGGCGGCGGGTGGTAATCTGGTCGATTACGCGGTTGTCGAGCAAGATTACGCAGTCCGACACGTATTCTTCCAGCCCTTGGCGCGTGAGGGTGCCCTCGCCGCGCTCGGCCGTGATGATGGTCGTTACGCCCTTGTCCTTGAGCCAGCGAAACAGACGGCGGATTTCGGAGCGCAGCACCGCTTCGTTGGGGAAGCCTGAGAACAGCGCCTCAATAGTATCGAGCATCACGCGCTTGGCCCCGATGCTGTCGATGGCGTAGCCCAGCCGGATAAACAAGCCTTCCAAATCGTACTCGCCGGTTTCCTCAATCTCGGAGCGGTCGATGTGCACGTGGTCGACGCGCAGCTTTTTATCGGCCTGCATGGCCTTGAGGTCGAAGCCCAGCGAGGTAACGTTGGCGGCCAGCTCGTCGGCCGTTTCCTCGAAGGTCATGAGCACGCCCGGCTCGTCAAACTCCAGGATGCCACGCACCAGAAACTCGATGCCCAGCAGCGTTTTGCCGCAGCCCGCGCTGCCGCACACCAGCGTAGGGCGGCCCAGCGGCAGGCCACCTTCGGTAATCTCGTCCAGCCCCTCAATGCCGGTGGGGGCCTTAGGTAGCTGAGGCAGCGCAGTGGGCGCTAGCTTGTACTCGTGCATGAAATAAGGTAGGAATAGCGAATTTTTGGGGGAAGTTACGGCCTTGCGGGCGCTCGGGCGCGGCGGAGCTTATCGGCGCTTGGCCCGCGCCTCGCGGCGCTTGCGGATAGCGGCCAGTCGTTCGCGCTCGGCTTTGCGCTCTTCGCGCAGCGCCAGCCGCTCGGGCAGGCGGGCCATAAGGCGCTCGCGCACATACTGTGCCAAGCTCGAGAGCGGAATTGTGTGCGTGGTACGCAGGTACTGGGCTACCTCGCGCTGGCGCAGCATGCTGGCTCCGGCCAGACCCCGCGCCAGCAGGAATTGTTTTACTTCTTCAACCCAGAGTAAGGCGGCCAGCGGCGCCCGCTGCACGGTGGCATTGTAGCCGGCCGGCCGGTGTTCACGCAAGGTCTCGCCCTCGGCCGGGGCCACCAAAATACCGACCCACTCGGGCAGGCGCGGCAGCAGCTTGGGCAAGTGCTTTTCGGTGACGATGAAGGTGACAAAGTCGTAGACCTCGGCATAGCAGCGTAGCTGGTTTTCGACGCGCTGCAAGGTGTCGCCGTCGCCCTTCACCTCGTAGCCGTGCATGAAGGCTTCGGTGATGTGCACCACATCGGCGCGGGTGCTGCCGGTGGGCAGCTCATCGATATACACGCCCCCTTGTAATAAGGGATAGAGCCGGGCGCGGATTTCGGGGTCGTTCATAGGGGCAGTAGCGCGAACTTTGTAGTTCGCGTTCGTCTGGTTTGCCGGGCTGCACGCTTACAAACGCGAACTACAAAGTTCGCGCTACTAGCTACTACGCTACTCTTATGCCCGACATTACCACCGAAGCCGATATCAAAACGCTGGTCGACAACTTCTACGCCCGTGCCCTGGCCGACCCGCTGCTGAAACAAGTATTTGTCGATTTTGCTCATATCGACCTCAGCCACCACCTACCGCAACTCTACGATTTTTGGAGCGGCATCTTGCTGGGCACCAGCCGCTACCGGGGCTTTCCCATGCGCAAGCATTTCCCGCTGCCCATTGGCCTAGAGCATTTTGAGCGCTGGCTGGAGCTGTTTCACGAAGCCGTGGACGCGCACTTTGAAGGGCCAATAGCTGAAACTGCCAAGCGCCACTCGCTGCACGTGGGGCGGGTATTTGCGGGGAGGTTGGGGCTGTTGGAAGGGATGTAGAGACACATACTTGCGTCTCACGCCTGGCGAACTGAACAACGCGAAGACGCAAGTATGCGTCTCTACATTTCTAACCTCAAAGACTTTCGCATGGACCAGCAAACCCGCACTAGTCTCGTCACCGAGCTTACCAAGCTGCTCACCGCCGGCAATGCCCACGCCACTTTCGAGCAGGCCGTGGCCGACCTGCCCCCGCCCCTGCGCAACCAAGCCGTGCCCGACGTGCCCTATACCATCTGGCACTTGGTCGAGCATATCCGCATTGCGCAGTGGGACATCGTGGAGTTTTGCCTCGACCCCACCCACGAGTCGCCGCAGTGGCCCGAAGGCTACTGGCCCGACAAGTCGCTGGCCGTTGACGAAGCTGGCTGGCAAGCCACCCTGGCCCAGATTAAACAAGACCGCCAGCGATTTATCACACTGCTCGAAAACAAGC
>CAXUKA010000540.1:0-3000 GCA_964251335.1 uncultured Hymenobacter sp.
ACGGCAGTGGACTCAGCCGCACGGCCCCGGCCGCCGCGCCGGTGCCCGCCGCCGTGCCGGGCGAGTACCTGCTGGCCGACGGCGACATTATCCTGAACGAAAACCGCCCCGTTATCGAGCTGGAGGTGCTGAACCGGGGCGACCGGCCGGTGCAGGTGGGCTCGCACTACCCTTTCTTCGAAACCAATGCGGGGCTGGACTTCGACCGGGCAGCGGCGTTTGGCTACCGGCTCCATATTCCGGCCGGCACGGCGGTGCGCTTCGAGCCGGGCGAGCGCAAGCGTGTGCAGCTAGTAGCGCTGGCCGGCGAGCGCCGCGTGTACGGCGGCAACGGCTGGATTGATGGCCCGCTCGATGAGGCCGGCAAGCAGCAGGCGCTGGGGAAGCTGGGGTAACTTTTAATTCTTACTCATTGCCTAGAATCTGAATCAGCAACTTATTAATAATGGCTATTTCGCTTGACGAGAAGTCACCAGCAACTTGGTGGTTCATGCTTTTGCTGAGCACCTTAATGCTAACTGTTTTTTTGTACAATATCCCTCGTGCAATTCACATTTATCAGGTCTCAAAAAGTGGAGAATTAGCTCCCGTTGAAATAACCCAAAGGAAAGAAGTGATTGTTGGCAGTAGACATACTTACTACCTATATTTTAAATATCTTGGCAAGCAACAATCATCCATAACCATTGGCAGAAGTCTTTTCGATGCTATAAAAAGTGATAAAGAGATAAAATTGCTTCATTTATCAGAATACCCAGATTTATTTCTTGCTCCAGATTATGACACAAAAGGACAATCCATTTCACACGTAATACTTGTTTGTTTTTTCGCTTTCATGGCACCTTTTAGTATTTATAAAATACGTACACTTCGTTACTAATTGGTTTTATAATAAATACTTACTCAAGAAAATTTAAAAGCCAATGTCCCTACTCCTTTCCCGGCAGGCGTATGCCGCTATGTATGGCCCGACTGTGGGCGACCGGGTGCGCCTGGGCGATACCGACCTGCTGCTGGAGGTCGAGCGCGACTACTGCGTGTACGGCGAGGAATGCAAGTTTGGCGGGGGCAAAACCCTGCGCGATGGCATGGGGCAGGCGGCCGGCATCGGGCAGGCCGACGCGCTCGACCTGCTGATTACCAACGCGCTGGTGCTCGACTACACCGGCGTGTACAAGGCCGATATCGGCATCAAGGGCGGGCGCATCGTGGGCATTGGCAAGGCGGGCAACCCGCACATCATGCCCGGCGTGGACCCGCGCTTGGTGGTGGGCGTGACCACCGAAGTGGTGGCCGGCGAGGGGCACATCCTCACGGCGGGCGGCATCGACTGCCACATCCACTTCATTTGCCCGCAGCAGATAACCGAGGCGCTGGCCTCAGGTGTGACCACGATGGTGGGCGGCGGCACCGGTCCGGCCGCGGGCACCACGGCCACCACCTGCACGCCGGGCGCGTTTTACATCGAACTGATGCTCAAGGCCACCGATGCCTTCCCCATGAATTTCGGTTTTTTGGGCAAGGGCAACACCTCGAAGCCCGAGGGGCTAGCCGAACAGGTGGAGGCCGGGGCGCTGGGCTTTAAGCTGCACGAAGACTGGGGCACTACCCCGGCCACGATTGATAACTGCCTGACTATCGCCGATAAGTACGACGTGCAGGTGTGCATCCACACCGATACGCTCAACGAGAGCGGCTTCGTCGAAAACTCGGTGGCGGCCTTCAAGGGGCGCACCATCCACTCGTACCACACGGAGGGCGCGGGCGGCGGGCACGCGCCCGACATCATCAAGATTTGCGGCGAGCCCAACGTCATTCCGTCGAGCACCAACCCCACGCGGCCGTTTACGGTGAACACCATCGACGAGCACCTCGACATGCTGCTCGTGTGCCACCACCTCGACAAGAACATCCCCGAAGATGTAGCCTTTGCCGAGAGCCGCATTCGCCCCGAAACCATTGCCGCCGAAGACATTCTGCACGACCTAGGCGCGCTGAGCATCATCAGCTCCGACTCGCAGGCGATGGGCCGGGTGGGCGAGGTCATCACCCGCACCTGGCAAACGGCCCACAAGATGCGCCAGCAGCGCGGCCCCCTGCCCGAAGACGCGGGTGCTAAGCGCCCGAACGACAATTTCCGCGCCCGCCGCTACGTGGCCAAGTACACCATCAACCCCGCCCGCGCCCACGGCATGGCCGACGAAATCGGCTCGGTCGAAATAGGCAAGCTGGCCGATTTGGTGCTCTGGAAACCGGCGCTGTTCGGTTCGCGGCCGGAGATGATTCTGAAAGGCGGCGTTATCGTGCAGGCCCAGATGGGCGACCCAAATGCCTCGATTCCGACACCGCAACCGTCGTATTCGCGGCCCATGTTCGGGGCGTATGGCGGGGGCGTGGGGTACTGCTCGGTGGCGTTCGTGTCGGGCGCTTCGCTGGAGAAGGTTTCTTCAGAATATGGCCTGAGCAAGCGCGTGGTGGCGGTGAAGGGCTGCCGCACGGTTGCCAAGAAGGACATGGCGCTGAACGACTATCTGCCCAATATTTCGGTGGACCCGGAGACGTACCGCGTGATGGTCGATGGCGTGCACCTTACGTGCGAGCCGGCGCAGACGCTGCCGCTGGCGCAGCTGTATAATCTGTTTTAATACAGACATTGTACGGAAGTATGAATGTTTTACAGAGAAGTTCAGTAACGCAACTTTTTACTGAACACTTCTGTACATTTGTGACAGAAAATAAGGGCACCGACCTATTGGCCGATGCCCTTACCGAAACTACTTGAGCAGATGAGCGAGTAACAACAGGCCTGCACCCTTTGCTATCCCTTTCAGAAGCTCAAAAACAAGCGGAACGACCCACTTATTTACTAGTTTCTTCGCGTTTTTCCATTCCATCTGGTTAGAAGTAGAAGGGTTCCACGAAAACCCCCACACTTCTCGAAGCCCTGACTGTTCCTGCAGTCGGGGCTTCTCTTTTTACAGAGTAGCCGCTGGCTGAGGG
>CAXUKA010000541.1:0-2997 GCA_964251335.1 uncultured Hymenobacter sp.
CAGCAGGCCAGGGAAGCCGGCCGCAAATTCGTAAGCATCCATGGCTCGCATTTCGCGGCCGGTGGCCGAGATGCCCCAGTCGTTGTCCTGCACCAGATACACGATGGGCAGGCGGTGCAAAATCGCCATTTGCAGCGCTTCACTCACCTCGCCTTCGGTCATGGCCCCATCGCCGATGGAGCAGAGTACTAGCGGGTTCTGATTTTCGAGTTCTACGCTTTGAGCCACTACAGGCGCAGCTATTACGTTTCCTGCTTGCTCGCGTTTCACTTTTAACGCCTCTCGCTTAACACCTTCCAGGTACTGAATGGCCTGCGCCATGCCCGTAGCCGGAATGGCCTGCATGCCCGTAGCCGAGCTTTGATGCGGAATAACGGGCAGGCCCGGCCGCCGCAAGCTCGGGTGGCTATAATAAGTGCGGCCACCGCTAAATGGGTCGTCTTTTTTGGCTAATAGCTGGAGCATCAGCTCGTATGGGCGCAGCCCGATACCCAGCAGCATGGCATCGTCGCGGTAGTAGGGCGCGGCGTAGTCGGCTCCGGTGAGCAGGAAGGCCGCCGCCAGCTGCACGGCTTCGTGGCCGCGGGCGGTGGCGTGCACGTAGCGGGCGGCCACGGTTTTTTGCTCTTCGTAGAGGGCCGCCATCTCGGCGGCGGTGTGCATTAGGAGGTAGGCGCGGCGCAGCAGCGCCAGAGTATCGGGGGCGAGCGTGGTCAAGGGAGCAACCTCAGAATCGACGGGCATACAGACGGGGCGGGTGGTCCTTCAAAAGTACGCCGAAGGCTGCACCCGCCATAGCGCAGCCGTACCTTTGCCCCTGGCTGCGGCGGCCCTGGCGCAGTTTCGGAGTGTAGCGCGGACTTTTAGTCCGCGAGTTATTGCGTTTGATACTCGCGGACTAAAAGTCCGCGCTACTTCACTCCCGAAACCGCGCCAAGGCTGCCAGCAGCCGGTTTTTCTATCGCAGATTGCCGATTATCGCCTTGAGTACCTCCCCTACCCGCGCCGACATTACGGCCTGGCTGCAAGATTTTCAAACCCGCCTCTGCCAGCAGCTCGAAGCGGCCGATGGCGGCTCGGCTCGCTTTGGCCAGGACGATTGGCAGCGCCCCGGCGGCGGCGGCGGCCACTCGCGGGTGCTCGAACACGGCCAGATTCTGGAAAAAGGCGGCGTGGGTTTTTCGGCCGTAGAGGGCGAAATGAGCGAGGCCGCCGCCCGCCAGCTCCACATGCCCGACCCGCACTTCTACGCTACCGGCGTGAGCGTGGTGCTGCACCCGCGCAGCCCCCGCGTGCCCATCATCCACATGAATGTGCGCTACTTCGAGGCCGGCAACGGCGAGGCGTGGTTTGGCGGCGGCATCGACTTGACGCCGATTTACGTGGACGAAACGCAGGCCCGGCGCTTTCACCAGCAGCTAAAGGCGGCCTGCGACAAGCACGACCCCACGTATTATGCCCGCTTTCACCAATGGGCCGACGATTATTTCTACCTGCCCCACCGCCAGGAAACGCGGGGCGTGGGCGGCATTTTCTACGATAGACTGACGGTAGGCAAGGATGGCAGCGTGGCCGAGCTGTTCAGCTTTATGCAGGATGTGGCCGAGGTTTTCGGGCCGTTTTATACCCAGCTCATGCGCGAAAACCACGCCCTGCCCTTCGGCGAGCGCGAAGAAGCCTGGCAAACCCTGCGCCGCAACCGCTACGCCGAATTCAACCTGGCCTTCGACCGGGGCACGCGCTTCGGCCTCGAAACCGGCGGCCGCACCGAGAGCATCCTCATGAGCCTACCGCCCCGCTGCGGCTGGAGCTACAACCCCGCCCCGCCCGCCCCCGGCTCGCCCGAGGCCGCCACGCTGGCTTGGCTCCGCAAAGGCGTGGACTGGATTACCGCTCATGTTTAGGCTGCTCACCGACCTCGACCACCGGCTGCTGCTGGCCATCAACCACGCCCACACCTCAGCCCTCGACCGGCTGATGGTATTTGCCTCCGACCGCTACGTGTGGTTTCCGGCCTATCTGGTCTTGATTCTCTGGCTGATAGATATTTTTCGGCGGCGCTCCTGGCAACTGCTGCCGCTGCTGATAGGCGCAATCGCGCTAGCCGATAGCATCACCAGCAAGCTGTTTAAGCCGTTCTTTGCTCGGCTGCGGCCCTGCCACGCACCGGGGCTGCTGGGCAAGCTGCACCTGCCCGATGGTTGCGGCGGGCAATATGGCTTCCTGTCGTCGCACGCGGCCAATTCGTTTGCGCTGGCCGTTTTTCTACTGCTGGTGCTGCCGGGCAGCCGCTTCCGGGCGTTGAAAATCACGGCTTTTGTGTGGGCGGCGATGCTGTCTTACAGCCGAATGTATTTAGCCGCTCATTACCCGAGCGACGTGCTGGGCGGGGCGCTTATTGGCGTAGGGCTGGGTTGGGCGGCGGCTCGGGTATTTCGGCGCTGGTCCCCGATGGCTATCCGCGCATAGTCAGTCCAAAGTCTCATTTCACGTTCATCAAACGTTCTTTCAAGGTATGTGAAAGCAGCGCTGTAATCCAAGGAGAAACTTAGTCACCTGATACTGCACGCTTGAGTAAAATAGTTTTATTCAAGCCACAAGTAGTATCCGCGCAAATCAATTTATCCTTTCGTACTACCCATCTTTTGCTAGGGACATCATGTATGAGATAGTCAGATTCTTTCGGCTTCAGGCTTAAGTATATAGTAAAAATATTATTTGTATTGTTTTTAATAATAAAGGAATTTTTATAATCGAGCCAAGATACTAATAGAGAGTCTACAGACATACTAGGAATGACCGTGTAGCCTTCTATATTAATCGGTGCGGCTAGGTAACTATTGTTTATTTTTATGGTAGCACCAAAAAGAGCAGTTGAATCCTTTGCATTGTATACGTAAATAATTTTATAGTCTTGCTTTGAAAAACGCTCAACTACAGTATCTCTAAGAGGGAGTAGGGAAAAGAAAGTGCTATGTATATTTGAAATATGTTACG
>CAXUKA010000542.1:0-2988 GCA_964251335.1 uncultured Hymenobacter sp.
CGATGTGGCCACCACTGGCGCGGCTGCTCAGAAGACCGCCACTGGCCCGGCCGGTGCTACCTATGCTTGGACCGGCCCCAACGGCTTTACAAGTACGCTGCAAAACCCGACCATTACTAATGCAACGAACGCGATAGCCGGCAACTACGTGGTGAAGGTTTCGGTCACGACAGGCCCTTGCCCAGTTTTTGTAGGCACTACGGTTTCTGTAAATCCTGCTCCCGCTACACCTACTATCACGCCGTCGACCACAGCATCTGTCTGCCCCAGTTCGCAGGTAACGCTGACCGGTAGTGGTACCGTGCCTACTGGTACTCTGCCTAACGAGAACTTTAATAATGGTGCTCCTAACTGGACTATCGCTAATGCGGGTGCTCCCGCTACTACTTGGCAGTATACGGTGGGTACTACACTCAACTACACGGGCGGCTTCACTCTTCCAGCTAACTATACCCTTAATGGTAGCCGCTTTGCTTACGCAATCTCTGATGCGGGTGGCACTGGTTCTACCACAAACACTACGCTCACTTCGCCCGTTTTCAGCACAGTAGGTTATTCAGCCTTGAACGTTTCGTTTCAGCAGGTAACACTGATTTCTGCTGGCTATGACGCAGTGGAAATCTCGACTGACGGCGGCACCACATGGACGGCGGTTTATACCAACACTGGCAACATTACTAGTGCCACCACTACCACCTTCAGCTTATCTGCTTACCTTAACCAGCCCAACGTGCGGCTGCGTTGGCACTACGTTGATAGCTACGGCTACATCTGGGCTATCGACAATATAGCCTTTACAGCTACCCAAGCCAACTACACTTACGCTTGGTCGCTGGTAAGCGGCGATGGCCTGCCGGCTACCACGAATACGGCCAATATCACCGTTACCCCAACGCAGAACTCAGTATACCGCCTCACGCTAGGATTTGCCGGAAGCAGCTGCACATCGTCATCGACGGTAAGTGTGGCGGTAATACCTACGCCCACGCTGGTTGCTTCGGCCGCTACGGTTTGCGGCGGTAGCACCTCGCAGCTATCAGCTACCAACGTACCCGCTACTGGCTACACTTACGCTTGGTCGCTGGTAAGCGGCGATGGCTTGCCAACTACCACGAATACGGCAACTATTACCGTAAACCCGACCCAGAACTCGGTGTATCGCCTCACCATCAGCAACGGCACCTGCTCTACCTCCTCTACGGTAAGTGTTGCTGCGGTGCCCGCGCCTACCTTGGTGGCTTCGGCCAGCGTGGTGTGCTCGGGTAGCACTTCGCAACTGTCGGCTACCAACGTGCCGACTGGCTACACCTACGCTTGGACGCTGGTAAGCGGCGATGGCCTGCCCGCCACTACCAATGCGGCGACCCTCACGGTGACCCCAACCCAGAACTCGGTATATCGCCTCACGATTGGTAGCGGCACCTGCTCGACCTCGTCGACCATTGCCGTAACGTCAGTCAACAATAGTATCGCGGCCTACCCAGTGCCGTTTGGCGATGCTGGCTTGTCGCTACAAGTATCTACCTGCACGGCTGGCCCGGTAGCAGTGCAGATATACGACATCATGGGCCGCCGCGTGTACGACACGATTGTTGGCAACGCTCAGTTTGGCTCTATTACGCTCACCCTGCCCGAAACAGCCAAGCTACAGCGCGGCAAGTACATCGTGAAAGTGCAGCAAGGCAGCCAAGACCAGACGTTCAACGTGATTCGTCAATAAGCGCCTTCTACAGCCTTATTTAAAAAGGCCCGCTGCTCCGGCAGCGGGCCTTTTTTATTGGGAAAACTGCCACAAACGGTTACTCACAGCAGTTTTCAGCTCGATATACAGTTATTATGCGAAGTAGAAACGCGCTGTTTCGCGCCTTCCATTAAGTACTCAGTCAAAAGTAACCGTATATTTAGTACCAATGTGCTTGATGATGTAGTCCAATCGTTGTCGCAAGGAGTCAAGCGTTTGATAATCAACTGGTACGAGCCAGTAGTGCTTGAGAAAGCGCCACAGAATTTCAATCCGGTTCAGTTCGGGGGAGTAGGCCGGTAGAAACTGTAAGCGTAAGCCTCGGCTTCGCCAACTGGCTAGGTGCTGTTGCACGGCGGCGGCGCGATGGATGCTGGCGTTGTCAAGGATGCGCACTGTCGGCCCCGTCAGAGTCTGACTAAACTCGTCGACGGCCTGGGCAAAGAGGTCTGCGGTCCAAGCCGTTTCACTGACTAGGCCGGTGAAGGCCGCCTCGGTGGCGGGCCCACCAGGCTGCCAAAACCCAAGCAGCGAATAGCCACCGGCTCCGCGTTCAGCGGGCAATTCGACAGCGGGCTGGCCGCATCGCTGCCAGGCGTAGGGGGCGGGGGCTTGCCGCGACACTCGGCATTCATCGACATAGTAAACAGCTAGTTGCCTGGCTGCTTCGGCCTGGTGTAGCAAAGCCAGCTCATGCTGAAAGAAACCAAAGAGCAGCGCATCTCGCTGGGCGCGCAGGCTGCGGCGCAGGCGCTTCCAACTGTAGCCAAGCTGCCGGGCCAGCCGGCGGAGCGTGCGCAGACTCAGCGTAAGGCCCTGCTCGGCGTGCAGGCGGGGCAAAAAGGTGCGCAGTTGCTGGGTAGCGGTTCCCAACCAGGTGGCTACTTTTTTTGGGTGGGCACGTCAAGTTTGGGCGGGCGGCCCGCCCGCTTACCTTCCGCTAGCCCCGCTAGTCCGTGCGCCTGCCAAGCGTGTAGCCAGGCGTGAACGGTGGCGTAGCGCACGGCATAAAAAGCTGCCAACTGGGGGAGCGAGTGCCCGCGATGGTGGCCCAGGATGGCTTGGGCGCGGCGGCGTTGGCGCGGATGGCGCGCGTGTAAACTGCACGCTTCCAACGTCGTGAGCTCTTCGCTAGTCAAGGAGGCACTTGGTAACATACCCTAAAAATACCTGCTCATTATTTTATGCGCTTACTTTTGGCTGACTACTTAAGCTAATGCAAAGCGCAAAATAGAGCACCTCTACAC
>CAXUKA010000543.1:0-2985 GCA_964251335.1 uncultured Hymenobacter sp.
GCGCGCTGGCGGGCACGAAGCCCAGCGTGGCATCGGCGGTGTTCCATTGCAACGACATGGTTAGGTTGGAGCCGCCGGTTACTTCTTCGCTCACCAACCAGGTTTTATTGACGTTTGTCGTGTTCAGGCTCAGACCAATACCTACCTCGGCCAGGGTGTAGGTGAGGAACATATTGGTAATAACTCGTACCCCAAAAATATCTTCCGAGTTGGCGGCCGTCTGGCGCAGCGTGGCGGGCGTGTAGTTGGTGCCCAGTATACCACTCAACAGCGAGGGTACCCCCGACCCCACCGGAAACAAAATGCCCACTCCATTGCTAGGTACCGAGATACGGAGCTTGCCCGTGCCATCGGTGGCTATATAGCTGGTCGAGGAGCCGCCGCGCACGATGTTGGCGTTCAGCTTGGTGCCGTTGGCGGCCAGGCTGTCGCGCCGCACCATCGTTAGGTCGTAGCTGCCGAGGCTCAGGCTGCACTGATTTTTGAGGCGCAGGCTGCCATTAACGAGTACGTTGCCAGCCAGCGACTTAGAAGTTGGGGTGGTGTTGCCCGTGTTGCCCGATATTACCAAGTTGCCGTAGTTCTGCGTGATAATGGGTACGCCGGTGTTGCCGTTGTATTCTACTGTGCTGCTGGTGCTTAGCGACCCCAACGAATAGGTGCGCGATGGGTTGGTGTTGCGAATAACGAACGTGGAATTGTCTGATACGTCGATGGTGCCCACGATATTCTTGTTGTACTCTAGAAATAGCGAGGCGGGAACGGCGGCCGTGCTAGTAGTAGTAGTAGCCGGAATGCCCACCACAATCTTGGAGTTGGCGCCACTCACCGTCCAGGTACCCAAGATACCAGAGGTGGCACCAGTCGTATTAGTGATGCGGTCGTTGGCTTTGCCCAATACGTAAAATGTCTGATTGTCAGATATGAAGTCAGCGGGTGCCGTGCCAGTCCCGTCAAGGTTCTGGCCCCAGGTAGCCAGCTCGTTTAGGCCAGTGGTGCTATTAACCTTGGAATAAAAAACGTTGGTTTCGGGCGTAATAACGATATCATCAATGCTGAGGCCGTTGCCATTGGTCGCGTTGCTAAGCGCGTAGGCCCAGCGAATCATAATTTCTTGGCCAGGTGCTAAGTTGATGTTGGCCAGCGTCGTTTGACGCACGCGGCGGTTGGCGGCGGAGTTGCCGTCGCGGCTGGCCACGATGGTGGCTGTGGAAGGCGCATCTACGCGCAAGGGCGCAATGTCTTGCCACGTGCCGGCGCTTGCCAGCAGGCTCGTCACCGACGAGCCCGTGAGGTAAGCTACCGATACGCTGGCCGCATCCTGCCGCCCCGAGTTGTACCACTGCTCCATGGCGTACTGCACCTCCAGGTTTTTGATGGTGGCAGTCGAACCATTTTTGAGCCTAACACCTACATAGCCAATGCCATCGGCGGTAGTAGTAGCCGCAATGCCACCCAGAGCCCGGTCGGTGCTGCTGCTATAGCCGAAGTGGTAGTAATAGGCGTAGGTATTAGACCCGTCATTTACCCCGATAGCGGGTGGGTTGAAGGCCGTTGCCCCAAATTCGGCCTGCGCGTACACCTCGGCTGGCGCAGCCAGGTGGCCGCCAGTCAAGGCCACAGTGCCGCTCAGGGTGTTAAAATCCTGCTTGTAGGCACTCAGGTTGGTGTTGGTAAATGTGTACTGTGCCTGCGCCGCGCCGGCCAGCAAGCTACCCCCTAAAGCCAGGAGACAAGTAAAGAGTGATTTCATAAAGTAATAAAAGGAAATTTGGATTATTTTTTAAAATGAAGTATTTTAAATACTTCGGATAGTTTTTATAAATACAAAAATAACAGCTAAAAACGGCCTTTTAATACCTGTTTAGTAATAATAATCACATTTTTATTTGATTTGCAGCAGATATCAAAACCATTCTAACAGGTCTAAAAAATTTAATATTTTCAATAATATTATTAAAATTATTAAACGGTTTTAACGTAAAAACACAAGGCCCACCAGTGCCGGAAGCACTAGCGGGCCTTACAGTGAGCAGCCAACTATTGACAAAAAGCAGCTCAGGGCCAGCCTTAGCCGCCAATGATGCTGCGGTGCCGGGCCGCCGCCGCGTTCCAACTGATAGCCTGGGGTGGGTTTTGATAGTAGCGATAGGCCAGCTCCATCTGCCGGGCAGCTTCGGTGGCAGGTACCCGGCCGGTGGCGGTGCCCAGGCCGGGGCACACCACGGTCTGGATGCGCTCGGCTTCCTGATTGAAATCTTTCACAGCCTGCAACATCGCCTTCATAGCCAGATACACATGGTCGGTGCCAGCGATGGGCATGGGCACCCGCATGGTAGGTGTATGCGCCAAAAAAGGGTGGGTCGGATGGCCCGTTTCGACAATAAAACTGGTGCCGACCGGCTGCTCGCCATTATATCGCGCCAGGATAACCTGCTGAACGCTAGCTTGCAGCGAAGCGCCGAAGAAATTGGTAATGGCCAAGTCAACGCCGCCATCCATCAGGCCGAAGGAATTGGCGGCGCTCACCATGCAGTCGAACGCGGGAATCTGCTCGAAGCGACCGTTTACTATCTCGACATCTTGGTAGCTTTCAAATGCTGTGGTCCACGCTTCGCAAAGCGCGGCGTTAGGGTCGACGAGGACGAGCTTTCTCATTAGTGGGGGCTTTGCTAGGGTATAATTCTACTGCATCAGGTTGGGCAAGTCTTTCGGATTTCGTGCTTAATCTTGTAATTGGCAGCGCTTCAGCGTGCCGTTTTTCATGCCCCAAGATACCCTCAAGCTCCCCGAGCTCGCGCTGGTTTTGCTCATTGGCAGCACTGGCGCGGGCAAGTCTACCTTTGCTCACCGCCTGTTCCGGCCCACCGAAATTGTGTCGTCGGATACCTGCCGGGGCCTGGTGTCGGACGATGAAAACAACCTCGCCGCCACCGACGATGCCTTCGACCTACTGCACTACTGGGTGGCCAAGCGCCTCAAGCG
>CAXUKA010000544.1:0-2956 GCA_964251335.1 uncultured Hymenobacter sp.
CCGGGGGCGCTATCCAGGCGGCGGCATCGGCCAGGTAAAGGCGACGCGTCTGGGCACTAGTGGCGCTCGGAAACACAAAGCGGCGGGCCGTGCTGCCCATGGTTTGGGCGGCGGTGGGCGCGATGCGCTGCACGTTGTAGGGGTCGTGAATATCATAGCCCACCACTGTGGTCGGCACGTTATCCAGCTCATACGTCGCCGTTCCGCTCAACAATGAGTCGTTCTGGAACCACACGCTGCGCCGGTCGCTAAACCAGACACTCTGCTGCGGGGCCGTTAGCTTCAGGTAGCTACAAGCAATTACATCGAAAACAGGCCCAGTACGCTGATTAATGACTGATGCACTAATTTCCACCCGGCCTGTGCTGCTTACCTCGCTATTAGCAATCGTAAATACCCCACTTTTAAAATCATAATTCTGGCAATTAAGTACGCCCAATTGCCGGCCCGTACTACTTCCTGGCTGAGTTACTTGCAGAGAAGCAGCATGCAATCCTAAAGTCCCCCCAGCATTACCCGGTACGCTTTCTCCTACCACACATACTTCAGCACGGATAGAAGGCGCGCCACTGAATGTTGCTACTGCGCGCAACAAACTATCATTAGCAAGGTAAAGGGGCCCGGAGTAACCAGGCCGGGGCGTGCACTGTGAGAAAAATCCTTCTCCACTGTTCAGCCACGGCATATGTACTGTTCCTTCCGAAGGAGCTTCATAATAAGATTCCTTGGCCACCTTCACCACGGTCTGCATGCGCCAAGCATGGGGCGTGCCGCCAGCCGCCACGGGCTGGGCCATGCGTTTGCCGGCGCGGCTACCCCAAGTGATAAAGTAAGCTGCTGTATCGGTGTAAAAGCTATAGTACTGGTGCGCCTGGTCAGCAGGGTTCTTATAGTAATCACGGTCGAGTACGCCATCGTTGCGCTGGCCGTAGAACTCCAGGTAGCTGGTGGCATCCAGCGCAGTAGCATTGCCCCCCTGGTACACAGCTACTTCCTTACCCCGCCGCCACAGCTGAAACTGCGTGGGTGCGACGCCCGTGGGGTTGAGGCTTTGCAGATAGGCATAGTTGAGGCGGTAAATGCCATCGCGCCACACCTTTAGCTTATAATAGGGTTGGCCGGCCACTAGCCATTCGTTGCCGTAGGGGCCCGATTGCGCCTGTGCGCCGGTGCTCAGCAATAGGCTAAGGAGCAGGCATAACAGGCCTTTCGTTGTTGAGAATTGTCTGAATCGCCACCCAGCAGGGTACTGTTGTGTCATATGCGAGAGTGAGCAGATAAGCTGGCCATAGCCAGTACGGATAGAGGTTAAGCGTTCTAAAGGGCTATTTTATCGGAGCATATTTCGCTCGGCCAATGGCGAAAGCCTATGGTAGGCTACGGGTAGCGTGCTAAGATAAGAAAGTGAATCAGCCGGCTTATAAAGGGGCATCTTTGCGAGACGCTAGCACACGGCTTCCTGCTGCTCATTTTACAAGTTGCAGAGGGTTGTTTCCAACATGTAAAAGGGATTTGCCCTATTGAAATCATCCTAGGCCTAAAAATCAAGATGCATTAAGGCAATGGATGGGGCCCTGCGGGGAAGCCGCTGGGGCTAACGCGTAGCTGCACGTACTTGGATGGGTGCTGGCGTAGCGCCAGCACCAACGGGGACAACCGCGAAGGGGCGTGTGCCGCCAAGAGGTCTATTGAGACCAGGACCAAGTATTCGTCGGGGTGTAGCGGAGATAGAAAGCCCTGAGCCCAGGTGACCGCTCGCGCTGGCGCAAGCTTGGCCAAGGCCAGCAAGGCGAAACGTTGGACGTCTACGGGGGCAGCGTGTGCCACGGCATTGTCGAGTAAGTCCTCCGCGCCGGCAAACGGAAACTCCCCGATGCGCTCCGCACACAGCAGGCGCACGGGCGTAGCCCAATGGGCGAGTCCGGCCCGCAGCAAGTCGGCGCGTAGCGGCGGCGGCAGCGTGCTCGTACAGCGGTCCAGCAGGTCTTCCCACAACTCATCGACCAGGATGGCTTCCAGCAGCGCCGCTGTGGCTGGGGCTAGGCAGCCGGTGTAGCGGGCCTGCTCGGCGACGATAGTCACCGCTCGGGTGAGCCGCTCCACCAACTGTTCGTAGTCGGGGCCGTCGTATTGGGCAGAGCCGCAGTAGCGGCGTGGCAGTTCCACTCGGCTATACCCAGCCCATTCCGGCTGCGTGTGCAGCCAGTCCCAGTACTCGTCGAGTACCGCTGCTAAAGCAGCAATGGCAGGCGTGACGTTGGGCATGGCAGGAGAGGCAACAACCCAAATAAACGCGTCTTTCAGTAAAAGCGAGGGGCCAGCTGCATACCTAGCGGCCAGCTATCCCTTAGAGCGCGAGGCGAGTTTAAGAAACACGGCAGGGTCTTGTGAACATTCAATTGAACCCTTGACTCGCTAAAGTGCCACGACGGCCGCGCCTCTAAAGGCAACCTAAAATAGAACTTATCCTAAGGTATGTTTCGAAAATATATTGTACAAATGAACAAAATCGAGAAAAGGATTAACCTTGTTGCAGCTGCCATTTTTCGCTTTTGTTCAATTCTATAGTCAGTTTATAAAACATATAGTCCGTCTTGCAGGCGTACCACCTCTTGTCCCCTTAGACGTCGATACTGCCACACAGGCTGGGTGAAGGTGCGATAGGTGCTCAGCGCCTTCGTCTGCGTATCGAGCAGCACGAGGCGTTCATTACCCATGTCACTGATAACTAAGTCGTTTTCGTAACAGACAACTTCTTCCGGATGGTTGAGTTCAGTGGGCTCCCAACTACCCCCAATCTCATAGAGCTTCTGCGCTGACGCTACTTCGTACTGCGCTACCTGGTGAAAGCTGGGTACCGCCGTCCACAAGCGGGCTTCGGCGTCCAGTGCGATGCTGTAAATGCTAATGACGGCCTAACTGGAGGTGGGCAACTCACGCAGTAGCTGCCCCATGG
>CAXUKA010000545.1:0-2941 GCA_964251335.1 uncultured Hymenobacter sp.
TGGAGTGGATAGGGTAGAATGGCGTAGCCGAGGCGACGAAGTCGCCCAGGCGGGGCAAGTTAAAGCCGCTGTCATTGGCAGCGGCCCGATTGTGCCGAAATTTGCCTTATTACTTCTGCTATCAACATGAGCTTAACCTTCCATAAATACCAGGGCACCGGCAACGATTTTATCATCATCGACGACCGCGCCGAGCAGTTCGACGCTGCCGACCAGGCCCGCATTGTGGCGCTCTGCCACCGCCGCTTCGGCATCGGCGCCGATGGCCTCATGCTGCTGCGCAATCGCGAAGGTTACGACTTTGAAATGGTGTATTTCAACGCCGATGGCGCGCCCAGCTCCATGTGCGGCAATGGCGGCCGTTGCCTGGTGGCCTTCGCTAAGTATTTGAATGTCATTCAGGACAAGGCCTATTTCCTGGCCGTAGATGGCCCGCACGAGGCCCGCGTAGAGGCCGATGGTACCGTGCGCCTGAAGATGATAGATGTAGCCCCGCCCCAAGCCGCCGAAGTAGGGGAGGAGGACGTGTTCTTGCACACCGGCTCGCCGCACCACGTCCACTTTCTCGACCCCGAGGAATGGCCCAGCCTGGCCGATTTCAACGTCTTCGCCCACGGCCACGACATTCGCTACGACCAGGCCTATGACCCTGCCGGCACCAATGTCAACTTTGTGGAAGTACCCGCCGACCCAGCGCACCCTTGGCCCGTGCGCACCTACGAGCGTGGCGTGGAAGACGAAACGTATTCCTGCGGCACGGGCGTGACGGCTGTGGCTCTGACTGCCTCGCAGCGCGGCGCGGCCTCGCCGGTGCAGCTGAGCACACCAGGCGGGCTGCTGGAAGTATCATTTGAGCAGAAGGCAGACGGTGGTTTTACCAATGTCTGGCTGAGTGGACCGGCCGTGCGGGTATTTGGTGGAGAAATGTAAAACGGAGTGACACTCCGTTTCTACGCCTGGGTGCTGACCTGACGCCAAACGGAGTGTCACTCCTTTTTACATTGCAACAATGACTTTGCGTGCTTTAGAACCCGACGATTTAGAATTTTTATTTGCCCTCGAAAATGACCCCGACCTCTGGGCCGCTTCCGATGTGCTGCCGGCCCCGATTTCGCGGCACGCGCTACGCGAATACCTGCGCCACGCCGCTGCCAGCCTCGCTGAGGCCGGGCAAATGCGCTTGATAATCAGTAGCGAAGACAACCGAGCCGTGGGCACGCTCGACCTCTACGAGTACTCGGCCCTGCACCAGCGGGCGGGCGTAGGCATTACGGTGCTCAAAAGCGAGCGGCGGCAAGGCTACGCGGAAAAAGCGCTTGTGCAACTGCTGCCTTACGCTCGCGAGGCGCTCCGGCTGTATCAGCTATACTGCACTATTACAGCAGATAACGAAGCGAGTATCAGCCTATTCAAAAAATTAGGTTTTCGTGAAGTAGGCGTGCGGTACGACTGGCTACGTGCTACTACCCCCTCGGGCTGGGTGAATGCCATAGAAATGCAGTTTATACTGAGAGAATAGCAGGGGAAGTCCGTACAAACACGGCTATTTTAAGCCCAGCTATATCCTTTTGGCAGGGCGCGCCGTAGAATTGTAGTAAGCGCCACCTGCTGCCGGATGTGTTTACCCGGCCAGCGCGGCTCCCAAGCTCTTTCCTGTCTTTTTTCATGCCGCTATCTACTCCGGCGGAGGCACCTGCGCGTGCCGCCACCACCGCCCCGGCCGCGGACCAAGCCGATTCTAAGAATTTTATTTATTCGCTGCCCGACCTGGTTTGCTTTGCTCACTTGCACTGGGATTTTGTGTGGCAACGGCCTCAGCATTTGCTGTCGCGTTTTGCCCAGCACGGTCGGGTATACTACGTGGAGGACGCCTTTTACCATGCCGATGACCTCATCGAGCCGCACATGGAGGTGAAGGAACGGCAAAATGGCGTGAAAGTATTGGTAGTGCACCTACCCCAGCGCTTGCGCGCTGATGAGGCTGCCGCCGACCAAGCACAGTTTGCTGTACTCAGCCATTTCTTCTCAGAAAATAGCGTCAAACAGTACGTTTTCTGGTACTATACGCCGATGGCATTGGGCAAATCACGGTTATTTGCCCCCGTGCTCACCGTGTATGATTGCATGGATGAGTTGGCTCAATTCAAGTTTGCCCCCCCCGAACTGCGCCAGCGCGAGCAAGAATTATTCAAGCAAGCCGACCTAGTATTCACGGGCGGCCAGCGTATCTATGAGTCGAAGTGCAAGCAGCACAACGATGCCCACGCTTTCCCGAGCAGCATTGATAAGCAGCACTTTGGCCAGGCCCGTGACCCTAAAACCGTGGAGCCAGCCGACCAGGCAAGTATTCCGCACCCACGTATCGGGTTTTTTGGGGTGATTGATGAGCGCCTCGATATCGACCTGCTGGGCCAGCTGGCAACCAACCATCCCGAGTGGCAATTCGTAATAATCGGGCCGGTGGTGAAAATAGACCCCGCTAGCTTGCCACATAACGCTAATATTCATTATCTTGGCGGCAAGAACTACCAAGAACTCCCCGCCTACCTGCGCGGCTGGGACGTAGCCACTCTGCTCTTTGCCCGCAACGAGAGCACCGAATTTATCTCTCCCACCAAAACGCCTGAGTACCTGGCCGCTGGCCGCCCGGTGGTGAGCACTAGCATCCGCGATGTGGTGCGCCCCTACGGCGACCTCAACTTGGTACAGATTGCTGACGACCCCAAAACCTTTGGCCAAGCCATTACCCGTGCACTTGTGCAAGGAAAGGATGCTGACTGGCGCACCCGTACCGACCGCTACTTGGCTACCATCTCCTGGGATTTGACCTGGCAGAATCTGGTGAATCTGATGCAGGAACGCCTTGATGCCAAGAGTTAGCTCATTTTTCGTTAGTCGTTTGTTATTGTTCTGGTAAATATCTGATTGTCAGTAATAGTAT
>CAXUKA010000546.1:0-2936 GCA_964251335.1 uncultured Hymenobacter sp.
ATGGTACTGGGCACCTCGCCCCCAAACTCGGCCATCAGAAAGTGGCCCAGCCCGGCTAGGTGCTTGGCTTTGTTGTTGGGGTACGACACGCTGCGGATGAACGGGAAAATATCGTCGGCCGAGGCCGCGCCCAGTTCGGCAGCGGTCGGAAACTGCGCCAGCAGTGCGGGCATCACCTGGTTTACGCGCTTGTCAGTGCATTGGGCACTCAGCACCACGGCCACTATCAGCTCGTAGGGGTTGCAATAGGCCAGTTCCGTTTTAGGCTCGGGAAAATTGGTGATGAAGTAGTCGAGAAACCGACGAAACCGTTCGGGGCGAGTCATAATAACAATAGCGCAAGCTTTGTAGCTCGCGTTTCCACTTAGGCACAGGTACGGGCCTAACGCAGAAACGCGAACTACAAAGTTCGCGCTACTTACTTCAAACGCGCTACTTCAGAAAAGTGCGCGAGTATTGCAGGATATTGGCGGTGGTGCGGGCGCTGGGCTCGCAGACCATGCCATTGAGGGTGCGCTGGGCCAGGAGCAGGTCGGCACAGGCGGCCGCTAGCTCGGGGTCGTGCAGCAGGGCGTCTTCTACTTCGTGTTGTTCATCAGCTGGCAATTCGTTGTACACGTAGCGCAGCAGAGTTGGGTGGGGTAAGGTTTGTATCATACAGGAGCGAATGTGCGGCCATTTTTTTCCGCAAGTTGATGAGCGCATAGCGCATCCGGCCCAGGGCCGTATTGATGCTGACACCGGTTGCGTCGGCTATTTCCTGAAAGCTCATATCGCCGTAATGGCGCATGAGCAACACTTCTTTTTGAGCCGTTGGCAGCTCCTGAATGAGCTGGCGCAGCTGGGCATGACTTTCTTCGCGGCCGAGGGCGTCGTCGGCCGGCTCTTCCGAAAGGTGTAACGAGTTAGCCAGCCCAATGTTGTCATCGAGGCTGGTTTGGGGGGCTCTTTTTGCGCGCCGGAAAGCGTCGATAGCCAGGTTGTGGGCAATGCGGCACAGCCACGAGCCAAACTTGCCTTCGTCTTGGTAGCGCCCGCTTTGGAGGGTGTGGATGGCCTTGATAAAGGTATCCTGAGTGAGGTCGTCGGCCAGGTCCTGGTCGCGCACCACAAGGTGAATAGTCGTAAACACCCGCGCCTGATGGCGCTGGAGCAGCTGGGCAAATGCCGACTCGTGGCCGGCCAAATAAAGGGCGATGAGCGCAGAATCGCTCGGCTGCAAGGGTTCCATAAAGGACTACGGATTAGGGGAACGTAGAGCTTTGGTCGATAGTATGCAGCTAAGGGTAAAAAAAATAGAAATGTGCGCCAGATGAACTTTTTCGGCTTAAGGCCAAATGTAGCGGGCTAATTGCGGGTTATGCAAGCGCTTTCACCTACTAATAGAAAATATTCTTTTTAAAATTTTTTGGCCGGGGGCGATACCACAGGTTTTCTACTAACAGCGGAGTCCAGGCGACCAACAGGGGTTGCATGCCGACAAACAAGTTTTTGCGCAAGCAAAGCAGCTTAGCAAATAAAGTTGTGCGCCGAGGCAATACCGTAGCAAGATAAGCAGCCGGCCTGAGATTATGACTATGATATGATGCCAAAATTTTACACCATATTAGGCAACACTGCTTCTGATTGAGCCAAGCTGCTGGCAATAGCGCATAGCCGACGCAAAAGGCTGCTCGTATAAACTGGCCGGTAGCCCGGCACTCAGGCCGGGCTGTTCAGTTACCCTTGCTTACTTACCTCGCGCTTCACTATTGGGCCGGTGCCGGCCACGAATTTGATTACTTGCGTAGCCTGCTGCCCGCTGGCGCGCAGTTGCTGGCCCCCGACCTGCCCGGCTTTGGTGCACAGGCTGCGCCAGAAGGCTTCGATTATTCCGTGGACAGCTACGCCGATTGGGTGGCCGCTTTCAGCATCGAGCACCAGCTGGATGAATATATTCTTGTTGGCCACAGCATGGGCGGCAAAATTGCGCTGGCGCTGGCGGCCCGCCAGCCCACTGGCCTGCGCGGGCTGGTGTTGCTATCACCTTCGCCACCCTCGCCCGAACCCATCAGCGATAAAGACCGCGCGGCTAGCCTCGCCGCCTATGGCAAGCCTGAAGAAGCGAAAAAAACTTTCGCTAACATCACCAATCGTCCGCTGCCTACCGAGGTGCGAGCGCAGGTAATAGCCGACAACCTGCGCACCAGCCAAGCTGCCTGGGACGCCTGGCTGGAGCACGGCTCGAAAGAAGATATTTCGAGCCGAATGCACGCCATTCTGGTGCCGTGCCGGCTGCTGGTGGGGGAGGATGACCGGGCCATTCCGCTAGCTGCGCAGCGCAAGCAGACACTGCCACTGCTGCCGGGCGGCACGCCGCTCACGGTGGTGCCGGGTGCCGGGCACCTGCTGCCTTATGAAGCGCTAGGGGAGTGTGCGGAAAGCTTTAGCTTGCCGTTTGAGTAATAGTAAACTGTCATTTAGCGCTCTACCCAATGGCAAGCGAAAGCTTACCCTGCAAGACTATGCTCGTTCTCGACGAAGACTTCCCCGACCCCAGCGTACTGCTCGCCCCCGATGGCTATTACTACGCCTACGCCACCCAGACCAAGCGCCACGGCCAGATACTGAATTTCCAGGTAGCCCGCTCGCGCGACCTAAAAACCTGGGAACACCTGGGCGAAGCATTGCCTGAGAAGCCCATCTGGGCCGCCACCACCCAGCGCTTCTGGGCCCCCGATGTAAGCCGCCACTCCGATGGCCGCTACCTCATGTACTACTCGGCTCAGCCCGACGACCTCGGCTCAGGCATGGCCCTCGGGCTAGCCATCGCCGACGCGCCTGCTGGGCCGTTTCGTGATGTGGGTCAGCCATTTCTGGCGGGCGATAAAGGCTTTCGCGACATCGACCCTATGCGCTTCGTCGACGAGGCCAGCGGCCAGAGCTGGCTGGTTTAT
>CAXUKA010000547.1:0-2908 GCA_964251335.1 uncultured Hymenobacter sp.
GCACTGGTAGGCGGCCCTCACTTGTTGACCTATACGCTACCACCCGGCCAGGTTTGCAGCGCCACTAGCGATACCCTATTGGTGCGCGTACTGCCGCCCGGCGTAACGGCAACCGTGCCAGCCGATACGTCTTTCTGCCTGTCGAGCCGGCCCTACCGGCTGCGCAGCGGCCTGCCAGCCGGTGGCACCTGGAGCGGACCGGGCGTAACGGGCTCGCTGGCGACGGGCTTTTTCTTCACGCCTACGCCGCAGCTGGTGGGCACTACGGCCCTGCTCTACACCGGCCCACCCAATACCAATACGCCCCAGTGTCCCGGCCGGGCTTACCGCGCCATTACCATAACTGCAGGCAGCTTGGCCCAACTGGCCACCACCCCAATAGTGTGCGCCGTGGCTGGCCCGCAAGCGCTACAAGCCTTGCCAACTGGCGGAACCTGGAATGGGCCAGGTGTATCGGGCTCGCTGGCGACGGGATTTGTGTTCACGCCGACCCCAGCCCTGGTAGGTACTCAGACACTCGGCTACACCGGCCCGCAACCGGCCAATGCCACGCAGTGCCCGGCCGCTGGCACCATTCAGGTGGAAGTACTGGCCATACCCAACGTGCAGATTGACCCGGTCGGGCCAATCAACTTCTGCCTCACGGCCCCGCCCCACGGCGTAGTGCTCACAGCCACGCCACTTGGGGGCGTGTTCAGCGGGCCGGGTGTGGTGGCCAATCGCTTTAACCCCGCCACGGTAGGGCCGGGCCGCTATACCATCACTTACACCTGGAGCTACCCCGATTTTGGCCTGAGCTGCCCGATAACCACCACTCGCATCGTCGACGTAATCCTCGTGCCCGTGCCGGTGCCCATCGATACGCTGCTGTGTGCCAGCGGCAGCGTGCCGCTACGCGGCCACCCGGCCGGGGGCGTTTGGAGTGGGCCGGGCATTACGCCGGGCGGCGTGCTGGCAGTGCCCACCACACCGGGTACCTTCGAGTTTCAATACACGCTGCCCGATGGCTGCGCCCCCCAGTTGTACCGCATCACGGTGCCAGCCGAAAGTAGCACTGTTGCCCACTGGAGCGCACCCCTTTGCGCATTCAACCACCTGGCGCCGTACTACGTGCGCTTCGAGGCCACTGGCAGCCGCGCCGGCCAAGTACGCTGGGATTTTGGCGACGGCAGCTCGGCCACCGGAGCCGTGGTCGAGCACGCTTATCTGGCTCCCGGCCAACACCAGCCAACGGCCTCGCTGCCCGGCCCCACGGGTGCGCCTGGCCCCTGCACCGACGAGCTAACCTTGCCGCCGCTGACAGTAGAAGCCGCCATTGTGCCCAACATCATTACCCCCAATGGCGACCAGCTCAATGATACCTTTCAGCCACGCATCGGCGGCTGCGGGGGGCGGCTGCAAGTGTTTTCGCGCTGGGGCCAGCGGGTGTTCGACACGCCTAAGTATAGCGGTGACTGGGGCGGCGCAGGCTTGCCCGTTGGCCTCTACTATTTCTTGCTCGATGGCGGTAATGCGACCGTACGGGTAAAGGGCTGGGTAGAGATTGTACGCTAAAATTTATGTATTTGATTATTAATCAGGTTGTTTTGCTGCTGATGGCGTAGGCCGAGGCTTGGCATACTTGCGAGCTAGTTGCTTCAAATAGCGCTCCGACTCGGGCGCAAAGCGTGGGGCCGACTTGCTTTTCTTAGCGGCTTTTTGATACAGCAGCGCGAAGGCCAGCGGGTCGTCGGCGTGGTCGAGCAGCTGCTGGCGATAGCCGGCCTGCGCGATGGTGTACGCCATGTAAAAACCAGGCAGGTGACCGTTGGTGCTGTTGGTGAGCTGGCGATAAAATTTGAGCGGCGTGGCTGGCCCGCCCGCCGCCTGCACCCGAATGGTGGAGTCGATACGTTGAATGACGGCCGGCGCGGGCTTGAGCAGCCACGCGCGGATTTCGGCCGAGTCGGTGGGAGCGGCTAGCCTAGGTACCTTGTCGGTGAAGTCGGCAGTGCCTTCGTTGAGGGCGCTGTAAAACATCCACAGTAGGTTGTCGTCGGCAGGGTCGGTAGGGTCGTATTTGCTGGTAGTAGTGCGCAGCTGGTGGTGCATTTCGTGAGCTTCCAGAATGCCGGGCTTCACGGCATTGCCATCGCGTACGCTGCGCAGGCTGAATACCAGGCCGGTCTGCTGCGAAGTGGCATCATTGCCCAGCATGGCGTAGTAAATCTTGAGGTTAGCCACCTTGGTATGGTTGCGAGCGGGCAGCGCCTCGTAGGCGTAGGTGTACATGCGCTCCAGGTAATCGGGGTTTTGCTGCATGGCCACCACGTAGCGCTTGTCCTCGCTTTCGTGCTCTTTGTAGTCATTCACCAGCACGTAGTACCACACCTTGGCCTTTATTTTGGCCTGCCGCAGCGAGTCGTAGCGAGGCATGTACACTACCTCAATGGCCCGGCGGTAGCGGGCAAGCTGCTCGTCGTTGTACACGGCATCTACATATATCTTATTACCGGGCAGCTCCAGAAAGGCTTTCCAGGCTTGGTCGGTCAGCGGCTCGTTGCGCTGCAGGGCATCGGTCAGCTCCCAGTAGCGCGTGGCCGATTCAATGTTAATAGTCTGGGCATGCCCAAGAGTAGTAGTCAGCAGCAAGGCCAGTAGCAACAATCGGGTAAAATGGGCCGGCATAGAACGCAGAAAAAGAGGTAACGGCGAAGATATACCCGGTCGCCATTTCTGAGTTGGCGCCCGCCGTAGACATTACATGCCCGACCTTTGTTAGGAGAGCTACTGACTATGGACCCAACTTCTGCTACCAAAACCGGCCAGGTATTCGACTGGCAGGTGCTGCGCCGCCTGCTTGCCTACGTGCAGCCTTACCGCGGCGTATTTATCGGCCTGATTGTGCTGACCGTGGCGGCCGCAGTGC
>CAXUKA010000548.1:0-2903 GCA_964251335.1 uncultured Hymenobacter sp.
GGTGTACACAGTGCCAGTGTAGTAGTCTAGCTCATGCTTCTTAATCATCGAAGAAACAGCGCGTTGCAGACGGAAAGAGGGGAGAGCCGGGATTTCCTTGGGCAGGTAATCATCGGAAGTACCGTCGCCGCGAATGGCCGCGATGGGCAGCACCAAGTCGCCGAGTTTCGTCTTTTTCAAGCCGCCGCACTTGCCCAGGAAAAGCGCCGCCTTGGGCTTGATGGCCGACAGCAAATCCATGACCGTAGCCGCCATCGGCGAGCCCATGCCGAAGTTGATGATGGTGATGCCGTTGGCCGTAGCCGTTTGCATGGGCTTGTCGGTGCCGCGTACCTCGCAGCCGAACTGCTCGGCAAACATGTACACGTAGTTGCTGAAATTGGTGAGCAGGATGTACTGTCCAAACTCATCGAGTGCCACACCGGTGTAACGTGGTAGCCAGTTGTTTACGATGTCTTCTTTGGTCTTCATGAGGTGGTTTTTAGATTAGTTGAATAAATAAATACAGTTGTCATTGCGAGGAGGAACGAAAAAAGCCGCCTACCCGGTAGGGTACGGCGGCGCGGCGGGCTACAAACCCAGACGAAATGCGACAGCCAAACCCATACCTTTGGAGGTGATGCAAGCATTGGACTTGCCGCCTTTCGACCACAAAATTAGGCAATCGGCGGCACATATTACAGAAATCTGGGATGAGCTGCGCCGCAAATATGTGGTGCTGACCCCCGAAGAGTGGGTGCGGCAGCACGTGGCGCACTACCTAATGGCCCAACTGGGCTATCCGCGCGGCCTGCTCAGCCTGGAGCGTGGCCACCGCTACAACCAGCGCCAGAAGCGCACCGACCTTGTAGCCCTCGGCCCCGCTGGCCGCCCGCTACTGCTGGTAGAGTGCAAGCGGCCCAGCGTAGCCATCACGCCCGCCGTGGCCCAGCAGGCCGCCACCTACAACCAGACTATGCACGCGCCATTCCTGCTGCTTACCAATGGGTTAGTGCATTACTGCTGGCAGGTCGATTTTGAGCTGGGTGTGAATAAGCGGCTGGCTGAGATACCGACTTACGTGGAAGCCCAGCAGCTGCTTTTGCCGCCGGGCTAAACGTTGACGCGCACCACCACAGGCTCGCGGGTGGCAGCGTTCCAGCCCTTAAACTCGATGTAGCGCACATTAGGCACCCAAAACGTGCCGCCCTCAATGCGCAAATACACGCGGGTAAGCACAATTTGCTTGTTGGCGATGACTGTGAACACGTGGAAGGCTTTGTCCGCGCCCGATTTCATGAGGTAAAAAGGCAGCTTGTTGTAGGCCGCAAATTTTAGCTCGTACTTCTCGGGGGCGACCTTGCGGGCCGTCAGGCCGTAGGCAAACTTGCGCTGGATGTAATTCAGGTCTTTGCGTTGGCCTTGCTCGTCGTAGCGTATCCAGAAAGCGTTTATCGGCTCGTCTTCATCTACTTGCCCTGCACTGTTCACATTCAGCTGATAGATGACAGTGTTGGTATTGGGGTCGCGCTGTAGGTAAAAAAGCTGGTTGGAAACCCCACTAGGCACCGGGAAGGTGAGCGTTGGCTGGCCGGGCTGCGCAACAGCCCTGGCCGGTGGCTGGGTGGTGAGTAGCACTAGGGGCAGCAGTATGAGCAGGCTGCTTTGGGGGGCACGTAGTGGCGCGGTAAAATGCGCAAATAGCTGAGAAAGCCAGCGCGAAAAAAACAACATAATACTTAGGGAAAACGAAGGCATTCGCACAGAAAAGCCTGCCGGGCAAGCGCCCGGCAGGCTTTCAGTAGCGCAGACTTTTAATACGCGTATTGAGCAGCTGCGGACTAAAAGTCCGCGCTACAGCTTATACAGCAGCGCCTTCCAGCACTGAGTCCACATCCACCAAGGGCAGGTTCCAGGCTTCGGCTACGCCTTGGTACACCACTTCGCCGTGCACCACGTTGAGGCCGAGGCGCAGGGCCGCGTCGCGGCGGCAGGCCTCTTGCCAGCCGAGGTTGGCGAGTTTCACGGCGTAGGGCAGAGTGGCATTGGTGAGGGCCAGGGTCGAGGTGTAGGGCACCGCGCCGGGCATGTTGGCCACGCAGTAATGCACCACATCGTCGATGATGAAGGTCGGGTTTTCGTGGGTGGTTGGCTTGCAGGTTTCGATGCAGCCGCCCTGGTCCACGGCCACGTCGACGAGCACGGTGCCGGGGCGCATGGTTTTCAGCATGTCGCGGGTGATGAGGTGCGGGGCTTTCGCGCCCGGAATCAGCACTGCGCCCACCACGAGGTCGGCCGTCTTGATAGCTTCGCGGATATTGTACTCGTTGGAGTACTGCGTCACCACGTTTTTGGGCATGAAGTCGTCGAGCTCGCGCAGGCGGTTCAGGTTAATATCCATCACCGTTACTTGCGCGCCGAGGCCAGCAGCCACTTTAGCGGCCTGCGTACCTACGATGCCGGCACCCAGTACGAGCACGTGCGCGGGCTTCACGCCGGGCACGCCGCCCAACAGAATGCCGCGGCCTTTCAGGGGTTTCTCTAGGTACTTGGCACCTTCCTGCGGGGCCATGCGGCCGGCCACTTCGCTCATCGGAATGAGCAGCGGCAGCGCCCGCGAGGGCAGCTCTACGGTTTCATAAGCCAGGCAGATAGCCTTGCGCTCAATCATAGCGTGGGTCAACTCCTCGCCGCTGGCAAAGTGGAAGTACGTGAATAGCAGCTGATTCTCCTTGATAAGCGGATACTCCTCCGCAATCGGCTCCTTTACTTTGATAATCATCTCCGACTGCCCATACACATCGGCGATGGTAGGCAGCAAAGCCGCGCCAGCCGTTTCGTACTCCGCATCGCTGAAGCCCGAGCCTTCGCCCGCGCCCACTTGCACAAAAAGCGAGTGGCCGTGCTTGCGCAGCTCAGCTACG
>CAXUKA010000549.1:0-2895 GCA_964251335.1 uncultured Hymenobacter sp.
CAACCGAACCCCTAGTTGAGCTAAACGCCACGCGCACCGCCGCCAAGCTGCCGCCCGCCACCCCCACCCCCGTAGTAGCCAAAAGGCAGGCCGCCGACCAGGCCATGATGAACTGGATGCACCACTACCAGGCCCCCGACAGCACCGCCCCCGCTGCCCAGCGTCTCACCTACCTGCAAGACCAACAGCGCCAACTAGCTGGCATAGAGCGCCGCCTGCGCGGGGCCATCGACTCGGCCCAGGCCACCTTGCACCAAGTGCCCGCGGCTGTTGTTAACCCAGCACCAACGGCCGCTCCCGCCGTGACCAAGTAAGCGCCAGGGCCGAGTTAGCTTGATTTTCTAAATCCATGATGTTGAAATCTGTTTTGCGGCGCGGCGCGCTGCCGCTGTTGGCTGGCGTGGCCCTGCTCTTAGCGAGCCGCCAGGAACAACCCCGCCCCTCGCCCATCCTCGGCGCCCGCGACGTGCGCGAAAACCCGAAAGGCGGTGCCGCCGATACCATTTACGCCACCGTGCCCGGCTTCCAGGTTCACGACCAGAATGGCCAGCTGCTCACCAACCAGAAGCTAGCCGGTCAGGTCTACCTCACCGATTTTTTTTTCGCCACCTGCCCTGGCATCTGCCCCAAGATGAACGGTGAGCTGCTGAAAATATACCAGCAGCATGCCCAAACGCCGGGCCTGAAGTTCGTGTCGTTCACCATCGACCCCGACCACGACAGCCTGGACGTGCTGCGCGACTACGCCCAGCGCCTCGGCGTGCCCCTCAATGGCAGCTGGCGCTTTGTGCGCACCAGCAAAGACAGTGTGTTCACGCTGGCGCGGGGCCTATTTACCGCCGCTATGCCCGACAAAACCGCCCCTGGTGGCTTCGCCCACAACGGCACCTTTGCCCTAGTCGATGACCAGGGCCACGTGCGCGGCCTCTACGACAGCCTCAACCCCGTGGAGGTAAAGCGCCTGCAAGACGACTTGCCCGTGCTACTGGCTGAGGTGAAAGAACGTCAGAAAAAGAGCTAGCGCGGGTAACCTTCCCCCGGCCCCTCCTCCGTGGAGAGGGAAAGCCGACCGTAGTGAAGAAGTAGTAGCGCGAAGCACTGCTTCGCGTTGCGCTAGGGCAGCAATCATCCTGACGCAACGCGGAGCAGCGCTTCGTGCTACAAGCAGTCGTCAGGCTCCCCTCACTCCAAGGAAAGGGGCCGGGGATGAGGTCACCCGCGCCCGCGACGCTATTTTTGAACGCTTACCATGCCCTTTACCCCTAAAACCGCGCTACGCTGGCTGGCTCCTACCCTAGCCACAGGCCTCACGCTCTTGCCCGGCTGCTTTACCAATAAGCAGCACCAGGGCGAGCACCTCTACATGCAGCACTGTGCTGGCTGCCACGGCGACCAAGGCCAGGGGCTGGGCCACCTTATTCCGCCGCTGGCGGGCTCCGACTACTTGGCCCAACACTCGGCGCAGTTGGGCTGCATCGTGCGCCAGGGGCTGCATGGCCCTATTGTGGTGAATGGTGTATCTTACAACCAAGTGATGCTGGGCGTGCAGGATACGGCGACGCATAAGCACCTCTCGCCCGCCCAGATTACCAACCTGCTTAATTACCTCGAAAGCCACTGGGGCAACCACCCCGGCCCGGCCGGCCCGCGCACCATCGCGGGCACCCAGGCCGAATTACGTGCCTGTGGTGAGCGATAAAGTGCGCATGCGTACCCGGCAGGGCTTACATTTGCTTTCCCCACTTCCTACTCTTAATTCGTCATGGGTCTCCTCGACATCTTCAAAAACAAGCCCCAGCCCACCCCCGCCGCTACTCCCGCCCCGGCCTCGACCGATGGCACCCCTGCCCCCAAAGCTGGCCCCCGCTACCAGGGCTCCAACTACGTAGCGCCCAGCGCGCCCGAGCCCATGCCGGTGCCCGGCCCTGGCCAGCAGTTCGTCGCGCCGCCCATGCCGCCCGTGCCCGAAATGCCTGAGCTGCCCTTCCAGCCCGAAAACGTGCTCGAAGAATTGCTGCTGATTGCCACCGTGAACGAGGCCGCCCGCCCTGATTTCTACCGCGCCCTGCTGGGCGAGGAAATCCTGCTGGTGCTGGCTCCGCAAGAGGGCCAGGAGCCCGGCGAGGCCATTCTGGAAGAAGGCGCGCAGATTCAGCTGCAAGTGCTGCAAGACAACAAAATCCCCGTTTTCTCCTCCGTGGCCCGCATGAGCGACGGTGGCGTGGACAACGGCCCCGTGACTTGGGTGCGCCTGCCTGGCCATGCATTTTTCAGCATGACCCAGGGCCAGGACATCGTGCTCAACCCCTTCTCGGTAGCCGGCAAGCTGCTACCCGCCGATGAAGTAGCGGCTATGCTCAGCGGCCAGCTCACCCAGCCCGGCGGCCTGCCACCTGATGCCCAAGTAACTCTCAGCCAGCCCGAAAACCTGCCCGAAGGCCTCGAAGACAGCCTCCGCGCCTTCGGTGCCACGGTGCCCACGGTGCGCGCCATCTACTTGGCTCAAATGGGCCTTGCCAACGACCCCGCGCAGCCCATGCGCCTGCTGCTGGCCTTCGACACCACCGACCAGAACCCGGAGTTCCTGCCCCAGCTCGGCCCCGCTCTGGAAGGCCGCACCGGCGAGTATCAGCACGTCGATTTGATGTTGCTCGATTTGAACTCGGACGAAGGCGTGAACCCCTACTTCAAGCTACCAGAAATACAGCCAATTTACATCGTAGCGTAGTTGCTGGGTGTAGAAACGCACTATCTTGTTGCGTTGCTGAACAATGTGACCTAACACAAGGCCCCAACTTCAAAAAAGGCGCGTCCGACTTTTGTCGGATGCGCCTTTTTTATTTACCAGCCTTCTAGAGCGGGGGTGAGATAGCACGTTTGTCATGCTGAGCGCAG
>CAXUKA010000550.1:0-2863 GCA_964251335.1 uncultured Hymenobacter sp.
GTATGATGATATAGATGGCTGGAACAAAGTGCCTTACCTGGGCGGGCCAGAGTTTTACAACGACTTCTGCCACTTTGCGGTCGATATCACGATGCCGCGCAATTACGTGGTGTGGGCCACTGGCGACCTTACCAACGCCGGCCAGGTGCTCACCAAAAAGTACGTCAATCGCCTGCACGAAGCCAGCACCAAAGACGGCATTATCAGCATTATCGACAGCGCCGATTTGCGCCGCCACGACTACACTGCCGGCCGGGGCGACAACACTTGGCACTTCGACGCCCGTGACGTAACCGACTTTGTGTTTGCGACTTCCGAGCATTACGTGTGGCAATCGACCAGCCTCGTGGTAGACCCCACCACCAAGCGCCGCACCCGCGTTGATGCCGTGTACAACACCCAGCACCGCGACTACCGCGACGTCATCGACATTGCCCGGCGCACGGTGCAGGCCATGAGCTACACCTTCCCTAAGTGGCCGTTTCCCTACAACCACGAAACGGTATTCGATGGCCTCGACCAGATGGAATACCCGATGATGGTGAACGACAACCCCTCGCGGACCCGTGAGGAAGCCATCACGCTCACCGACCACGAGATTTTCCACACGATGTTCCCCTTCTACATGGGCATCAACGAAACGAAATACGGCTGGATGGATGAAGGCTGGGCCACTATTGGCGAGTGGCTGATTTCGCCCCTCATCGAGCCCAAGCTGGCCGACGACTACGGCATGGTACCCTACGCCCGCGCCGCCGGCACCCAAGACGATATGCCTATCGTGACGCTCACGACCCAGCAAGCGGGTGCGCCATTCTTCCTCAACTCATACCCCAAGCCCGGCTTGGGGTACTTGTATATCAAGGACATGCTGGGCGACGAGCTGTTCACGAAAGCGCTTCACACGTACATCCGCACCTGGCACGGCAAGCACCCGATGCCCTACGATTTCTTCAACTCGATGAACGCCGGAGCAGGGCAAAATCTCAACTGGTTCTGGCAGCGCTGGTTTTTCGACGGCGGCTACCCCGACCTAGCCATCACAACAGTAGTACCGGGTGAGATAGTGGTCACGGCTAAGGGCAGCAAGCCCATGCCCATCGACCTCACCGTGACCTTTGCCGATGGCAGCACCGAGAAAATTCACCGCACCATTGCGGTGTGGCAAAACGCGCAGATGGTAAAAGTGCCCGTAGCAGGTCGTAAAGCCATTAGTAGGGTGACGCTCGGTAGCCTTTACATACCCGACAGCTACCCGGCCGATAATACGTGGGCAGCGCAGTAGCAGGGCGCAAGGCCGAGGCTACAGGGCAAAGAAGTAAGTGCCCGTTAGCTGCACGACGCGGGTATAAGCAGCATCGGAATTAAAATCGTGGTAATAACTATTAACTGGTAGGGAAGGGTCAGGTTGGTGCAAATTGCGCAGCCCTAAGCCATAGCCGGCTTGCACCTGTACCGGACCCTGCCGGTAGCCGATGCCAAAGTTTACCCCGGCATCTAGCCGCCGATTGGTAGTGCCCGCGCCGTAGGAGATGGCATCATTGAAATCCCGTGGCTGAGTGTAAATAAGGCTTCCCTGAGCATCCTCAGTGCCCTGCTGTCGGCCTCCAACCGCCAGGGCGACATAGGGGCCGGCAAACACTTGCAGGCCGTGGTCGCCATGTAGCGTGTACACTACATTCAGCGGCAGTTCCAGCCAATTGGAGCGGGTGGTGCCAGTCGTTGCTGTTGACGCATACGAAAAGTCTCCCTGCTCAATAAATGTATGGAAGCGTTCCCCTTTCTGGGTAAATACTAATGCTGGCTGTAAGCTAATCTTACCAAAGCTAACCTCAGCCACTGCGCCCGCCTGCCACGTGTAAATAGCTGATTTACTGCTTGAATAAGCGTAGGCTGGCCGGTGGTCCTGCGTGCCACCCGCATCCACCGTCGTGAGTGCTTGGCTGACGCCGCCGCGCACGCCGAGGTGAAAGCTGGTTTGGGCCGAGGCCATAGCCGCACTCAGTAGCAAAATGGGGCAAAGGGAGGTAGCAAGTCGGAGCATGGCACAAGCTGAATAGGGTGGATGCTACCAAGATTGCATTGTCCGCTAAAAAGGTTGCAACTGCCTAGCCCTTCGGCGTTTTTGCCTCCATCGCCTTATAAATGACCTCCTGTATCCGCGTGCGAATATTATAAGTTCTCAATTTAATATTTCCCGCATCGGGGTACACGCGGTTCGACAGAAACACGTACAGAATCTGGTTATCTGGGTCGAGCCACACGCAGGTGCCCGTGAAGCCGGTGTGGCCGAAGGTGCTGGCAGGCGCGAGGCGGCTGGTAGGGCCTTCGGGCTTGCTGGGGTCGCCGCGGTCCCAACCGAGGCCGCGCTTGTTGCCGGCCACCTGCGGGTGCGAAAACTCCGTTACGACGGGATTCTGGAAGAAATTGACCCCGCCGTAGCGGCCGTTTTGCAGGTTCATCTGCATGAGCACGGCCAAGTCGTTGGCGGTGGCGAAGAGGCCGGCGTGGCCGCCTACGCCACCCACGAGGGCAGCAGTTTGGTCGTGCACCGTGCCTTGCAATTGCTCGCGGCGGTAATAGGTGTCGTTTTCGGTGGGTGCAATGCAGCTTTTGGGAAAGCGCGTGAGCGGGTTGTATGTCATTGTGCCCAAACCCAGCGGGCGGTAGAAGTTCTTGGGTAAGAACTCGGCCAGTGGCTGACCTAGTATTTTCTCGCTCAGGCGCTTCATGATGATGAAGCTGAGGTCGGAATATTCGGCTGGGTACTTACCCTTCACTTTAGGCAATAGCTGCGAGCGGAGTGTCCAGGCCCAGACCGAGTCGTCGGCGGCCTTGATGGAGTACTCGCCGGGTGCTACTT
>CAXUKA010000551.1:0-2860 GCA_964251335.1 uncultured Hymenobacter sp.
CTATGCAGAGATAAAATCGCCAGTGCGCACACGCTATATTAAGCTGGTTAATAAGCACATGCCTACCGGCAAATTTGCCATTAGCGGCTTGCGCGTGTTTGGGCTGGGCAGCGGGTCGAAGCCGCCTGCCGCGAAAGATTTTGTGGTGCTCCGCACAGCCACCGACAAGCGTAGCGCCTGGCTAAAATGGGCTGCGGTGGATGGAGCGACGGGCTACAACATTTATACTGGTCTGGGCCCCGACCAGCTGTACTCGTGCATCCAGGTGCAGGGCAGCAACGATTATTATTTCAAAGGAATGGACAAGGACCGGGCGTATTATTTCACCATCGAGGCCTTTAATGAGAATGGCCTTTCGACGCGCACACCGGTGCAGCGTATTGAATGAGCAGTCTGCGCTAGCAAAGCCAGCAGAGTCATTGAATGGAATTTTTGAGAAAAATCGCACACGCTCGACATTTGACCTAGGCTGACACTTAAGACACATCCTAAGCCATCCGCACTGACCAGCAATCCCCTACTGGCTAAGCTGAACTGGCAGCTACTACACACGTTTGCTGTGCTAAAAAGGCCCTCAAATACCTAAAAGCAGCCTTTTTGCAATTACCAGCGGTTTTTCCAGGCTTGTTCTCTGCCCTAACTTTCCCCACCCTTACTCCTACCTACTTATCCATGACACACCGCAAAACTCTCACCCGCGCAGCGCTTTTGCTAGCGCTGGGGCTAGCCGGCCAGCGCGCTACTGCCCAGAATACGCCCCTGCCCCCGCCCGATGCCAAAATGCAGCAGTTCATCAGCAACCTGATGAAGCAGATGACGCCGGAAGAAAAAATCGGTCAGCTCAATCTTGTCTCAGTAGGCTTCACGGTGACGGGGCCGGTGGTGAGCCAGGATGTCGACGCTAAGATTAAGAAAGGCCTGGTGGGCGGCGTGCTCAACACCTTCACGCCCGTAGCGGCTCGCAAGCTGCAAGAACAGGCTGTGTCGCAGTCACGGCTACATATTCCGCTCATTCTGGGCTTCGATGTTATTCATGGGCACCGGACTATCCTGCCGATTCCGCTGGGGCTGGCGGCTAGCTGGGACTTGCCCGCCATCGAACGCGGGGCGCACCTGGCGGGCCAGGAAGCAGCTGCCGATGGCATCAACTGGGTATACTCGCCGATGGTGGACATCACGCGCGACCCGCGCTGGGGCCGCGTGGCCGAAGGCGCGGGCGAAGACCCCTACCTGGGCTCCCAAATCGCCAAAGCGATGGTGCACGGCTACCAAGGCCCCACCAACGACATGACCAAGCCCGAAAACGTGATGGCTTGCCTAAAGCACTTTGCGCTGTACGGCGCCGCTGAGGCGGGCCGCGACTACAATACCACCGACATGAGCCGCCAGCGCATGTACAACGAGTACCTGCCACCCTACAAAGCCGCCGTGGAGGCAGGCGTGGGCTCGGTCATGTCATCGTTTAATGATATCAACGGCATCCCGGCCACCGCAAACAAGTGGCTGATGACCGACCTGCTGCGCCGGCAGTGGAATTTCCTGGGCTTCGTGGCTACCGACTACACCGCCATCAACGAGCTATCGGCCCACGGCCTCGGCGACGATAAAAAGGTATCGGAGTTGGCGCTAAATGCGGGCATCGACATGGATATGGTGGGCGAGATTTTCCTACGGAATCTGGCTCAGAATATCAAAGAAGGCACCGTGAAGCAGGCCGATGTGGACCAGGCCTGCCGCCGCGTGCTCGAAGCCAAGTACCGCCTGGGCCTCTTTCAGGACCCCTACCGGGGCGTGAGCGAGGCACGCGCCAAAGAGGTACTGATGCAGCCAGCTTTCATCCAGACCGCCCGTGATATTGCGCGTCGCAGCTTGGTATTGCTGAAAAACGACAACCAGACCCTGCCACTGAAAAACACCGCTAACATTGCCGTAATCGGCCCGCTGGCCGACCGGCCGCTGGACATGATTGGCAACTGGAGTGGGGCCGGCGACGGCAAGCAGGCCATTTCCATCTTGCAAGGCATCAAGAATGTGGGCGGCGCAACTATCCGCGTGAGCTATGCCCACGGGGCCAACGTGACTGAAGACGACCAACTCATTAAGCGCCTCAACGCCCACGGTGGCCAGCTCGAAATAGACCCGCGCCCGGCCGATGCGCAAATTGCCGAAGCCGTACAGGCCGCCCAGCGAGCCGAAGTGGTAGTAGCCGTAGTAGGCGAAAGCCAGGGTATGACCGGCGAAGCCGCCAGCCGTGCCGATATCGGCCTGCCTGGCCGCCAGCTCGATTTGCTCAAAGCCCTGAAAGCCACCGGCAAGCCGCTCGTGGTGGTGCTCTGCAATGGCCGGCCGCTCACGCTGCCCTGGGAGAATGACAACGCCAATGCTATTTTGGAAACGTGGTTTGGTGGCACGCAGGCCGGCAACGCGGTGGCCGATGTACTCTTTGGCGTGTACAATCCATCGGGTAAAATCACTATGACTTTCCCGCGCGCAGTGGGCCAAGTGCCGATTTACTATAACCATAAAAACACCGGCCGCCCCTACGCCGGCGTGCTGCTCGACAAGTACAAGTCGCGCTACCTCGACCTGCCCAACGACCCGCTCTATCCCTTCGGCTACGGCTTGAGCTATAGCACGTTCACTTACGGAAAGCCAACGGTTAGCAAGGTCAGCATCGGCCCCAGCCAAGGCCTAGACGTGGCCGTGACGGTGCAAAACACTGGCCAGCGCGACGGTGAAGAGGTAGTACAACTCTACCTGCGCGATGTGGTGGGCAGCAGCACCCGCCCGGTGCAGGAGCTGAAAGGCTTCCAGAAAATACTGCTGAAAGCGGGTGAAAGCCGGCAGGTGACGTTCCACG
>CAXUKA010000552.1:0-2839 GCA_964251335.1 uncultured Hymenobacter sp.
CGCCTATTCGGCGGCGGTAGCGGCCGTGCCGCAGCTTCCCCTTTTTAAGCCCTGGCCGACATGGTATGGCAACGTGCGCTATACCGTGCCCGTCAATTTTCAAATCGGGGAAGACCATAAGGCCGCCAAAAAAGCCCGTCGTCGGAACTCAACGCGCTAAGCTGTTGTATTTTTGTACTTATGCTGCTCGAACTCGAACTCGCCCCCGCCAAGCGTGACATCCGTAAAACCTCGCCCGACGACCTGAAAGCTTTCATGGTCGAGCACGGCGAAAAGCCTTTCCGCGCCAAGCAGGTGACGGAGTGGCTGTGGAAAAACACGGCCGGCTCGTTCGAAGAGATGAACAACATCTCGCTGAGTACCCGCGAGTTGCTGGCCCGGCACTTCGTTATCAACGGTGTGGCGGTGCAAAATCAGCAGCTTTCCAACGATGGCACCATCAAGTCGGCCTTCCGCCTGCACGATGGCAACATTGTGGAGGGTGTACTCATCCCGCACGACACGCGCATGACGGCCTGCATTTCGAGCCAAGTGGGCTGCTCGCTCACGTGTAAGTTTTGCGCCACCGGCTACATGGACCGCAAGCGCAACCTCGACGCGGCCGAGATTTACGACCAGGTAGTGCGCATTCGGGAGCAGTGCGAGGCGCAGTATGGCACACCACTCACCAATATCGTGTACATGGGCATGGGCGAGCCGCTGCTCAACTACGCCAACGTGGTCGAAAGCGTGCGCCGCATCACCGCGCCCGATGGCCTGAACATGGCCCCGCGCCGCATCACCATCAGCACGGCCGGCATCGCCAAGATGATAAAAAAGCTGGCCGACGACGACGTGAAAGCCAACCTCGCCCTGAGCCTACACGCCCCCAACGACGTGAAGCGCAACGAGATTATGCCCATCAACGAGGCCAACTCACTCGCCGCCCTCAAGGACGCGCTCCAGTACTACCACGAGAAAACCGGCCGCAAAGTCACTTACGAATACATTGTATTTGATGGCTTTAACGACACCCTGCAAGACGCCGCCGAGCTGCACATCATCAGCAAATGGCTGCCGTGTAAGATTAACCTCATCGAGTATAATCCTATCGAGAACGCTGCTTACCAGAATGCCGAGGCCGACAAAATCACGGCTTTCCACAAGTATCTGGCCGACCGGGGCGTGCAAACCAACATCCGTCGCTCGCGCGGTAAGGATATCGATGCCGCCTGCGGCCAGCTGGCTAATAAGGAGAAAGCGGAGGCAGCCTAAAGTCATTAGTCACTACGCAAAAAGGCCGCTGGCGCACTGCCAGCAGCCTTTTTGCGTAGTGACTAATATCTATTTTGCCCCCTTGCCAAATCGGTAAGTGAAGTCATAATAGACCGGGTAGATATAAGTAGAGCCACCGGTGCCGCCATGATGCGAGGTTTGGGTGGTGGTGTAGGGCATACCGCTGCTATTGTAATAGGTCGTAGTATACGTTTCGTCGTAGCCAAAGGCGTAAGCATACGCCGCACCCAGCCCCAGGCTAGTGCGCCGCCAATTGATTTTAATGCCGTAGAGCCCGCCCAAGCCGGCGTGCGAGTCGGCAATAATGTAGTTTTCCGAAATCAGCGATATGCGGCGCGACACCCGCGCCTGCCCGCCTACCTGCACAATGGGCGTCGAGCCGATGTTGCCCTCAAAAAAACCGTAGCCCAGGCCTACTGTCACATTATTGTCGGCCGAGCCGTAAGTAGCTGCCCCGTAGAGTATTCCTGCGCTATAACTGCGGTCGAACGTCCCGTCGAAGTCGGGAATGCGCACGTATAACACGCCGGCCCCCACATGCAGGTTTTTGCGCACGGGAAAGCTCACCTTAGGAGTCAGAACCAGGAACTGGTTGGTAAGCCCACCCCACGGAATCAGGGTAATGTAGCCGCCAAGCGAGATATAGTCTGTAATGCCGTAGTTGACTCCTAGCAAGTAGACATCTACATCCTGAAGGGTGGCCTCGCCCTTGCGCAACCCACGGGCAGTAGGCGCAAAAAATAACCGGTTGCCATTGCCGATGTCGTAGTAGCCCGGCCGCAGGCCCGTTTTAACAACGGCTGTCAGGCCGCGTACCTGGCGCAAGTCAGTGCGGGGCACTCGCAAATGGCCCAGGTCGGGGGTGTCAAACTCGACCGCGTCGAGCGAGATAGTGGTGAGGATGCCGGTGAAAGTGGTGCCGCTTTGCAACGTTACCTCGTAGCGGTTGCCCAACACTAGCTCGGGAAGGCCTGAGGCTGGCGCAGGTGCCACAGGTGCCGGCAAAGTAGCTGGCACCTGTGGCGCACTGGGTAGCGCTTGCTGAGCCCAAACCGAGCCAGCCACTAATAAGAATCCGCCCAGGAATAGAGAAAAGCGCATAAGTGTGAAGTGCCGATGAAATAATCAGCTTCCGCAAAGATGCGCACACTACCCTACTTAGTTGCAACCCTAAATTGCTTTATTTGTGACTTTTAGCCGAGATATTGGCTTATTCTGAAAATCTTTATTGGTGTATGGTATAAATCTGACTGCTAATCATTTGTGTCTCGTGCCGCAGTTCAGTCAACTAGGTGCTAGGTGCGCCAGCGGCCGGTGGCCTGCGGCCGGCCGGTAGCCTTAGCTTCTTCGGTTTCGGCGGGCGGGACCTCTACCAGCTTCACGCGCACGGCGTGGGCCTTGGGCTGCACGCGCTGTCCAAAAGCATCAGCAAACTCCTGGGTAAACTCGGCTCCAAAAAAGATGATGAGCGATGAATAGTTGACCCATACCAGCAGCACAATAGCCGACCCCGCCGCCCCAAACGCCGACCCCGGATTGGAGGTTGAGATGTAAAAGGAAATCA
>CAXUKA010000553.1:0-2820 GCA_964251335.1 uncultured Hymenobacter sp.
GCGGCCCGGGCCGCGGCGGGGGGCGGGTGGAGCTGGTATCCCGGCGACTACGAAATCTCGCTCAGCAACCAGGCGCAGAACCGCCGCACCGAGCGTGGCACGTTCTTCCCAGTGTTCTGGCGGATGGATAGCCACTACGTGCTCATTGACTTTCACAAAGACTTCGACCTCGCCCAGCCCGAAGAAGTGGAGCTGCGCGCCGAGGGCCAGTACAACGTGAAGCTCGACGGCAAACCCCTCACCGGCGCGCCCACGCGCCTGACGGTACCGGCTGGCAAGCACCGCATTAACATCAAGGTCTACAACCAAGCCACGCCGCCAGCTGTGTTCGTGCGCGGTAAAACCATTGCCTCCGATAACTCGTGGCTAGTGACCTACGAGGACAAGGAATGGATTGATGCTTCGGGCAAAACCTCCGACCAGTCGGGTACGACCTGGCTGCAAGCGGGCGCCTGGAATTTCGATTCGCCCGAGGCACGGCCCTCGGTTTTTAAGCTGCCGACGGAGGTGCGCCGGGCCGCCCGCGTCGAGCGCACGGGGCAGGGGATGCTGGTCGATTTTGGTCGCGAAACATTTGGCTACATCAAGCTGCACGGGGTGCGCGGTAAGGGTCAGGTGGCGGTGTATTTCGGCGAATCGAAGGAGGAAGCGGCGGCCACCGAAACCTGCGAAACGCTGGAATACCTGGCCGTGGACCAGCCCCAAAAAGGTGACCAGACTACAACCTTATCGAAGGCATTTCGCTACGTGAATATCCGGCCCGAGGCGGGCGTGAGCCTCGATTCGGTGTCGCTGCTCTACGAGTATGCGCCGGTGGCGGAGCGGGGTAAATTTCGCTGCTCCGACGCGCAGCTGAATAAAATCTGGGACGTGGCGGCCTACACCATGCACCTCAACACGCGGGAGTTTTTCATCGACGGCATCAAGCGCGACCGGTGGGTGTGGTCGGGCGATGCCTACCAGAGCTATTTGATGAATTACTACCTGTATTTCGATACGCCGACGGTAAACCGCACGCAGTTTGCGCTACGGGGTAAAGACCCGGTTACCAGTCACATCAACACCATTATGGACTACAGTTTTTACTGGTTCATCAGTGTGTACGATGCCTATCAATACACGGGAGACAAAGCGCAAGTACAGCAGCTTTACCCACGCATGCAGAGCCTGATGCAGTATGTTTTGGGCCGCTGCAATCCTAATGGTTTGGTTGAAGGCCAGGCCGGCGACTGGATTTTTATTGACTGGGCCGATGGTCTGAGCAAGAAGGGCGAAGTCAGCTTCGAGCAACTGCTTTTCTGCCGCAGCCTCGAAACGATGGCGCTGTGCGCCAATCTGGTAGGTGATACCGCCGGCGCGGCTAATTACCAAAAGATGGCGGCCGACCTCAGGGCCAAAATCTTCGCCACCTACTGGAACCCCGAGAAGCATGCGCTGGTGCATAGCCAGATAAACGGCCAGCCTACCACCAACGTGACGCGCTACGCCAACATGTTCAGTATTTTCTTCAACTACTTCACGCCCAGTCAGGCGCAGGATGTGAAGAACTACGTGCTACTTAATAAAGAGGTGCCGAAAATCACGACACCCTACATGCGTTTCTACGAGTTGGAAGCCCTGTGCGCGATGGGCGAGCAGCCCTACGTACTCAAGGAAATGAAGGCGTATTGGGGCGGGATGCTGAACGAAGGGGCGACTTCCTTTTGGGAGGAATACGACCCCACCAAAAAAGGCGTCGAACACCTGGCCATGTACGGCCGACCCTTCGGCAAGAGCCTCTGTCACGCCTGGGGTGCCAGCCCGATTTACCTGCTCGGCAAGTATTACCTAGGCGTGAAACCCCTCACGCCCGGCTATGCAACCTACGAAATTGTGCCCAACCTCGGCGGCTTGCAATGGATGGAAGGTGCTGTGCCTACGCCACAGGGTGACATCACGGTGGCCGCTAGCCCTAAGCAACTCAAGTTAAAAGGAGCCAGTGGTACTGGCACGCTGCGCTTCAAAAGCAAGTCGAAGCCCTCTTGCAAAGGCGCTACTATTCAGGCCAAAGGCAACGGGCAGTATGAACTGACGCTGGAAAAAGGACGCGAGTACGTAGTGACTTATCAGGCTTTGTGATGGAACAGCTTTTCTGGCCTTCTACGCGAACTTCTGCGCTCTTCTGCGGTAAAATGCGTCTGCGCAACATTGGCTTCGTGCTATTGCTGTCGCCGCTATTGGCCCACGCGCAGGCCGGCGAAAAGATGTCGGTAATAGAAATTGTCGGCCCTGAAAAAACGTCGGTGGCGGCTGACAAGCTGGTGAAGCTATGCCAGAAATACCAAGTGCCAACTACCGACGTGTATAGCTGGCAAAACCACCTGATTGCCTACGGGAAAACTGCTAGTATCCAAGCGCTTCAAAAGAATCTGGCTGCCATTTATGCCGGCAATGAAGTAAAATTTTACGCCGCACCATTCTACAAATTCGACCGGCATTACTGCGCCGATAAAACCACGGCCAAGCAGTGGGATAATATTGTCCTGACGGCCAATTTGGTCAGCGATACTAAGAAGCAGCAAGAATATTTGGGCTACCACGCCACGCAGTTTCAGAAGTGGCCGGAAGTGGCTCAAGGCTTCTGTAATGCCAGTTTTCAGCAGCTTTTGGTATTTCGGCAGGGCCGGCAGCTGATGCTGGTAATTAGCATTCCGCACGGCGCAAATCTAGATGAATTGAACCCAAGGACTTCGCTGAATAATCCGTGCGTGGATGATTGGAACGCGCTCATGAAACAGTATCAAACTGGCCTGCCCGGTACTAAGCTCGGCGAAACGTGGG
>CAXUKA010000554.1:0-2812 GCA_964251335.1 uncultured Hymenobacter sp.
GTCTTTTACCATTGATTTTTATAATTATGCCAAGGCAGAGGTTACTTATTCCAACCTCAACGACCGTCTGACTTTCCAGGACCTGCGCGAGCAGGTAGTGAACACGGAAAGCCGCCTGACGATGACGCCGACGTACTACGACTTCCTGCGCGACCCGCTGCTTTATACCGACCCCACGGCCAACCAGAACGAGCAGTTTCAGGAGTTTTTGCTCAACTTTATTCACCACACGGCCGCTCAGCAAAAGCACCTGCGCACCGACCCCGATTTTTATCCCTTCTGCTATGCGTTGGCTAGCAAGCGTTTCAGCGGTGTGCCTAAGCTCATCACGCTGGGCCGCATATTGCAGGAGTCGTTCCGCTTTGGGCACATCCGGCAGTCGGAAGCCATGCTGGCCGACTACCGCAACCTCGATACCAAGCACCGCTTCCTGGCTACGCTCGAAGGCGATTTTAACAGCCACCGTGCCTTGGCCATCGGGGCTCCTGCGCCCGACTTCCGGCTTGTGACCTCGACTGGCGACACGGCCAGCCTCAGTAGCTTTCAGGGCAAGCTGGTGTATCTGAACTTCTGGAAAACGACCAATGGCTTGTGCCTGCGCGACTTGGCGTATGCCCAGGATTTGGCTAAGCGCTTCGAGGGCAAGAACATCGTATTTGTCAACGTGGCCCTCGATGAAGCCGAGCTGCCCTGGAGCCAGCTCGTGAAGGTGAAGAAGCTACCTGGCGTGCATATGCGACTGGCCGACGGCTACAAATCGGCCACGGCTAAAGCATACGGCTTACAGGAAGTGCCTACCTACCTGCTAATTGGCGAGGATGGCACCATCCTTAACCCCAAGCCTAAGCGATTGAGCAGCCGCGCCGCCGTAGACGAGATAAACCAGTCGTTTGGCAAAGCCAGCACATATAGCTCGGCCCTTACTCAACTCTCGGCGGGCGCTAGCAAGTAAGCGGCGAGTTTTATTTCTTCGCAACCAGCCTCGGCGGCGCAACTGGCTAACGCGGCTAGTTGCGCCGCCGTTTTTTTGGACTTGCGCTGGGCCAACCTCGCGAAACATTACGCGGCTGCTGCGGCTTACCGACCTTTACGCTACTTATGCGCTCTTCTTCCCTTCGCGACGCCCGCTCGTTTATGCGCAAAGCCACGCCCCGCCGCGTGGCCAATGGCCTGCAAGTGGTGGGGTCGTACATAGTGAGCCGCCTCACGGGGCGCGCCCGGGCCTGGGGGCTGCCGGTGGCCATGTCTTTTGAGCCCACTACCAGTTGCAACCTGCGCTGCCCCGAGTGCCCGAGTGGTCTGCGCTCGTTCACGCGGCCCACGGGCATGCTGCCGGCCGAGCTGTTTAAGAAAACGATGGATGAGGTGGCCAGCCGGCTGTGGTACTTGATTTTCTACTTCCAGGGCGAGCCGTATTTGCACCCCGAGTTTTTGGATTTGGTAGAGTATGCCAGCAAGAAAGGCCTCTACACCGCCACCAGCACCAATGCCCACTTCCTCAACGATGACAACGCCCGCCGCACGGTAGAAAGCGGCCTCGACCGCCTCATTATCTCGCTTGATGGCACCACGCAGGAGGTGTACCAGCAATACCGCATAGGCGGCAAGCTGGAGAAAGTGCTCGCCGGCACCCGCAATGTGGTGAAGTGGCGCAAAGAGCTAAAAAGCAGCACGCCGCGCATTATTTTCCAATTTTTGGTGGTGCGCCCCAACGAGCACCAGATAGAAGATGCCAAGCAGCTGGCCGAAGCCTTGGGCGTGGACGATGTGTGGTTTAAAACTGCCCAGATTTACGACTACCAGCAGGGCTCACCGCTCATCCCGACTATCGACTACTACTCGCGCTACAAAAACAATAACAACGGCACCTTCAGCCTGAAAAACAAGCTCGTCAACGGCTGCTGGAAAATGTGGCATTCCTGCGTGGTGACCTGGGATGGCAAAGTAGTGCCCTGCTGTTTCGACAAAGACGCTGAGTATCGCCTCGGCGACAGTCAGCACGAAAGCTTCGGTGCTCTCTGGCACGGCCAGAAATACCAGGGCTTCCGCCAATCATTGCTCAAAGGCCGCGACCAGATTGAGATGTGCCGTAACTGCACCGAAGGCACCAAGGTATGGGGCTAACTAGCCCGCAGATTTAATCGATTGCGCGGATACGCCGCTGGCGTGGCTGACTTTTTGCTCAGCCTCCAAAATCAAAAAAGGCCGCCTAGTTAGGCGGCCTTTTTTGATTTTGGATAAATAGCGTTAGCAATCTATTTGGTGCCTTTTACCAGGTTTTTACCCAGCGATTCCACTTTCAAAATAAACTGGTCCACGTCCTGTTCGGCATAGGCACCGTAGGCCGAGGAAATAGTGCCCTTGGTACCATCAGCCGTTTCGATGGCGTAGAGGATGGCCGAGTCGTCGGGGTTGCTTTCGCCCTCGAAGCGAAAATAATCCACGATAGTGGTTTCCTCGGGGTCGAAGGTGCGGGCACTATCGTTGTCCATGGTGGTGAGGCGGCCGTCCTGCACAGTGAAATCGTGGGTGTAACCCTGGCTTTTAAGCTTCTTCTCCACGGTGGTGAGCGAAGTCATTTCTTCTTTGTCCTGCATGGCGGTAGATGTTTTTGGGAGGTGGTTTGGTAAGGGGCCAAAAGCAGGCCGCCCCGGCTATACGGAGCCGGGGCGGTCGTCGTTTTTAAGAAGCACTTAAGCTGCCTCTACCGGCTGGTTTGGCGCGCCTCAATGGTGCGCTGCAAAGCCTCGACATCGAGCGCCGCGCCGCAGGCCCCGCCGCAGCCTTTGGCACAGCCGGCCTGGCCTTTAGC
>CAXUKA010000555.1:0-2793 GCA_964251335.1 uncultured Hymenobacter sp.
GCGGTGCGTGTTTTCGATAACCACGAGGGCATCGTCCACGACGATGCCTAGCGCCAAGAGGAAGGCAAAGAGCACAATCATGTTGAGCGAGAAGCCTAGCGTGGGCAGCATCACGAAGGCCAGGAACATCGACAGCGGCACCGACAACCCCACGAACAGCGCGTTGGTGGTGCCCATGAAGAACATCAAAATCAGCGTAACCAGCAGGAAGCCGATGATGATGGTGTTAATCAGGTCATTCAGTGTGTTCCGCGTTTCGTTGGACGAGTCACCCGTGATAGTAATTTTCAAACCCTTCGGCATGCTGGCTTCCGAGTCTTTCACCAGCTTGTGAATCTTATCCGAGGCGTCGAGCAGGTTTTCGCCTTGGCGCTTTACCACGTTCAACGCGATAGATGGCTTACCATCGAGGCTGGCGTAGCTTTCGCGGTCTTTGAAGCCGTCTTGCACGGTGGCAATGTCGCCGAGGCGCACCGGCGCACCGCGCAGGTTCTTCACTTGAATATTGGCAATGTCGCTGGCATTCACGTACTGGCCCGCCACGCGCACGGCGCGCTTCTGCTCGCCCACGTCGATGCTACCGCCTGATACCGTGATGTTTTCGCGGGCAATGGCATTCTCAATATCGGTAAAGCTGAGCTGCGAAGCTTGCAGCTTGTACAGGTCTACATCCACGTTTACCTGCTGCTCCAGGGCACCTACGATGTCAACGCGGGTGATTTCGGGCAGCGCCTCGATTTTATCCTGGAAGTCGTCGGCGAGCTTTTTGAGCTGGGCGGCGGGTAGGTTGCCGCTCAGGTTGACGTACATAATCGGCTGCTCCGAAATGTTCACTTCCTTCACCGTGGGGTCGGTGGGCCAGGCGTTGGGCAGTTCGGTGCGGGCCTTGTCCACGGCATCTTTGATAAGCTGCTTGGCGGCCTGCACATCGATGCCGGAGTTAAATTCTACGTCGACAATACAGTAGTCCTGGTTCGAGGTAGAGTTGATTTTCTTTACCCCGTTCACGCCCTTAATCTCCTTTTCGAGCTGGCGCGTCACCAGGTTTTCGATGTCCGTGGGCGAGGTGCCGGGGTACACCGTGGCCACGATGATGCGCGGAATCACGATATCCGGGAATTTCTCTTTGCCCAGTTTGATGTAGGCGAAGATGCCCGCAATCGTCAGCATCAGGGTGATGATGTAGATGCTGGTTTTATTATTAATCGACCAACTGGTGGGGCCGAACTCCTTTTCAATATCTTGCATAACAGGAAGTTGCTAGTTGAGGGAGTAGTATTAGCCTACTTTTAAAAGCTGGCCTTCGTTCAGGTTCTGGTAGCCGGCCGAGATTACTTCATCGCCGGGCTTCAGGCCGCTGAGTACTTCTTGTTTGCCGTTGTAAGTCTGGCCGGTTTTGATGATGCGCTTCTGCGCTACCGGCTTGCCTTTTTCCTGGCCTACTACCAGCACGTAGGCGTTTTCCTCGTCGTGCTGAATGATATCAACCGGCAGCACGGTGGTGTTGGCGTGGCCGTAGTTCTGGATGCGAACGGTGGCCACCATGTTGGGGCGCAGCTTGGCGGCTTGGTCGCCGGGCAGGCGCAGCTCCACGGTGAAGGTGCGGTTGTTGGCCGAAATGGTGCGGCTCACGGTGCGCACGGTGCTCGTAATTTCGTCGCTGCTCAAGTCGGGCAGCGTTACCATAGCCTTGTCGCCAGCCTTAATACTGCCAGCGTAAGCTTCTGACACATCGGCAAGTACCTTGCCACCCTGGCCGTTATTGAGCACTACCACAGGCGTGCCGGGCGATACCGTTTCCCCCAGTTTGGGTAGCACGTTGTCGACCACGCCAGCGTAAGGAGCCACTACGTTGTAGAGCGCTTTTTGCTGGTTGAGACTAGCCAGGTTGCGCTGCAAAGACTCGTAGTTGTTCTTGCTTTGCAAGTACTGAATTTCGGTGCCAATCTGCTGTTTCCAAAGGCCGGCCTGCTTTTCGAAAGTCGTTTTAGCGAATTCCAGGCGAGTGCGCAGCTCCGCAATGTTGGCGTCGAGCACGCTGGCATCTACGGTAGCCAGTACCTGGCCTTTGCCCACGTGGTCGCCGCGCTGCACGCGCACACTGGTGAGCGTGCCAGCAGCCCGAGCGCTCACGGTAGCGTTCTGGTCAAAGTCGATGCGGCCCTGCACTTCGAGGTAGCCCGAGAAGTTCTCAGGGGCCACTTTTATCACCGATACGGGCACAGCGCTGCTGGCCGAGTCGGCTTTGCCGGCCCCGGTTTTGGCTTCGAGGTCGGCTATTTTGGCCTGGGTCGCGGCTTGGTCGGCTTTCAGCTTAGCCAGCTCGGCTTTGGGGTCTTTGGTACCCCCGCCGCACGAGGCGAGAAAAAGCGCGGCAGCCAGCAGGGAGTAACGGGCAGTGTTCAGGTTCATAGAAAAACTAACTATCATGCTGAGCCTGCCGAAGCATCTTGCTCGCATCGTTGAAACGAATGGATTACTGTGCCACGCGAGATGCTTCGACAAGCTCAGCATGACAACTTCTAAATCAAGAGATTATTTGGCCTGCGAATACAGCTCACCAGTAGCTTTATCGCGGTCCACCTTGGCTACCAAGGCGTCGTAAATAGCGCCGTAGTAGTTGGTTTGAGCTTCGCGCAAGTCGCGCTCGGCCGTGATAACTTCCACATTGGAGCCTACGCCGGCCTGGAACTTGATGCGGGCCACGCGGGCCACATCTGTTGCCAGGGCCAGATTATCCTTCTGGTTGTCGAGCACATCGAGCGCATTTACGAGGGTGGTGCGGCTCTGGGC
>CAXUKA010000556.1:0-2786 GCA_964251335.1 uncultured Hymenobacter sp.
AAGCAAAGCCGGTTAATACAACACAAAGAGCTGCTTATCTGCTAACTGGTAAATGATATTTAGTAAATGAAAACCCTGCCCCGCGACCTGAGCTGGTTACGCTTCAATGCCCGCGTGCTGCAAGAAGCGCAGTGCCCCACGGTGCCGCTACTCGAGCGCCTGAAGTTTCTGGCCATTTTCTCCGCTAACCTCGACGAGTTTTTCAAGGTGCGGGTGGCCACGCTACGGCGGCTGGTAAAGCTCAAGAAGAAAACCCGTGCCCAGCTGCAAGACCGCCCCAAGCGTGTGCTGGCCGAAGTCCTGACCGAAGTGCAGCGCCAGCAACAGGAGTTCGGGCGCACCTACCGCGAGGAGGTGCTGCCTGCGCTGAGCGAGGCGGGCATCCAGCTGCTGAGTGCCAAGGAGCTAACCGAAACCCAGCAGGCCTGGGTGCAGCAGTATTTCGAGAAGCACGTGCGCGACCTACTCTCGCCGGTGGTGCTCGATGATACGCTGCACCAGCTGTTTCTGAAAGACCAGGCCGTGTACCTCACTTTCTTCCTGACCAAGCCGGTTACCAAAAGCAAGAAAAAGGAGGCCGAGCGCGTGGTGCTGATGGAGCTGCCTACCAAGCGCCACGGCGGCCGCTTTGTGGCGCTGCCCGGCGGCACTGGCACGCCCGGCAACCCGCACCAAGTGCTATTCCTGGACGATGTGGTGCGGGTAGGCGCGGCCAGCCTGTTTCCGGCTTATCAGCAGGTACAGGTCAATGCCATCAAGCTGAGCCGCGATGCTGAGCTGGACATCGAAGAAGAAGTGTCAGGCGACTTACTAGTCAAAATCCGCAGCAGCCTGGCCAAGCGTGCCACCGGCTACCCGGCCCGCCTACTTTTCGACCCCAAGATGCCCAAGGAGGTGTTGCAGGCCATCAAGCAGAAAACCGGCATCGAGGACGAGGAACTGGTGGAAGGCAGCCGCTACCATAATTTCCGCGATTTCTTCGGCTTTCCCGACTTTGGGCGCACCGATTTGCTAAATCCCGCTTGGCCCGAGCTGCCGCACCCCACGCTGCCGCGCACCGGCCCACTGCTGCCCGCCATTGCGCAGCGCGACCACCTGCTGCATGTGCCCTACCAGCCCTTCGATGCCGTGCCGCGCCTACTGCGCGAAGCTGCTAACGACCCCAAGGTGAGCAGCATTGCCATCACACTCTACCGCGTGGGCTCCAAGAGCGCCGTGGTCAAAGCCCTGCTCAAAGCCGTGAAAAACGGCAAGCAAGTAACGGCTGTGGTAGAGCTAAAAGCCCGCTTCGACGAAGAAAGCAATATGCACTGGGCCGAAAAATTGCAGCGCGCCGGGGCGCACGTCATTTTCACGCCGGCCGAGCTCAAGTGCCACGCCAAGCTGCTGCTCATTACGCGCCGCGAGGGCGACAACGATGCACCTCGCCGCTACGCCTACCTCAGCACCGGCAACTTCAACGAGGCCACCGCCAACCTCTATGCCGACCACGCCCTATTCACAGCCAATGAAGAAATAGCGGCCGAAGTCGACCAGGTTTTTCGCTACTTCATCACCGGCGAGGAGCCTACCCAGCTCAAGCACTTGCTGGTGGCGCCCTTCACGCTACGTAAGCAACTGCTTAAGCTGATAGCAGTCGAAACGACCAACGCCAAGCATGGCAAGACGGCCTACATTATTCTGAAAATGAACGCCCTGGAAGACCTGGGCATGATAGCCGCGCTCTACGAAGCCAGCCAGGCCGGGGTGCGTGTCGAACTGCTCATCCGAGGCATCGGCTGCCTGCTGCCAGGGCAGCCCGAGCTGAGCGAAAATATTACCCAGCGCGGCCTCATCGACCGCTACCTAGAGCACGCCCGCATCTACGTATTCGCCAACGGCGGCGAAGAAAAAGTATACCTCTCGTCGGCCGACTGGATGACGCGCAACCTCGACCGCCGCGTAGAAGTGGCCTTCCCGCTGTTCGACGAAGCATTGCGCGCCGAAGTGCGCTACCTGCTCGACCTGGAGCGCGCCGACAACGTGAAAGCCCGCGACTTCGACAACCACCTGCTGCTCTCGGCCGAGGGTGCGCCGCCCGTGCGGGCGCAAGAAGCTGAATATCAGTATTTGAAAAAGCTGGCTGGGCGGAAGCGGGCGAAGGCTAGGAAATAGGCTGCGCTCCGCATGACAATCAATTTGCTACTAAAACGAACTGACTCACCGCTTCACGCCGGCCTTTTCAAGCAGCTTGCGGGGCGGCACCGCAAACAACTCCAAGCTCGCATAAGGCACCCCGCCCAGCTTGGTGCGAATGATGCGCTCGCGGTCGGCATTGGTGCGGTCGAAGGCATCGAAGGCGTAGTTGTAGCGGTAGCCAGCCTCGGCCCCGAGCCAGAGAAAAGATAGCAGCTCCCGCTCCCAGCGCAGGCGAAATTTCACTTCTATCTCGCGCAGCTCCAGAGTGTTGATGGCAATTTTGTCGGGCTGGTTTTGGCGGGCGAGGGGCGTGCGCAGGTGCACCAGATAATTCAGGCCATCGACCGAGTAGCCCGCGTAGAAAATCGACCGCTCCGATGCATTGTACCGCGCCGTGACGCGGGCCGGAAACAGCGCCTCCACGCCCCAGTGGTCGTTGAAGGTGCGGTTGTAAATAATAGCTGGGTAGAAGCTGAGCCGCCCAAACGTGTAGCCGTACTGAAAGCCCACGCCCCACGAAAAGCGTGGGCTGCGCTTCCAGCCGTAAAATGCCTCGGCCGAGGCGCGCAGGTAGTTGGTGCCGTTTTGCAAGTCCTGGCCCGAGTTGT
>CAXUKA010000557.1:0-2784 GCA_964251335.1 uncultured Hymenobacter sp.
GCCCAGGGCCTGGAGATGCTGCGGGTGCTGCGCAACCGCCTCGGCCACCAGCTGGCCTACTACCGCCTCTGCGAGCGCACTCACGGCCGGCAGTACAAGATTTTAGAATGGGCCGGCACCTACCAGCCACTCCCCGTTAAGCCGACCAGTGATGAGGCTGCCGCATCTTGACCAGCGCCTGCACCTGCATTGGGGCGAGGCGGGCCTGCTGGCCGAGGCCCTGGTGCAGGTGCTCTGCCGGGAGCTTGAGCACCCAACTCCGCGCCCGCTGGCCACGGTGCTCGCCTTCGGGCCGCTCTACCGGGTGCGGGGCCGGCTGCTGGCCCGCCAGCTGCTGGAGCAGCGCCACGTGGGAACGCGCCCCGCAAAGCCCTGGCGCTTAACCCTGCGCTACGACGAAGTGGCGGCGCTCATGCTGGTGCTCGAGCAGGCCCCACCAGCTGGCCTAGTGTGGGGCGAAATCCAGCGCGTGAGCCTCAACCTGGCCCGTTACGTGGACTTCACTCAGCGCTAGTAGCGCGCCAGAAAAAAGAGAGCGAAGCGGTTGGGCTTTGTGTTAACTTTACACAAACTTCACCTACGTTTCCTTTTTCCTGCATGGCGTTTGCTTACCCGCTCGCTACTTCCCCGTCCTTTCCCCCGATACGGGTCGCCGCTAGGTTTGAGGCTCCTTCGCCCAAGCCCACCGTGAAACGACTCGACTTTCCCCTGCGTCCCCACCTGCTCAAGTACCTGCAGGTGCACCTGCAGCTCGCCTGCGTGCAGCAGGTGCCTTTTCAGGCCGCCGACTACACCCTTTCCAGCGAGGGCCGGTTTGGGCTACCGCTCACGTTGCTGCTGCAAAAGCCGGCCAGGAGCGCCCGCTACGAAGGCAGCATCGACGACTGCACGGCCGCACTGGGCGTGGACCTGCGCAACTTTAAAGGGGCCTACGCGCATTTGCTGAAGGGCCAGCTTACCCCCTGGGTGATTTTCCAGTTCAACGACTTCGTGGAGGGCTGGTTCCGCAAGGAGCTCTACTGGTGGGTCAGCGAGCACCGCCAGCGCGGGGCCACTAACAAGGACGCCATCTACTCCTTCATGGCTTTCTACGAGGTGAGTGAGGATGACATTGCCTACGAGACCCTTAAGAAGGACGCCCAGCGCAATGCGCAGGTGCCCGCCAACCGGAAAAAGAAAAAAAACGCGGCAAAAACCAGCAATTCTGCTGAAAAAGTGTCCCCAAAAAAGAGCGAATTGTCCCCAAAAAGAGGCGAATTGTCCCCAAAAAAGGGCGTTTTGTCCCGAAAGGATACGTTTGCTTCTGTCTGTGAGGCACTTGTAAAGCTACCGTTGCCGCTGTTCGAGACGCAATTCTTCATCGCGCATGCCCGCTAGCGCCTACGACCTGCGCAACATCGCCCAATCCGCCGGGGACAACTTGAGCGGCATCGAAGCGGCCTGGTACGCGCTGGCCAGCGACCTGGTCGACTTCCCGGCCCTGGGCGACTTGCCCATCGACCAGCTCCAACTCAAGCCCGGCGCATCCTGGTACCAGCTGGTGAGTATCCGCGACACGGTGCGCTACAAGCAGACCCCGAAAGACCTGGCCCGCCACGGCACGAGCTACACCCAGAAGTTTACCGGGGTGCTGGCCCGCCACACCACCGAGCTGGCCCAAGGCCTCGAAGCGCTCGAAGGCCAGGAGCTGGTGCTGCTCTACCGCGACCGCAACGGCCAGGTGCAGCTCGTGGGCACGCCCGAGCAGCCCCTGGCCTGGACGGATGCCTACGATTCGGGCGAGAGCTACCAGCAGCGCAACAACTACGACTGGACGCTGCTGGGCGAGACGCCCCGGCGCGCGCGGCCCTACCGGGGCACCTGGCAGGTCAGCGGAGGCGGGCTCTACAGCGCCCTACTCGGGGCCGGCACGGGCGGCACCATCACCCTGCGCACGGCCGATGGGCGCGTGCTAGCCATCGTGCCAGCCGGCAAAAGCATCATCCTTAAATCCGGATTCAAACTAGGTTATCAGATAGTATAATGACAGCTGCCGATTTCAGCGCCAAGTGGGATATCCGCTTCAAAGACAACTCCACCTTTCTTATCGACGAGGCTGACCTGCGCGAGTTCAAGGATGACTTGCTCCTAGTCTTCGGCCTCATGGGGGACACAGTGCCCGTTTATGTGCCCGGCACCACTTATACGGTGGGCTACCTGGTGCGCTACACGCCCCCAGGCGGAACCGAGGCGTTTTACTACTCGCTTAATCTTGGTAAGCTCTCGGCCCCCGGCCCTGGTAACCTGGTCGACTGGAAAGTGGTGCCAGGGCCGATAGCCGCGACCGCCTTGTGGCAGGCTATTTCCTTATTTACGGCGCAGGGTATCGACGGTGCCGGCGTGCAGGCTGGCCGTAAGTATCAGATTGATATGGGGCTTAACACGGCCGGCAAGCAGCAGTACGTGTATTTGGATGGCCTCGACCAGTATTTCGATACCACGCGAGGCGTGCTGGAGGTGGACGGCGTGCGCACGGCTATCGAGAAAATCGACCTGAATGCGGGCACGTGGCAATTGCCCGCGACAGGTGGGGGCGGCACAGCGGCCCGGCACGATGCCTACCCCGTGCCCAAAGCTGGTGCGCAGACGGTGCAGCTGCCAGGCATGTCGTTTGTGTGGCAGGTCGGCATTCGGGCCGCCAGCGGGTTGCTCAACTTCCTGAGCTACGGCACGGGCTACACCTTCACGGCCGGCGTGCTGACGGTGCTGGGCTCAGTCGGCCTGGCCTCGCAGTCGGTGCTGGAG
>CAXUKA010000558.1:0-2778 GCA_964251335.1 uncultured Hymenobacter sp.
TCGGGCCTCAGCTTACTCGGCCATTTCTCGCCCGAAATGCCTTATTACCGAGGCCTGCCCGTCATTACGTGGTATAGCTTGGGATTCAGCGCATTTTTGATACTATTGCTTACACTGCCCCGGCGGCCCACGCGGGAGTAAGGCAGTTACTTGATTATCGTAATGCGGGGAAGGTCCCCTTCATCCAAGTTCCCATCGGCCGGCTTGGGCTGCATTTTGAACTCGTCAAAGCAGACGCTCCGCCGCCCCTTGAATAAGCTCTTCGGGTCCTCGATAATCACTACGTGGCCGAACGTGCCATACTCTTTATCTGCGCGCATCAGCTTATGCTGCACGCCTAAGTCGTCCTTATTCAGCACGTTGGCATACACCAACTGCCCTTGGTGGTTGGGTGCTTCCGCAAAGTAGAGCACGGTGCTTTCGATGTGGCCATTGCAGGGCGCCGAGCAGCCAGCCAGCAACGGCCCGAACAATAAGAGAAATAATAGCTTACGCATGAGCTAAGAAAGCAACTACTGGTCAGCTAGTCGCAAGGGGGGAATATTGAGTTTTTTGTAAATAGCAGCCAGCGACAATTCTATTCCCAATGCTGGTATCGGCAACGTATCGGTGAGCTGACGATAAGAAATTAATTGCCAAGTATCGCTGGAAACACGGGTGTAGCTTTCCACTAGCAAGCGGGTTTGTGTAATCAGCACGTACTGCTGTAGCGACGTAAGCTGTCGATATTGCTCGGCTTTCCAACCACGGTCATGAGCTTCCGTGCTACGCGATAAGACTTCAGCTATAAATACTGGCTGATGTATCGTGCGTGGGTCATCATCGTCGGGGTCACAGCTAACAACTACATCTGGATAGTTATAGTATAGCCCGGCTTCTACTGCCAGCCGCACACTCTCCGAAAATACCTCGCACTCCCGTTCGCCAAGCTGCTGCCGCAAGCCAAAAACTAAATTGTTGATTAGCTTATTGTGAGCTTTGGTAGCGCCTGATTTTGCCTCCGGTGAATCTGGGCCATCAAGTGGAAACAGTTCGCCGTGGTAGTATTCATGGCGAATACCTGATTGCTCTTCGAAGGCAAAGTATTCCTCAACAGTATAGCGATGCTGGTAGATAGATTGGGCGGCAGACATATTAGTTGAAATAAGTACTATGCGTTTCTATATATTCGTCGGCAAAGCGGTGCATAACTGGATTGATAGTCGTGTCAACTATGGCACGGGCGTTTGTTTTCAAGTATAAGCCTACGTTAGGTTGGAGTATTAAAAGCTCGATGGCAGCAGTAAAGAAATGCCTTTCATATTGATAGCCGCGAACTTTACCAGTGTATACACGAAATAATTGCGAGTTTTTATCGATTTTTAGATAAGCATTTTGATAATAGACGTTGCTTTTATATAAAGGTATTTCACCTTCATCAGCGGCACCCAAAATATAGAAATGGTTCAACTTATTTCTCTTTAGAAAATAGAATGCTTGCTGATTGACTACATACGGCGCGAACCGTGAGGCACATGTCCAATTTCTAAATCTATCGACTACAATAGTTGATGATACTTTGCCCTTAAAAATATGGATGAGTTTAAGTGTAAAGGTATTCGCTCCGACTGCTATAATTCTCGCTTCAACAATAAGGGTGGCGTCGCCCACTAGTTCAGGTAATAGGGTTGGTTCATAATCTGCCCATACTGGCAGACTTACCAGCAACAGCAGCAGCGCTAACAACAGGCGGTTGACCATTGTATTTAACTAAAAACACCTGATTACTCAAATGTAATCAGGTGTTTATGATTTAAGAGTATCGTCTAGCGATTTTTTACACCACTGAAAAATCAAACGACTCCAAAAATTTGGTTGTGAAATTTCCGGCCTTAAAATCCTCACTGTCCATCAGCGCTAGGTGGAAGGGGATGGTCGTTTTCACGCCTTCGACCACGAACTCGCTCAGGGCGCGCTTCATTTTTACGATGCACTCCTCGCGGGTTTGGGCCACGGTGATGAGCTTGGCAATCATCGAGTCGTAGTTTGGCGGAATCTGGTAGCCGGCATACACGTGGGTATCGACGCGCACGCCGTGGCCGCCAGGGATGTGCAGCGTGGTGATGCGGCCCGGTGCGGGGCGGAAGCCGTTGCGCGGGTCTTCGGCGTTGATGCGGCACTCCATAGCGTGCATCTTCGGGAAGTAGTTTTTACCCGAAATCGGAATGCCAGCCGCTACCTTAATCTGCTCTTTGATAAGGTCATAATTCACGATTTCCTCCGTAACCGGGTGCTCGACCTGGATGCGAGTATTCATTTCCATGAAGTAGAAATCGCGGTTGGCATCGACCAGGAATTCGATGGTGCCCACGCCCTCGTAGCCAATAGCTGCGGCCCCAGCGATGGCCGCCGCGCCCATGCGCTCGCGCAGGTCGTCGGTCATGAAAGGGGAGGGGGCTTCCTCCACTAGCTTCTGGTGGCGGCGCTGGATGGAGCAGTCGCGCTCCGAAAGGTGGCACACGTGGCCGTACTGGTCGCCGACAATCTGGATTTCGATGTGGCGCGGCTCTACCACGTACTTCTCCAGGTACATGCCGTCATTGCCGAATGCAGCTTTCGACTCGGTGCGGGCATCGTCCCAGGCTTTCTGAAACTCGTCGTCGCCGTTGATGATGCGCATGCCGCGCCCGCCGCCGCCCGCCGTAGCCTTGATGATGATGGGGTATTTGATTTCGTTGGCAATTTTCTTACCCTGCTCCACCGATTCGAGCAGGCCCACCGAGCCCGGCACTACTGGCA
>CAXUKA010000559.1:0-2772 GCA_964251335.1 uncultured Hymenobacter sp.
GGTTTGCAGCCAAAACTGCTGGCCGGGCAGCGGGCGGCGGGCGGCTACGAGGCCGTGCATCAGGCGGTCGGCGTCGGTGTAGCCGTCATTCAGCCCCCGGCTGCGCCACCAAAATGAGCCGCTAAACGAGCCCGCCCGCCGAAATGCTTCAGGGTGGTGCCAGGCCAAGTCAAAAGCCGTGAGGCCGCCCAGCGACATGCCGGCTATCGCAGCCTCCGAAGGGTCGGCGCTCACGTGGTAGTGGGCTTGCACATAGGGCAGCAACTCATTGAGTATAAATGCCGTGTAATTACCGGCTCGGCTGCCCCGGCCCAGGTAATCGGGGCGGGCAGCTACGCCGTACTCCTGCAAGCGGTCGGCGGCGTGCACGGCCACCAGCACGAAGGGGTGCACGGCCCCGCGCTTATACAGGTAGTTGAGCGTAGTGGGCAGCTGCAAGCGCTGAAGGTCTTGGCCATCATTAAGATACAGCACGGGGTAGGGCTGCGCGGCGGCCGGATTGAAGCCGGGCGGCAGCACCACGTCGAGGCGCACCACGCGGCCCAACTGGATAGAAAATAAAGATTCGTCGCGCCGCACGGCCACGGTGGCCCCGCGCGGCGACTGAAAGCGGAACACGGTCATGGGCTCGCAAAGAAACGGGCGGCGAGGTGTTTTTGCCTCACCCGCCGTGAACCTCCCCCCCGGCCCCCTCTCCAAAAGAGAGGGGAGCCTGACGACTGGCTTGCGTATGCTTACGCCTGCGTGCGGTCGGCTCCCCCTCTCTTTTGGAGCGGGGCCGGGGGGAGGTTCTCCCGCGCCAACAACGCCGGAACAGGCATAGCATAGGAATATTCGGAAAAGTTGGTCGTTCAGATTTTGTGCTTAGTTTGCAGCCGGTTCGGGGCGTTCACCCCACCTCCGGCCCCTCTCCTTTGCACGAAGAATACCGCCGCTTTTACTCCCATCATTTGGGACTCGACATGGAAATGCTGGTCATTGGCGACTACGGCTATCCTATCATCATCTTCCCTACTTCCAACGGCCGCTATTTCGAAGCCAAGGACTTCAAGCTGGTCGAATCGGTACAGTGGTTTATTGATAATAAGCTTATTAAGCTCTATTGCATCGACAGCGGCGACAAGTGGAGCTGGTATGCCAAGCACCTGCACCCCGGCACTCGCCTGCACAATCACAACCTCTACGACCTCATGATAAGTGAGGAGCTGGTGCCCGCCATTCAGCACGAGTGCCAGGTCGATAAAGTAGGCGTAGCGGGCTGCTCGCTCGGTGGTTATCAGGCGCTTAACTTCGCTTTCAAGCATCCCGAAAAAGTGGCGCACCTCTTCTCGATGGGTGCTTCGTTCGATGTGCGCATGTTCCTGAATGGCTACTACGACGAGCAGGTGTACTTCAACAACCCGCCCGACTTTATGCCCAACGCTCAGAACGATAACTTCTACAAAATGAACATTATCCTGGGCACGGCTGAGCACGACTTCTGCAAAGATTCCAACTACCAGATGTCGGGTATTCTGGCCGCTAAGGGTATTCCGCACCGCCTCGATGTGCGCCCCCATGGCACTCACGACTGGCCGGTGTGGCGTGAAATGTTCCCCGAATATGTCTCTACTATCTTTTAATAAGCATATTGCGTAAACTTGCGCGGTATCCCTCCCAAAACCCTCACCTGCCTTCACACCATGAAAAAAATTGGCATCCTTTTCGGCCAGGAAAATACCTTTCCACAGGCTTTCGTCGACCGTGTTAATCAGAAAGCCGTCGATGGCATCACGGCTGAGTTCGTAAATATCACCGAAGTTGAGCAGGCCGTAGCCACCGACTACGCTGTTATCATCGACCGCATTTCGCAGGATGTGCCCTTCTACCGCGCTTACCTCAAGAACGCGGCCATGACCGGTACCGCCGTGATTAACAACCCCTTCTGGTGGAGTGCCGACGAGAAATTCTTCAATAATGCCTTGGCCGTGCAGCTCGGTGTGCCGGTGCCCAAGACCCTACTGCTGCCCAGCAAAGCCCGCCCCGACGACACCAACGAAAACTCGTTCCGCAACCTGTCGATGTTCAACTGGGACGCGGCGTTCGAGAAAATCGGCTTCCCCGCTTTCATGAAGCCCCACGCCGGCGGCGGCTGGAAGAGCGTGTATAAAGTAGACAACGCCGACGAAGCGTGGCGCGCCTACGACGAAACCGGCCAGCTCGTGATGCTGTATCAGGAAGCCATCGACTTCACCGATTACTTCCGTTGCTACTGCCTCGGCGGCAAAGACGTGCTCATCATGCCCTACGAGCCGCGCAACGCCCCGCACCAGCGCTACCAAACGGAGATGAAAACGCAGGGCGAAGAAGGCGAAAAGCTGCTCGCAACCATCAAAGACTACGTGCTACGCCTCTGCCAAGGCCTTGGCTATGACTTCAATACTGTAGAATTTGCGGTGCGCGACGGTGTTCCAATCGCTATCGACTTCGGCAACCCTGCCCCTGATGCGGATATCAATTCGGTAGGCGCTGAGAATTTTGAGTGGGTAGTAGAGCACGCCGCCAACCTCGCTATCGAGCGCGCCCAGGCCCAAAAGCCCGGCCAGGACAACCTCACCTGGGGCACGTTTGTGCAGAAGTCGGCCAGCCGCACGGCTATTTCTTCGGTTGATGGCTCAGTAGAGGTAGGTGCTGCCGTGCACGAAACCAACGACTTAGGCGCTACCCCGCCTAAAGCTGCCCCGGCCAAAAAGGCCGCCGCGCCCAAGAAATCGGCCGCGCCCACGCCGGTAG
>CAXUKA010000560.1:0-2761 GCA_964251335.1 uncultured Hymenobacter sp.
TCGTTATATACTTAATTATACAACGGTTATCGTTACCCATTACGCCAAAACAAATTATTACCCAACAAGCCGAATGCGCTATGCAAAGTCGTGATACTAGCGCAAGTTTAACGTGTTAGCAACAGCCGGGTATAAGTAAAGCGTGCAGGACGATAATAGTGCCGCTTCAGGCAGACAGTACTATCCGAGTCCCAGAACGCTGCCACCGGTTCCCAAACATCTGATGTTGTTTCCCAGAACACAGTAGCCGTAGTGGCTTGAGTGGTCAGCAGTTGCACGGTTCCCGTTGTTCCCTCGTCAAAATTTGGCGCTGACCAGAAAACTACCGCTTGCCGTTGGTTAGACGAATAGTGCGGTTCGCCGGGTAGTTGCAGGATGTGGCCGTCGGGCCGCACCACCAACACAACGATTGCCAGAGCTTCTTCGCCTTCCCAATAGCTTTTCTCAATCAAATGCACCTGCACTCGCGGCAAATAGCCCAGGTACTTATATCCAACGTTTTCAACTATTACCCGACTCACTTTATCCCGAAACAGTTTGCTGCCAGTAGCAGTCGGTACTCGTATTTTCCCTTGGCTTTTTCGCAATGGAAACGTGCGAGCTTCCCGCGCCAGCGGAGCCAGGCTACGGGCGCGCTCGTAGGCCGCCCGCGTGAGTGGGATGAGTGCAACCCGCACGTTAGGTGGAGTAGGCGCGGCGGACAAACTCAACAGCGCCTGTAGCAAAAATAGAAAAGGCCTCATAAGCAACAGATAGTACTTGCAAAGTAGCGCCGCCCCATCTTTGCGCCCATGCCCGACACCGCCGCCCCCCTCCCCTACCTCGTCTTCGACTTCGATTCAACTTTCACCCAGGTCGAAGGCCTCGACGAGCTTGCCGCCATTGCTCTACAAGGCCAGCCCGACCAAGCCACCCGCGTGGCCGCCATCAAAGCCCTCACCGACCAGGGCATGGCCGGCGAAATCGGCTTTCAGGAGTCGCTGAGCCGGCGGCTGGCGCTGCTAGGGGCGCACCAGCGCCACTTGGCCCCGCTGGTGGCGCACTTGCAAACGAAGGTGAGCGAGAGCATCCGGCGCAACGGCGATTTTTTCCGGCAGTATGCCGACCGTATTTACGTGGTGAGCAGTGGCTTTCGCGAATTTATCGAGCCGGTGGTGGCCGAGTTCGGCATCCCGGCCAGCCATGTATTGGCCAATACGTTCACCTTCGATGAAAGCGGTGCTATCACCGGCTGCGACCCGCTGAACGTGCTGAGCCGCGACGGTGGCAAAATTCAACAGCTGAAAGACTTGCAGCTCGATGGCCCGGTTTATGTACTCGGCGACGGCTACACCGACTACCAAATCCGCGAAGCCGGCCTCGCCAAGCGCTTCTATGCGTACACCGAAAACGTGAGCCGCCCCACCGTGGTAGCCGCTGCCGACGAAGTGCTGCCGACCTTTGACGAGTTTTTATATCAATTGAAGCTACCCATGACCCTGAGCTATCCTAAGAACCGCATCAAGGTTTTACTATTAGAAAACCCCGATGCCCGCGCCGCCGAGCTGTTTCGCGCCGAAGGCTACCAGGTAGAGTTGGTGCCCGGCGCGCTCGATGAAGACGAGCTAATCGCCCGCATCGAAGGCGTGAGCATCCTCGGCATCCGTTCCAAAACCAACGTGACCGAGCGCGTGCTCGCTGCTGCTAACCGCCTCATTGCCATCGGCGCCTTCTGCATCGGCACCAACCAGATAGACCTTGCGGCCGCCATGAAAAAGGGCGTGGCCGTGTTCAATGCGCCGTTCAGCAACACCCGCTCGGTGGTTGAATTGACGCTGGCCGAGCTGATTGTGCTGGCCCGCCGCATCCCCGAGAAAAACCCCAAGATGCACGCCGGTGAGTGGGACAAATCGGCTAAAGGCGCGTTTGAAATCCGCGGCAAAACGCTGGGTATCATCGGCTACGGCAACATCGGCTCGCAGCTCTCGGTAGTGGCCGAGGCCGTGGGGTTGAAAGTGCTGTACTTCGACGTGGCTGAAAAGCTGCAACTCGGCAACGCCACCAAGGCTAACAGCCTCGAAGAGCTGCTGCCGAAAGCCGACATCGTGACCCTGCACATCGACGGCCGCCCCGAAAACAAGAACTTCTTCGGTGCCAAGGACTTTGCCCTCATGAAGCCCGGCGCGCTGTTCATTAACAACGCCCGCGGCCACGTGGTAGACGTGCCGGCCCTGGCCGACGCCCTGCGTAGCGGTCACCTCGGTGGCGCAGCCATCGACGTATTCCCCTACGAGCCCAAGACCAACGCGGAAGCCTTCGAGAGCGAGTTGCGCGGCCTGCCCAATGTGCTGCTCACGCCCCACATCGGCGGCAGCACCGCCGAGGCCCAGCGCAATATCGCCGAGTTTGTGCCCGAGCGCATCATGCAGTACATCAACACCGGCAACACCCAGCAGAGCGTCAATTTCCCCAACATCCTGCTGCCGGGCCAGCCGGGCCACCGCCTCATCCACATCCACGCCAACGTGCCCGGCGTGCTCGCCCGTATCAACAACGTGCTGGCCGCGCACCACGTCAACATCCTGGGTCAGTACCTGAAAACCAACGAATTGGTCGGCTACGTGATTACGGATATCGACAAGGCGTATGACCAGGACGTGATTCAGGCGCTGCGCGAAGTCGAGCACACCATTAAGTTTCGAGTACTGTATTAAGGAAAATGTAGCTTGGACTCTGCGAGTCCGAGCGCTCGCGCAGCGAGCATCAGCGCTCGCTGCGCGAG
>CAXUKA010000561.1:0-2750 GCA_964251335.1 uncultured Hymenobacter sp.
GTTCGGCCCCGTGCCGGACGGGGTTTTTTATGTAATTTATTGATATAAAGCATATTATATAAATAAGATAATTCATTCCCCCAAGTCGGCATCAGTCTTGGCATTAGGTACACATCCCTCACCTACTTGCCCACACCGACATGGCTATTCTGGATAATCTGGCGAAGGGCGTCAAAGGATTCTTCGTCGAAGAAGCCCACGGCGCTCCCGCTGCAATGGCAGCCGCCCGGCCGCTCCCGGCCGCTGCCCCCGCTCCCGCGCTGGCCGACCTGGCGCCTGGCATGGCGCAGCCCGAGCAGCGCCACCTCGACCATATAGCCCAGCTGCTAGCCGGCGATGGGCGCGATTTTAACGCCTTTACCAAAATGGTGAAGAGCCTCGCCGCCAGCGGCCTCAGCGGCCCGCTGCTCTACCAAACGGCCTTCAACGCCTTCTCGGCCGTGACGGGCCAGGACCTCCCCGCCCTGCTCACCTCGGCCAATGCCCTCACCCAAAAGCTGGCCGATGACCGCGCCAAAGTGCAGGAGCGCCACCGCGAAAAAATGGGCGAAACCGTGCCGCTCAAAGGCGCCCCCAGCGCCCTGGCCCAGCTCCGCAACCAGGAAGCCCAGCTGCAAGCCGACGTGGCCGCCCTCAGCAAACAAATCACCGACAAGAGCCAGCAGCTGCAAGACACTCAGCAGCAAGTGCAGCAGGAAAGCGCCAAAGCGCAGACCGCACTCGCCTCCTACGAGCTGGCCAATGCGGCGGCCACGGCCGAGCTGCAAGCCCACCAACAAGCTACTAAGTCCTTTTTAATCAACAAGTAAACCGTCTTTCTGACTTATGAAAACCTTGCTTTCAAACGACCTCAACACGAGCCTACCCAAGTGGCAGCAACCCGAAAAAGTAGCCGGCTGGGTAGTGCTGGCCGCCGGTGCCGGGGCTGGCGTGTACTACTGGGGGCAGATTGTGCCCTACCTCGTTGACATCGTGTTTAATAGCGTGAAGCTGGGCATTGGGCTGGGGGCGCTGTTTGTGCTGTTTTTGCTGGGCACGAATAAGCGGATTCAGACCGGGCTCTGGTACGCCGGGCAGCGGGTGCTACGGACGCTGGCGGGCATTTTCGTGAACACCGACCCCATCGGCATCATGGAGGACTACATCTCGAACACCGAGAAGGAAGCCCGCCAGATGGAAGGCGAAATCGGCCACATCGAGGGTGCCCACGAGCTGGTAAAGCGCAAGCTTGCCGCCAACGAAGGCCAGATGAAGGAGTACCTGGCGCTGGCCGACTCGGCCACCCGCCAGGGCGAAAAAGACGCCGCCGAAGCCTACGCCAGCCGCGCCGCCCAGATTCTGGATTACAACCAGCGCCTCCAGCCCATGGCCGCCACTACCGCCAATGTAAGCGTGGTGATGCGCCAAATCCTGAAAGCCGCTCTGCGCCAGATTGACGGCAGCAAGTTCAAAGTCGGCTTGCTGAAAGACGAATACGAGCTCGTGAAACGCACCAGCTCGGGCATGCGCGCTGCCATGAACATCCTGCGCGGCGACCCCGACAAGAAATACTTCTTCGACCTCGCCACCGACCGCGTGGCCCAGGATATGGCCCAGCAATTAGGCCAAATCAAGCAGGCAATGCGCTACTCGCAGGAGTTCGTGAAGGAGATGGACATCCAGAACGGCGTGATGAGCGAGAAAGGCCAGCGCCTGCTTGAAAAATACCAGAAGGGTGATTTTAACGCCTTGATGGATAGCACGAAAACTCCAGTTTCCAATTCCGCAGCCGCCACTAAACAACGCTCCGATGATGCCTATTCTAGCCTGCTTGATTAGTGCCTGCATGGCGCTGCTGCTGGTAGCAGTAATGCTGTAGCACGGACTTTCAGTCCGCGACTCGAACGGCCTAACCCCACCCCCAACCCCTCCCCAAAAAGGAGGGGAGCCTAACGCAAACAGACGTGAAATAATCGTCTGGCTCCCCTCCCTTTTGGGGAGGGGCCGGGGGTGGGGTACCACGGACGGCGAGCCCGCCCCAAAACTTCTTTCACTTTCTAACTACTCACTTGCGGACTAAAAGTCCGCGCTACTTCCATGACAACTCGCGGTAAAATTGTGTTGGGCATTATCTTCTTCGCCCTCGCCTATTTTGGCATCAATAAGTTGATAGCCAGTAACCGATTCTTCAAAAAAGCCGATACCCAATCGGTGCTACTCAGCTCCATAGAGCTGCCCGCCTCGGCCAGCGGCAGCCGCGCCACGCTGGTGGTGCCGCTGGCCCCGCTGCCCGGCACCGCCCCCGCCGAAAACGGCACCGCCGTGGTGTGGGAAGTGATGGCCTGGAACTCCCAAATGGCCGGTATGCTGGCCAACGGCGGCCCCCGCACCACCCAGGGCTCGGCCCTCGCCGCCAACGGCCTCGACATGCAGATAGTGCGCCAGGACGACGTATCGAAAATGCAGGCCGACCTGGTGAAAAACGCCCTCGACATGCAAGCTAATCCGCAGACGCCGGGCCTGATTGTGAGCATCATGGGCGACGGCCTGCCAGCCTTCTCGGCCGTGCAAAGCCAGCTCGAAAAAGCCGGCACCAGCTTGCAAATCATCCCCTACTCGGTGGGCAAAAGCTTCGGCGAAGACAAGCTGATGGGGCCGAAGGAATGGCTCGAAAACCACAAAGCGGCCCTAGGGAAAACCATCGCCTGCTACCTGCGCGACGGCGACCAGAACATCGCCCTTAAAGGGTGCGCCGACAACGGGCTGAAAGT
>CAXUKA010000562.1:0-2747 GCA_964251335.1 uncultured Hymenobacter sp.
AAAATCCGCGCCAAGGCTGACCGTGAAAATGCCCGCACCGCCGTGGCCACCGCTCGCGCCCTCAAAAACGCCTCGGAGCTGATGAAGGGCGACGATAACCTACGCTTCTTCCAGTTCCTGGAAACGATTACCAAAATCGCGGAGAAGGGCAAGCATACGTTTTTAATTGGCGAGTTTCCACAACTGCCGAAGTAGCGTAAAGACGCATCCCTGTGTTTCGTCGTTGTGAAGCTCGCGCTAACACCGAAATGCAGCTGAAATCTATGCGTATTGCCTTCGACCTTGATAATACCCTGATTCGGGGCGAGCACGATTTCGCGCTGGAGATTCCTAAACGCAGGTTTTGGGCGTGGCTGCTGGGCAAAGAATCGCTCCGGGCAGGCATTATGGAGCTGTGCGAGCATTGCCGGGCTCACGGCTGGGAAGTTTGGGTATACACCACCTCATACCGCAGTGCCTGGTACATCAGGCGGCTATTTTGGCTGCACGGCATCCGGCTGGCGGGCGTGATAAACCAGGCGCGGCACGACCGGGAAGTGACGGTGCGCAGCACAAAGTATCCACCTAAGTTTGGCATCGACCTGCTGATTGATGACTCGGAAGGTGTGCGGCTGGAAGCCGAGCGATATGGCTTTAAAATGCTGGTAATAAACCCTGTTGATACCAACTGGGTAGCTAAAGTGAAAGCGCAGCTGTAATAGCTTCGGGCCATTGGCGATACTGGGAGCTAAGTAGAGCCTTGACCTACATTTGCCGCATCACCGTCTAAACCTTGTCGCTATGAGCAACATGATTCAGTTCGTCGCCAACTACGACGACCTTTCCACCGACAAAGGCTTTCAGTTTAAATTTCATTGCGACCGCTGCCGCAATGGCTATATGTCGCGGTTTCAGCCCAATGCCATTGGCATTGCGGGCAGCTTGCTCAATGCGGCCAGCAGCTTGTTTGGAAGCCTGGGCGGGGTCGAGAATGCGGCCTACCAGATTCAGCAGGCCGTGGGTGGTACGGCCCACGACAAAGCCCTCGAAACGGCCGCTGCCGAAGGCAAGCAACAGTTTCACCAGTGCACGCGCTGCGGCCACTGGGTGTGTCCCGAAATATGCTGGAACGCCAGCGCCGGCCTCTGCGAAGACTGCGCCCCCGATGAGCAGGAGGAGCTGCGTGCCCAGCAGTCGCTGGCCGCCCGCGAGCAGATTCGCACCAAAACCCGCGCTCAGGACCAAACCAAAGACCTTGATTTTCTGGGCCGGGTAACCTTAGCGCAGTGTCCTAGCTGCCAAACCAAGCTCGCCGCCGACCAAAAATTCTGCCCCAATTGCGGCACCGCTAACCCCGCCGCCCAGGTGCAGGAGCGCCACTGCCCCAACTGCGGCGCGAAGCTCCAGCCCGGCCAGAAATTTTGTGCCGAGTGCGGAGCGAAAAGCTAGAAACTACCATTAGTGTGCGCTGAAATACCATCTGTTTCCAGGAAACGAGCGTATAGTTCAGCTTACGGCGTCTATTATTGATATCGCACAGCTCGATTTAGGGTAAACTAGTACGTGGGCCGATTATTTGAGCTGGCCAGCGAACAGCCGCATAGAATTGAGAAATTAAAATAAGTATAGCCTGCCCCCAGGCACTCGAGCATTTGGGGCGGACTACGGTATGATTAGAAAGTAAATGCTTAAAAATCTGTTATTTTATTCCTTGGCCGTGGTGGGGGCCGGGTTGGTACTATACCTAAGCTGGCAAACGCAGCCCAAAATGGCAACCGATTGGTTTATACCGCGCTGGGTAGCTAACTGGGCCGATGAGAATAGCAATGATACCATCCGTACGGCCGTGCCTTTTGTGGCGCTGGGCTGGCTCACGGGTGGCTGGCTCACGCTGCATCGCCAGCCTTGGGCGCAGTGGCTCTGGGCTTGGGCAGCCCTGTTTGGCCTGGTTACTTTGGCCGAAACGGGACAGCTTTTCCTGCAAAATCGTTCGTTTGACCTGGGCGATATTGCGTGGGGCGCGGCCGGCGCGCTGCTGGGCTTAGGCACGGTAGCGGCCCTACGGCAGCTGTACACAGTGCTGCGACAAGGTTGATGGGCAGCACACTCCGAAGGGAAGCAGCTTAGTAAAATAAAAACCGCACTGATTCCATCATTTACCCATCTAGATGCTCCAGCAGCGTTACTAGCGCCGTCCAGCCGGTTTGGTGGCTGGCACCGCAGCCCCGGGCGGTGTCGCCGTCGAAGTATTCGTGGAAAAGCAGCAGGTCGCGGAAATTAGGGTCGGTTGCGGAGCCCTCGTCCGTGCCGTGGATGGGACGGTGGCCATTTTCGTCGGGCAGGAAGGGCGATTGCATGCGCTGGGCGAGGTGGTCGGCGGCTTCTTTCAGGCTGAGCCACTGGCCGCTGCGGCGTGGCACTTCTACGCGGGGCGCGTCGTCGCCATAGAAATGCACCAGTTGGTAGAGCGAACGGAGGAGCACAAAATTGAGCGGCAGCCACACTGGGCCGCGCCAGTTGCTGTTGCCGCCCATCATATTCGAGTCGGCCTCGCCAGGCGTATAGGCGGCGGTGAAGGTTTCGCCGGCCACCTCCATAGTGGCGGGGTGCTGCCGGTGGATTTTCGACAGCGACCGAATGCCGCTGGGAGCTAGCATCTCCTCTTCATCGAATAAAATGGGCAAAGCCTGCTCCACTTTCTGGCGCGGCAGCAGGCCAAACAGCCACCGCTGCCCGTCGCCGGATTGCGTGATGGTAGGGTAGCGCGG
>CAXUKA010000563.1:0-2726 GCA_964251335.1 uncultured Hymenobacter sp.
TAACCACTGCTTTCATTAAATTTTATTCAGGCACTACCGACGAACGCGCCTCGGAAGTTGCGGGCTCGGCGTGGTTCCTGGGGTCGGCCATTACCGGTATTCTGGTACTGGTAAGCGCATTGTCGTATTTCTTTACCGGCTAGGTACAGGATGAAGGTTTATTGCTGTTCTTCAAATGGTCTGGCCTTTACTATGCCTTTTCGTTACCCTGGTTTTTGGCCAGGCCATCCACTAGCCATTGCGGCGGGCCGCCTATGTCTACCAGGCTAGCAGCGGCACTGGCCGTGGGGCTGTTGCCGGTCAGGCTCGCGGGCGGCGCGCCGCCGTCGCTTGCACTGGCTGAAGTTTCGGCCGACGTTTCGGAGCCCTGCCCGATACTCGGGGACAGAGGGTTCTTCTCGTCATCGGTTACTTGAATTGTCAGTTTCATAGCGTCAATTCCTTACAGATTAGCAATGGCATACCTGGCTTCGAAGTTGACGACCCCGCCGGTAAGGTTTTTCACCTCGATGAAATACTTCACCTTATCAGCGGCCTGGCGGTCCACTTTAATTTTCCATTCCAGTTGTGCATTGCCGTCGACTATGGGCGCGGTAGGAATGCAATACCATACCACATGCCACGCGGCCGGCCAGCTGTGCGTAAACCAAAGACCGGTTGCATTGGCCGCCACCGAAGCTGAGAACTGAACACCTACTTGCATGATTTTTCTGTTTGAGAGGGATGAGAGATTAGTATGCCTAAACCAGTGTTTCCTTAATCAAGAAGCTAGAACACAAAACCTTGCTTCAACAGTGACGGGCTGAGTGATGAGGTTGGTTACCTGAATAAAGTATTTAAGCAAGCCGAAGGCCTGGCGGTCGACCGATACCTTAAATTCTATTTGGGCATTGCCATCAATGACGGGCGCAGTGGGCACCACTGTCCAGAGCACTTGCCAGTTGTCGGGCCAGCTATGCGTAAACCAGGTGGCCGTGGCGCCGGCCGCTACCTGACCGGTAAACTGCGCCCCACACCAGTGGGGCGCGCCTACCACAGTTTGCACCAGCTGGCGAAGGTCGGGCCGGTTGCCGATGCGCTGCGTGACCGGGGTGCCGGTGCCAGCCTGCTGCGCCGAGCCGGTGCTGCGGAACAGCTGCCGCATGCGTGCGGGCGTGACCAGGGGCCGCCCGGCCGCCCGCTGAATGCCTTGCAGGCAGGCCACGGTGCCCGTCACAATCGGGGAAGCGCTGGAGGTGCCGTTAAAGGTATCAGTGTACCACTCGTTCTGATTGGTGGCCACCGTGCCGTGAATGTCGCCGTAGCCGGTGCTGGTAACGCCGCTGCCCCAGCCTTGGGCGTCGAGGCAACTGCCATAGTTAGAGAAGCTCAGGCGCGACCGGTCGACGCCCCAGTTGCCGCCATTGGTGCCGGGCGGGGGCGCTCCGGCACCTACGAGGATGGCCCCGCAATCCATGCCCGGCGCTCGGTTGAAGGGGTTGCTCCACCAGCTTGGGAAGCCCGCCGGGCGGGTATTGAGCGTGGTATCGTTCAGGTTCTGCGAGCCGTTGCCGGCCGCCGCTACCACGATAACGCCCTTGGAAGTGGCATACTGAATCGCCAGAAAGTCGTCGGGCCACCATTCAAGCGCAATGTAGCCCATTTGCGTATTGCCGCCCGGGTAGTTGGGCCCCGCTCGGTGCTGCTCAATCAGGATAACATCGCCCGTGCGCAGAGTATCGGCAGCGGTGCGGATGGCCCCGGCCGAGTTATAAGCCAAGGCGCTGTTGGTGAATACGGAAACGGCTCGTATGTTGGCATTGGGGCAGATGCCCGTGACACCCTTCGTGTTCACGTCGCCGCCCATCTCTCCCATCACGGCCGTGCCGTGCTGGTACCAGCCGGCATCCGCTGTGTTGTTGAAGCCCGAAATCAACCCGCCGCTGTTTACCGCCAGGTCTTCGTGGCCAAAATTCCAGCCACCTTCAATGTCGATGATATTAACGCCATCGCCCTGGCCGCCCGCAATAGTCCAGGCGTAGCGCGCATCCACGCCCGTTGGGGCGGCATTCAGGTACGTTTGATGAGTGGTGATGTCAAAGGCAATCGGCACCCCGCCGCCCGTCGCCGCGGCCTGGTCAGCGGCTTTATCGTCGTAGTAGACAGGGGGTTCGCCCGCCGGCTTAATGTAAGCGCCTTCCACCATCGCCAGGCCATTCAGCTCGCTGACAATCTTGGCCAGGTCGGCGTCCGGGGAGCCGTTGATGAGGTAAAAACTGCTCATTCGCGCCAACTGCGGATTGGTGTCCTTGGTCTGTGCTTTGGCCACCAGCGCCTCCACGTGCTCTTCCGTAGCCCCGAACAAGGGTAGTAGCTCCAGTCCGTTTGCGGATAGGGCCTGCTGTAGCTGCGCCTCGGGGGCGGCCTCGTCGGTAGCCGCTAGGCTACTCATTTTAGACAGGACCGGCCCAGTATTCTCTTTTAGAATAACCACTACCTGCGGGGGCGTTGGCTGGGCTTTTTTTACTTTACTCATAACCAAGTAGCATTAACGTGAGGAACTGAGCTGGGCTATTTTAGCCTATTGGCGGGGTGCTGTCCGGTTTAAAATAAGCGGCCCTTATCAGCGGGTTTTTGGTAAGCTCTTCGATAATCTCATCCGGATTTAGCGGACTGCTGCTTTCATAATAATGAAGCTGTTTAGGAAGGTGGTCAAAAACAGAAAAGACTCCCACGGCGGGGAGAAC
>CAXUKA010000564.1:0-2702 GCA_964251335.1 uncultured Hymenobacter sp.
CTTGGTCACATTGGCCGAGATGCGCAGATTGGCCTGGTGCGGTATCAAGTAAGTTAGCTCGTTGACGGTCAGGTTATTTTTATCCAGCAGCTGCTGCGTGATGCGCGTCATGTAGGTGCAAGCCTGCTGAAATACGTCGCGACCAAAAGGCATCACGATGCCTTTCTCAACGGGCTTGAGCGTGACGGCTTCATCGGCCTTGCCAATGGGGGCCGCGCCGCCCGTCATCACCTGCACCACGTGCAGGTCGTCGGTAGCCAGGCGCTCTTTGGTGAAAAGTAGGGCCGCCGCGCCATCGCCCCACAGGTGGCCGGCAATGGTATCTTCCTCATTGTTGTAGGCCGTGTTGTGCTCCGTCACTACCACCAGCGCCTGGCTGGCTTTGTTCATCGCAAAATAGCCCTCAACAATTTCCACCGCATTGAGCAGCGACGAGCAGGCCGACGAGATGCTCACCGTGGGTATCTCATTGATATCCAAGTCGCGCTGCACTGCGTGGGCGGCCGTATAAATGGTATCGTGCGGCGTATAGGTGCCCGCCACAATGAGGTCGATGCCCTTGGGGTCGAATGCTGGCAGCTCGGCCAGCAGGGCCTGGGTGGCGGCCACGGCCATCGTGTTGGCATTTTCGCCGGGGGCTGCCCGGCGGCGCTCCCGGATGCCGGTGCGCTCAATTATCCAATCGGAAGCCAACCCGTTTAAACGGGTAAAATGTTCGTTGGTAACAACGGCCGCCGGAAGGTAGGCGGCCACGTGATGCAGGTACACGCAGCGGGTAGTGGGTGGAAAAATCTCGGGGCAAAGTTCCGGCTAACAAACGTTGGTGCCCGAATAAAAGCGGCAAAAGCCAGAATCTTATACGTCGCAAAGGTAGCCCCATTAGCCGCCACGCACTACCCAAGGCGTTGCACACGTTGGCACCGTACTTGTGTAAGCGCAGCCTAGGCTTACCTTTTTTCGCTATGTATCTACGTTCTTTTGGCGTACTCGGACTGCTTTCGCTGCTGACGGCCCGCATCGCTGCCGCGCAGAAATACAATACCGCCCTGGGCGCTCGCCTGGGAGACAACAACTACGGCATCACGCTCCAGCAGCGCGTGGCGTCGCGTGTTACTATCGAGGGCATTGCCGGGCTGGGGCAACGCGAGTACAGCGGCACGGTGCTGGGACAGTATCACTTTGGTATTCTGGGGCCTAGCCTTAATTATTATTTTGGAGCCGGGGGCCACGTGGGACATAATAAGGACACGGGCGACTTCGGTGGCCTCGATGGCATGGTGGGCGTCGAGTATAAGGTAGCTTTTCTGCCGGTGGCGCTCAGCTTCGACTTCAAGCCCACCATCGAGTTCAAAGGCGATGACTACGGGCGCTTTCCCACGGCATTTTCGATTCGCTACGTGCTCATCAAGCGCAAGAGCAAGCTACTGGAGCGTATTCGGGGCAACTAGTGCCAAAGACAACAAAAAAGCCTCGTTTGCACATGTGCAAACGAGGCTTTTTTGTTGTGGCAACAGTTGGAATCGAACCAACGACACCAGCATTTTCAGTGCTGTGCTCTACCAACTGAGCTATGTTGCCGGGGTTTTCCGTGGGCCACCTAAGCGGCTTGGGAGTGCAAAGGTACAAAAAGAGTGCAACGGTGCAAGAATCTGGGCATTTTTTTTTCATTTCTACGTAAGCGCCGGGCGTAGGCTTGCCCAAAGTATTCGTCATGCCTACTAAATTGCGGCCTCATCCCACCCCGCCGGCTTACCTTTACCGTTATGCTGCAAACCATTCTTTTTGCGCTGTTGCTGTTGGCAGCGTTTGGCCTGTTTACCTGGCAGGTTCAAAAAATCAGGGCCAATATTCTGGTCGGGCGCGACCGCGATATGAGTGGCCACTTCGGCGAACGGCTCAACAAAACGCTGCTCGTGGCTTTTGGCCAGCAGAAAATGTTTAAGCGGATGACGCCAGCCCTGCTGCACTTGGTGGTGTATGTTGGCTTCCTGGTTATCAATGTCGAAGTAGTCGAAATTATCATCGACGGGCTGTTTGGCACGCACCGCTTCCTGAGCTTCCTGGGGCCGGTGTACTCGGCTCTCATGGCTACCAATGAAATATTGGCGGCACTGGTAATTATTGCAGTGGCGGCCTTCTGGTGGCGGCGCAACCACAACCCGCCCGTGCGCCGCTTTACCGGCCCCGAGCTGCGCATGTGGCCCAAGATGGATGCCAATATTATTCTCTACATCGAGGTGGCGCTGATGGTAGCCTTGTTCTTTATGAACTCGGCCGACATTCGGCTGCATCAGATTGAAGACAAAGAATTGCCGGGTGCGTTTCCGGTCAGCCACCTCTTGGCTAACCTGCTGCCGGCTAGCAACGTGACCCTGCTGGAAATTTTAGAGCGTGCTGGCTGGTGGATTCACATCACCGGCATTCTGCTGTTTCTCAATTACCTGCCTAGCTCCAAGCACTTCCACATCATCATGGCGTTCCCCAATGTGTGGTACTCGCGCCTGGTGCCGCAGGGGCAGTTTTCCAACGTCGAGAGCATTACCCATGAGGTGAAGGCCATGATGGACCCCAACTACGAGGTGCCCGCGCCACCCGTCGATGCCGATGGCTCGGCGTTGGCGCCTACCCCTTTCGGGGTCAAAGACGTGGAAGACTTGCCCTGGACTAACCTACTCAACGCCTACTCGTGCACCGAGTGCGGC
>CAXUKA010000565.1:0-2692 GCA_964251335.1 uncultured Hymenobacter sp.
GGGGGTGGCCGTGGGTGGCGCAGGCGGCCAGCAGGTCGGCTACCTCGACCCAGCCGCCCTCTTGCAGCGTAAGGCCGATGGCTTGGGGCTGGTGGCGCAGGTGCTTACTCAGGAATTTGCTGAGGCGGGTAGCGGCTTTGGGTTCCATACAGTGAATGTAGCGCGGACTCTGCGAGTCGGCGAATACAGTAGCTCGCTCAACTACTCCCTTCGCCGACTCGCAGAGTCCGCGCTACGGCCCGACCTTTGCGGCTATGCAGCTTGAAGAAAACGTTTCGCTCCGCCCTTACAATACCTTCGGCCTCGATGTGCAGGCTCGTTATTTTGCCCGCTTTGCCTCGGCCGATGCGCTGCGCCAGCTACTGGCGCTGCCTGAGGTGCAGGCCGGGCCACTGCTTATTCTGGGCGGCGGCTCCAACTTATTGCTGACGCAAAACTTCGGCGGCGTGGTGTTGAAAAACGAGATTAAAGGCCTCGAAATCATTGGCGAAGATGCCGACACGCACAGTGCCTTGCTGCGCGCCGGGGCCGGCGAAAGCTGGCACGGCCTGGTCGAATACGCCCTGGACGAAGCCCTGCACGGCGTCGAAAATCTCTCACTCATTCCTGGCACGGTGGGCGCGGCCCCGCTGCAAAATATCGGGGCCTACGGGGCCGAGCTGCAAGACACTTTCGAGCGGCTGGAGGCGGTGGAAATCAGCACCGGACAGCTGCGGGTTTTCAACAAGGAAGAATGCGGCTTTGGCTACCGCGAAAGCGTATTTAAAGGCCCGCTAAAAAACCAGTTCGTGGTCACGGCTGTGGTGCTGCGCCTGCACCGCGCCGAGGCTCAGCGCCCCACCAACATACAGTACGGAGCCATTCAAGACACACTGGCCGACCTGGGCATCGAAACCGAGCCCACGCCGCGCGACGTAAGTCGCGCCGTGGTTCATATCCGCCGTTCTAAGCTCCCCGACCCGGCCGAAATCGGCAACGCGGGCTCGTTCTTCAAAAACCCCGAAATCTCGCAGCACAAGTTTGATGACTTGAAGGCGCAGCACCCCACCTTACCCGGCTACCCGGTGCCGGGCGGCGTGAAAGTGCCCGCTGGCTGGCTTATCGAGCAGGCTGGTTTCAAGGGCTTGCGGCGCGGCGCGGGCGCGGGCACCCACGGCGTGCACGACCGCCAAGCGCTGGTGCTCGTGAACCACGGCGGGGCCACCGGGCAGGAATTGCGCGAGCTGGCCGAGGAAATTATCCGCTCAGTGCGCGACCTATTCGGTATCGAATTGCACCCCGAAGTGAATATATTGTAGCCTGCCGGGAGCCATAATACAGGCTTAACATAGTGATGCCCACTAGGGCAGCGCAGCAAGCCCGGTTGTGGGTTTACTTTGCGTCTAACCAGGATTCTCTTTCTTTCTCTCGCCTTTATTCTATGTTTTTTTCGATGCTCTTGCTGGTGGCTGGCCTAGTGGGCCACCCCCACGCTGGCACTGGTCCCGGTGCGCCGACGGCGGCCCCGTCTGCCGGTATTATCACGCTAAAAGCCGCTCGTGCTCAGGGGCCGGGCGCTACCGTTACGGTGCGGGGCGTGGTGCTGAATGGCCCTGAGTTGGGCGGCCTGCGCTTTATCCAGGACACTGAAAACGGCTTGGCGCTTTACTCGCTGCCCAGCCGCATCGAGGGCTTCGACGACCTGCGGGCCGGCGACAGCATTCAGGCCAGCGGCCAACTCAAAAACTACCAGGGTTTGCTGGAAATGGACCCTGTAACGGCCGTGCAGAAAATCAGTGGCAACCGACCGCTACGGTCAATTAAGGTGCCTGCCACGGCGCTTACCAGTGCTTTTGCAGAGAACTACGAAGGCCGACTGCTGGAAATAACCGGCGTGTCGCGCCTCACTAGCACCACGGGCACCGCCGCCACTAGCCTATCGGCCAATACTAATTATTTGATTGATGGTCAGGCCAATGCCCCCATCCGCATCAACATAGCCAGCACCGGCCCCAACGGCCTGGTGAGCGCCAGCGTGCCTCAAAACGAGCGCTTCGACGTGCGCGGCATCATGGGCCAATATTCGCCTAGCGGCACGGGCGGCTACCAGCTGCTGCCTCGCTTGGTCACAGACTTGGTGCGCGGCGGCGGCCTGCCCCGCGTGGTAGGCGAGCCGGTGCCGGTGAGCATCACGCCTCAGGGCTTCACCCTGGAATTCACCACTATATACCCCGGCGATACGCGGGTAGCCTACGGCCCGTCGGCCAAGGAGCTGGCCGAAACCCGCGTCGATGCCGACATGGTGACCCAGCACCGCATCGTGCTCACCGACCTGGACCCTGGCACTACCTACTACGTACAGGTGAGTTCGCGCAACGCGGCGGGCACGGCCACGGCCCCGCCGGTGCCCATCATTACGGGCGGGAAGAAGAAACGGCAGTAACCAATCGTAATCGGTACCAAAAAAACGGGCGCACATCTTACGATGTGTACCCGTTTTTTTGGTGGCTGCTGGTGTCTGGTTTGTTCGTGTTGCGTCAACCTCATCCCCTACGAAAACGGCCCGTAGCTAAACAGCACATACAAATGCCAGCCGGCTGCCAGACCCAGCGCCACCGGCCGGGCATATTGCCGGGGCCAATAGGGTAGCAGCGCCGCCAGCACACACAGCAACAGCGGCAACAGCGTAAACGCCAGCCGCTCAGGGTAGTAC
>CAXUKA010000566.1:0-2667 GCA_964251335.1 uncultured Hymenobacter sp.
GCTTTGCAGGCTGGAAACCCGCGCTATTGCTTGCTCTTTATTCCTCGTCCTTGCCGCCGAGCAGCTTCCAGGCTTCTTCGTTGCCTTGCTGGCCGGCGAGGTGCAGGGCGCTGAGGCCGCGCACGTCCTTCATGGTCGCGTCGGCTCCGGCATCGAGCAGGATGCGCACTAACTCGTTGCGGCCGAAAAGAGTGGCGAACATGAGGGCGGTGCCGCCATTGCCGTTGGTAAGGTTGAGGTCGGCTCCGGCGTCGATGAGCAGGCGGGCAATGGCCGCGTAGCCTTTGAAAGCCACACCCATGAGAGCCGAGTTGCCACTGGCATCTTGCAGGTTGAGGTCGGCCCCGCGCTCGATGAGCAGGCGGGCCGCGTCGATGTGGTCGTCGTAGGTGGCCAGGATGAGGGCCGAGTGGCCTTTGCCATTTTGGGCGTTGATATCGACTTGGAGGTCTTGGAGCAACTGCTCAATGTTGGCTACGTCGCCACGACGGGCGGCATCACAAAGCAATTCAGTGGGCTGGGCGGAGGAAAAGGCCATAGTTTTTTTAAAGTAGTAGAGCGATAGACAAGCCGAGGGCGGGAGATGTTTACTTGTAAAACGGAGTGACACTCCGTTTTCACATCTGGATGTCATTCGAACGCAAAACGGAGTACCACTCCGTTTTACATATTCCGAATCAGCGCGGCGTAGAACCGGATAACGTCTTGAAAAGCCGTTGTGCGCAGCCGCTCGTTGGTGCCGTGCATACTCTCAATGGCTTTTTGGTCCATGAGCAGGGGCGAAAAACGGTAGGTGGCCTGCGGACAAAGAAAAGCGTACGTGCGGGCATCGGTGGCACCCAGCACTGTGTAAGGCGCTACTAACGCCTGCGGAAACACGCTTTTAATCGTGCGGTGCAGCGCCCCAAAGGCCGCATTGTCGGTGCTCGATATGGGCGAGGCTTCTTGGCCCTGCGCCAGCGGGCGCACCTGCACCAGCGGGTCGTCGATAATTTTACGTACCCGGCGCTGCACAGCGGCCAGTGAGTCGCCGGGCAGCAGGCGAAAATTGACGGTGGCCGACGCGCCGATGGGCAGCACATTGTCCTTGGCCCCGCCGCTGATAATAGTGGGCGCGGTAGTGGTGCGAATGGCCGCATTAGAGGATGCTTGGGCGGCCAACTTCCGCTTGATGAGCGGGCCAAATAGCCACTGGTTGGCAAATACCAGCCGCTGCCCAAACGGCACCGCCGGCGTGAGGTAAGCCAGCGTGCTGCCAATACCGCCATCCAGCCGCGCCGGGAAAGGCTCGGCCTCTAGCTTGGCCACGGCGGCCGCCACTCGGCCCACGCTCGTGAGCGGCGGCGGCATCGAGGAGTGCCCACCCTGCCCGGTGGCCGACAGTACCAAACTGAGGTAGCCTTTCTCGCTGATACCTACCAGCGCCACGGGCTGCATGATGCCCGCCACGCCATCAGTTTTGATAGTGCCGCCTTCATCGAGCACCATTTCCAGCTGCGGATATTGCTTTTGGATAACTGCCGCGAGAGCTGCTGCCCCGCGCAGGCCCATCGTTTCCTCGTCGTGGCCGAAGGCGAGCAGCACCGTGCGCTTGGGTTGAAAATTGGTGCGCAGGAGGTATTCCACTGCTTCGAGCTGGCCGATTACGTTGAGCTTGTCGTCGAGCGCGCCGCGCCCGTAGAGGTAGCCATCGGCCACCTGCCCAGCGAAGGGCGGGCGTGTCCATTGGCTTTCGGTGCCGGGCAGCACGGGCACCACATCTTGGTGGGCCAGCAGCAACAGGGGCTTTAGGGCAGCATCGGTGCCGGGCCACTCGTAGAGCAAGCCGTAGTGGTTGACAGTCTGACGCTTTAGCCGCTGGTGCACCAGCGGGAAAGTGCGCTGCAAATACGCCTGGAGCTGGTCGAAGGGCACGGTATCCGTTTCCGCGTATTTGGTGCGCGACACTGTGGGGATGCGCAATGCGCCCGCCAAGTGAGCCAGGGCCGAATCAGAGGCAACAGCCACGGCCGGGGCGGCGGGCACGGCGGCGAGTTGGTGGTTGGGCTGGCGCAGGGTGTTGGTGAGCAGCACGGCGACCAACACGACCAGAATCAGCAACAGTAAGCGCAAGAAACGACGCATAAAAAACAGGTTAGTTCTACCAACTTACAGCTATCGGGGAATTAAAAAATGAAGAATTAAAAATTATGGCCATTAAATTTTTGATTCTTCATTTTTAATTTTTAATCCCTTGCCTACCCAAGCAATCGCTGCATGCGCCGCCCCAGGCCCGGTAGCTGCGCCAGCCGAGCGCCCAGGTTGAGCAGCCACGGCCGGGTGCCGAGCAGCCGCATCATGCGGTAGTTGCGGGCCAGCACCGGGCCGAGTTGGCGCTGCACTTCGGCATCGTAGGCCAGCATAGTGCTGGCGCTAAAATCATTGTTGGTCACGCACTGCCGAGCCTGCGCCCCCGCCATGATGCCGCTGCGAATGGCCATGTCGATGCCGTGGCCCTGCAAGGGGTCGATGAGCGAGGCCGCATCGCCGCAGAGCATGAAACGCGCCCCGCTGCACGGCCGCTGCCGCCCGCCACCCATCTGCAGGCCGAAGCCCAGCACTGGCCCGGGTTGCCGCGCTTCACGGAAGCGGCCGGCCAACTCGGGGTGCGTTTTCACGGTGTCGAGC
>CAXUKA010000567.1:0-2589 GCA_964251335.1 uncultured Hymenobacter sp.
CCACCCACCAGCCCTGGCCGATATAGTGCCTCACGCGTTGCTATTGCTGCTGGGCGGGGCCTGGTACCTGGTGTTAGCTCTGCTGCAACAACAATTGCAACCCTACCGGGCCGCCCAGCAGGCATTGGGCGAATGCCTGCACGCAATGGCCGGCTTTCTAGAATTGAAGGCCACCTTCTACCAGCAATCGACCGACCTTGAAGAAGACTACCGCCGCCTGGTGGCCCAGCAAGTAACGGTGAATGAAAAGCAGGAGGCCGTGCGCGAAGTCATTTTCCGCTCGCGCCAGCTGGTAAGCGAAAGCACTAGCGCCAGCCGTCGGCTGGTGCTCACTTTCGTGGAGGCCGTGGACTTGTACGAGCACATCACGGCTGGGCACTACGACTACGCAGCCCTGCGGCGCGACTTTGGGGCTACCGGCGTGCTGGGCGATATCGCCGCCCTCATCACGCGCCTCGCTACCGACCTCGACTACCTGGGCAGCGCCATCACCGCCAACCGCGCATTCGGCAGCCCGGCTCCCGACCGCACCGCCGAGTGGGACCGTCTGCAAGTCCGCATCGCGGCCCTGCCTACCGATGCCACCACCGGGATGCACCCCCGCATCCTACGCAAAATCCTGGTCAACTTGCGCGACCTCATCCGCCGCACTGCCAACCTGCGTCGCTACTTCGATGAAAGCCTGCTGGCCGACCAGCCCGCCGAGCCCGGCCGGGCCGCTACACATTTACAGTTCGTGGCTCGGCAAGAACTGCATTTCAATGCCTTCACCGAAAACCTGACCCTGAAATCATCGGTTTTCCGGCATTCGGTGCGCATGGCGGTGGCGTGCCTCGTGGCGTTTGTGCTAGCCGAAAGCCTCTGGCACGGCCAGCACAATTATTGGGTCTTGATGACGGTAACCATCATGCTTAAGCCGGGTTTCAGCCTCACGCGTCAGCGCAATACCGAACGCATTATCGGCACACTGGTGGGCGGGCTGCTGGGCGCGCTTATTTTGAAAGTGGTGGTTAGCAACGATGTGCGCTTTGCCTTTCTGGTGGTGTTTATGGTGGTGGCCTACAGCTTCCAGCGTACCAAGTACCTCGTCACAGTAATTTTCCTGACTGCGTATCTGCTCATCATGTTCACCTTTTTGGGGGCGACCTACCTGGGCATTATTGAGGAGCGCGTGACAGATACGTTGCTGGGCTGCGCCATCGCGCTGAGTGTGGGTTATTTATTGTTTCCGAGCTGGGAAAGCGACCAGCTGCGTGATTTACTGGCGGCCACCCTGCGCGCCAACCTAGCCTACCTACGTCAACTAGCCGACCGCCTAGCTGGCCGCGAAGTGACAAATACGGCCTACCGCCTGCGTCGCAAAGACGTGTACGTGGCCTCGGCCAACCTCGCCGCTGCCTTCCAGCGCATGCTCTCCGAGCCCAAGCGCAAGTACCGCCACCCCACCGAAACCCATCAGTTTGTGGTGCTCAACCACATTCTGTCGTCTAATATCGCGGCCCTTACCACTACCTGGCAAGACACGGCTACTACCAACCCGCTGCCCTCGCCCGAAAGCCGCCGCTTGCTCACGAGCGCCCTAGCCGCCCTCAGCCGTAGCCTCACGCGCCTCGACCCCAGCACTGCCCCCAACGAAGCGGCAACTCCAGTTACTGAAGTGCGCTCGCCTGTGCCTGCTGCCCCCGCCGACCGACCGCTGCTGGAACAACTCGGCTTCCTTCAAAAGGTCAGCACCGACCTAAGTAAAGTAACTGAAGTGCTTACTGCATAGTGAAATAGTGAGGAGTGAGCTAGTGAGTTGTGGGATAGTAACTTATCCGTTCACAACTCACCAGCTCACTCCTCACTATTTCACCATAGCACTATTTTCGGCCTGAGCCGCCGGGCTTCTTGCCGCCGCCGTCTTCTTTATTGACGGTAGCCCAGGCGCGGGCTTCGGCTTCTTTTTCTGAGACGCCTTTTTTCTCGTAGCTCTCCTCAATGTGCTCGGCTTGGCGCTTTTGCTTGTCCGTGTACTTGGACTTATCTCCCTGGGGCATGGTCGTAAAGTGATAAGTTAGAAAAGAACACCACCTGCCGGGTGGCTTGGTTTTGGTACGGAGGGCCGCTTTTGGGGGTTAACGCGCAGCTTACCGGCACGGTGCCCCCAGCGGCTCTATCTTCGCCCATTATTTCCTGCCGAAAAAGCTATTGCCCAGCCAATAGCTAATTAGTAGCCAGCCGATTGCCATGCGCCACGTTGCCGATATTCCATACCCCAAAGTCAAAATCACGCTGCTAGCCTGGAACGGCAAGTACCTACTCAAGCTAGAGCAAGGCCCTCTCGAGCAAACCTACAAGGTGGCCGAACTGGACCTGAGCGGCATAGAGCCCGCCGACGTAGAGATTCGCCAACTACTTGACGATGAGTTTCTGACTGCTGCCGTGGCTCGTTTCGAAGCCATGCAGCTCGACCTGCGCGGGGCTTTCGCTCGCCACGACTTGCGCTAAGATTCTGCGTACAACACCCTCCCTACTCTTTCAGAAATATCGTATGCTACAAGTTCGTTTTACCCTGCTAATCAGCCTGTTTGTACTGCTGGCTGCTCC
>CAXUKA010000568.1:0-1435 GCA_964251335.1 uncultured Hymenobacter sp.
GGCCAGGCTCAGCACCATCGCAAGCAAGGTGGCCGAGCCTACCGAGCCGGCCCGCGCCCCCCACACCAGCAGCATGGTAAGCGCGAAGGCCAACGCCACCACTTCAAGCCCTAGTAGCCAGCGGTTGGCAGCTACCAAATCGGTGAGGATGGTTACCAGGAACACCATCCCCAGGGCGGCCAACATGCCATTGCGCTTGTGCTTGGCGGGGCCAGGGGTATCGGTGGCACTCACGCACACAGCCCCGGTCGAGATGCTGATGCCCGCCGCAAAATCGCCCCACTGTGCCCCTACCAGCGCTGGCAGCAGAATGGCCAGCGTAGTCCGCAACCCATCGGAGAAGTGCTGGCTAAAGAAAAAATAGGATAAGTCGCGGCGGGTGACGTGCGGAAGTGGGGCGTGCATGGCTAGCCGCAAAGTACGGCCCACGCCCATGTAGGTTAGGCGCAGGAGTGGATGACGTTGTCGGGCTGAACGCAGTGCAGCATCGTGCCTGCATCGTCGCTAACGTTCGAGGTTACTGCATCACGCAAGATGCTGCACTACGTTCAGCCTGACAACGTCACCCACATCTATACTCTCTTACCCTACAGCAATATCGCCGCCAGCGCGTAGTCGGCAAGCAAAATGGCGATGATGGAGTTGGTAACGGCGGCCGTGCCGGCTGCACCTACTTCGAGTGCGCCGCCGCGCACGGTGTAGCCTTTGTAAGCCGACGTAGCTGTGACCAGAAAGGCGAACACGAACGATTTTATCAATGAAAACAGGATGGTATAGGGCTTGAAATCGTACCGGATGCCCTCGATGTATTCGGCACCTGGCATAATACCCGATACTTGCGAGGCCACATAGCCACCCATAATGCTCAGGTTCATGGCCAAGATAACCAGCAGCGGGAAGGTGAACAGCGCCGCCAGAATGCGCGGCAGCACCAGGTACGAAGCCGAGTTAATCCCCATCGCATCGATGGCCGAAATCTGGTCGGTGATGCGCATAGTACCCAGCACCCCCGCGATAGACGAGCCAACCTTGCCCGCCAACACTACTGAAATAATGGTGGGGGCCAGCTCCAGCACCGTCATTTCGCGCACCATGTAGCCCACCATCGACTGCGGAATAAGCGGGTTGACAAGGTTGTAGGCTATTTGCACGCACGTTACGGCCCCGATAAAGGTCGATACCAACGCCACGATAAACACTGAATTAGTACCGATGAGTACGGCCTCTTCCAAGGTGCGCTTCCAGATGACACTGAGGCGCTCGGGCCGCGTTACCATATCAGTCATCAACAACACAAAGCGACCAAAGGCCGAAACCGGCCGGGGATAATGATACATCTACTTTATACCTAATACTACGGCACAAAGGTACGGCCGCGATAAGCCAGCAAGCAGACGTATTCGGCAGGTCGATATTTTAGCGGCTAGCCGTAGCG
>CAXUKA010000568.1:1445-2578 GCA_964251335.1 uncultured Hymenobacter sp.
CTAATAGAGCACGTCTTCTACCGGCTGCACAGGCTTGGGCAGGTCGGTTTCGTGCAGCATCTGGCGCAGGTCGATTTCGATGGTGCGGCAAATGGCCGACATCGACACATCGTTTTCCTGGTTTTGGAAGGGGTCTTCGCTGTTGTGTCCCACTTTCTCGATGGTGTGAAACACCCAGCTCACCAACGTGGCAAACGGCACCATCAGCCACACGTGGTACGGGCCGAGCGCCACCCGGCTATCGAACTCTTCGACCAGACCCAGCGGCAGCAGCAGGGCAAAAATCATGACGAAAACGTAGCTAAAGAAAGCGTACTGGCGCGGAAAAGGCGTGTTTTTAATGCGTTCGCACGCGCCTTGGTGGTTGTTGAGCTCACGGATGGTTTCGGCCATCGACACCTCCCGAAACTCCGTCAGCATGCCATCGAAGCTGAGCTGGCGCAGGTCGTGGCCCTGGCGGATAATCAGCTGGGCGGGCGGGTTATTGGCTTGGCCCAATGCGTGGTCGGCGGGGTCGAGCAGAAAGGGCAGCACGTCGGTCTGCCACAGCTCGGCCGTTTGGCGGCGCAGGTGCAGGCGCAGGGCATTCACCCAGGCAATGTGGCGGTACACGAGCCGGCGGTGAGCCGTCACCTCGGCGCTGTCGTAGGCAAAATTGTCATCGGGGGTGCGCACGAAGTCGAGCACCCGCCCGGTCCAGGTGCGCGACGAGTTCACGACCGCGCCCCACAGCTGCCGCGCCTCCCAAAAACGCGAGTACGAGGCATTGCTTTTAAAGCCAATGTAAAACGCTACTGCCGTGCCCAGCGTAGCTACCGGCTGCCACGGAATGTCGAGCCAATGAATGTTGAGCGGCCCATACATGAGGCCAATTAAAGCATCGTAGGTGGCGAACAACAGCAGGGGCCGCCACCCGTATTTTCGCCAGATGAAGGCAGGCCGAAGGTTTTGCTCGATGTGCATAGCTAAAGAATTGTCGTAGCGAATAGGTCTGGTGCTGGCACTGTGGCTGCTCGCCCAGCACGCTGTAAGCCAGCGTGCTCAGCCATGCCCACGAGCCACAAAAAAAGGGCGTCGCTACCGCATTTGGTACGGTTATGGCGCGGCATTTCGTTCTTTACGGCACTAACCAG
>CAXUKA010000569.1:0-2565 GCA_964251335.1 uncultured Hymenobacter sp.
CGGTGAACTGGTGAGATAGTTAATTGGTTTGATAGCGAAATTACCGTTTGCGCCGCAACTTGCATGGTCAGCGCGTGTCTATGAACAACTCACCAGCTTACCACTCACTATTTCACCATTTCGCCTCTTCACTATTTCACTGCCCTTATCTTTGCCCGCAATGAGTACTATGGCCGCCGGACTGGTCTTGATTCCGACGTACAACGAGCGGGAAAACGTTGAGCTGATAATTCGGGCGGTTTTTAGCCTGCCCAAGGATTTTCATATTCTGATTATTGACGATGGCTCGCCCGATGGCACTGGCGCGATAGTGCGCGGGCTACTCGACGAGTTTGCGGGTCGTCTCTTTCTGGAAGAAAGGGCGGGCAAGCAGGGTTTGGGCACGGCGTATATTTTCGGCTTTCGCTGGGCGCTGGCGCGGGGCTACGAGTATGTGTTTGAGATGGATGCCGACTTCTCGCACAACCCCCAAGACCTGCTACGTCTGCACGAAGCCTGCGCGGTGCAAGGCTACGACTTAGCCATCGGCTCGCGCTACAGCGACGGCGTGAACGTGGTAAACTGGCCCATGGACCGGGTGCTCATGTCCTATTTTGCCTCCAAGTACGTGCGCGCCATCACGGGCATGCCCATCCACGATGCCACGGCGGGCTTTAAGTGCTACTCGGCCCGCGTGCTGCGCGCTATCGACCTGACTAAGATACACTTCGTAGGCTACGCCTTCCAGATTGAGATGAAGTGGCTGGCCTATAAGCTCGATTTTCGCCTCAAGGAAGTGCCCATCATCTTCACCGACCGCACGCGGGGGCAGTCCAAAATGTCGTCGGGTATTTTCAAGGAAGCCCTCTTCGGCGTGGTGCAGATGAAGCTGAGTAGCTGGGTGCACCCGCCGCGCCGGCTGGTAGGGTAACACGTTCGGCCAGTTTTTGCGTACTACCACGGCCAACGCTGCTGATGGAAAATACGCCCCTGTTCTGGATTTTATTTAACCTGCTTATTATCGGGCTTTTGCTGCTCGATTTGCTGGTATTCAATCGCCGCGCTCACGCCATCAGGCTGCGCGAATCGCTGCTGCAAACGGCTGGTTGGGTGGCGCTGGCGCTGTGTTTCAACTTCTTCGTGTACCGCAGCATGGGCCACGAAGCGGGCTTGCAATGGCTGACGGGCTATTTGGTAGAAGAAGCCTTGAGCGTCGACAATTTGTTTGTTTTTCTGCTCATATTCACCTACTTCAAGGTGCCAGCTGAGTTTCAGCATAAGGTACTATTTTGGGGAATTTTGGGGGCATTGGTGCTACGGGCCGCGTTTATTCTGCTTGGGGCCGCGCTGCTGGCTAAGTTTCACTTCTTATTCTACATCCTCGGGGCGTTTTTGGTGTACACGGGCATTCGCATGGCCTTGAGCGGTGGCGAAGAGCCCGACGTAGACCCGCAAAACAATCCCGTTGTGCGGTTTTTGCGGCGGCATTTGCCCATCACGACGCAGTTTGATGGGGGTAATTTCTTCACGCACCGCGATGGGGTGCGCTTTGCCACGCCGCTGCTGGTGGTGCTGGTGATGGTGGAAACCACCGACGTGGTTTTTGCTGCCGATTCTATTCCGGCAATTCTTGCCATCTCGCGCAACACGTTTATCGTGTACACATCCAACGTGTTTGCCCTGCTGGGGCTGCGGGCGCTGTACTTCGCGCTGGCCCGGCTGATGACCGCCTTTCACTTCCTGAACTATGGCCTGGCGCTCATTCTCATGTTCATCGGCGGCAAGCTGCTGGCCGAAGATTTTTTGCGCGAGCATTTCAACCTGACCATACCCGTGCCGGTTTCGCTGGGCGTAGTGGGGCTGCTGCTGCTTGGCTCCATCCTGGCCTCGCTGCTGTGGCCGCAAAAGCCTAGCAGCGCGGACTCTGCGAGTTCGCGAAGTGAGTAGTTTTTAAAGCGCCTCATCCGTAGAGTCCACGCTACTTTCTAACATCTGGCCGCCTTCCGGCTTTCCTATTCCGACGTTCCACTTCCTGCTTCTGTTTCCCTTGTCTTCCCTGGCCGACCACGTAGCCCACGGCTTCGCGCAAACTCCCAAAACCCTCTCCTCCAAGTACTTCTACGATGCGGCGGGCAGCCGGCTGTTTCAGCAGATAATGGCCCTGCCCGAGTACTACCCCACTCGCACTGAACTGGGCATTTTTCAGGCCCAGGGCGCGGCCATTGTGCAGGCGCTGCGGGCGGGCACGGCGGCCGGGCAGCCACTGGCCGTGGTAGAGCTTGGCGCAGGCGATGGCCTGAAAACCAAGCTATTGCTGCGCGAATTGCTGGCACGGCCAGCGGCAGCTTTCACGTATGTGCCGGTCGATATTTCGCCCTCGGCGCTGGAGGAGCTGGCAGCTTCGCTCAAAGAGGAACTGCCAACCCTGCCCACTGAGCCGCTGGCCGCCGAGTATTCGGCGGCGCTGACTACGCTGGCCGAGCGGCCCGAGGCGAAGGCAGTACTTTTCTTGGGCTCTAACATCGGCAACTTTGGCCCGGCCGACCGGCTGGCATTCTTACAGTCGCTGGCCACGCCCCTCACGCC
>CAXUKA010000570.1:0-2519 GCA_964251335.1 uncultured Hymenobacter sp.
CCCTCCACTCGTGCATACCTTATAGCCGGGTAGGCGCGTGAGTCGCGTAAGCACCTGCACCTGAAATTGCCGTCCTTCCAGCAGGCGCGGGCTCAGCAGCAACTGGTCGGGAACCTGCCAGGGGCCGTGCGGTACGCTGGCGCGGTAGTACGTGCCAGCCGCCCCTGCCGCACCCCCAAAAATCGTCCAGCTGGCGTTGTAGAAGGCCGGCTCGGCCGTGCTGCGTGAGGCCCGTGCATGAGCTAGGTCGCGGTTGGCTGCCAAGCCGGCCCGACCCACGATAAAGGCGTCGTAGGGCGGTAGGTTAAAATCTCCCACGATTATACCTTCCCGGGTAGGAGCACCTACTACTTCCCTCACGATGTCGCGGGCAAATAAGTAATTCCCATCCCGGCGGTCATCCTCGTCTTTATGTAGCACCGGCAAGTGCACGTTGAACACGACCAGGCTGGCCAGCGCACGGGATACGCCATCCAACTGCACTACCTGCACCCGTTGGCGGAGGTCGTAGTTTTTTACTGTTCGGTAAAGCTGCCGGCGCACAAGCACTGCGAAGCCCAGCGGCCCGCGCTGTATTTCGTAGGGGGCCATCTTAACCAGCGCCAGCAGTTCGTCCGTTACTTCTTGCAGTGCCACAATAGCTGGTTCGTATTCCAACAGCCACTCCGTCAAGGCCCCGGCACATCCCGGCGCATTGGGGTGGGGCTTCGGAGGCCGGGCGTGGGGCGAGCCGCCCATGTTCCACTGTAAAATGCGCAGCATAGCTTACACGCCGGGGTCAAGCAGTAGCAGCCGCTCTATGGCGTGCCTGGTGCGCGGCGAGCGGGCCACCTGCCCTAGAAACGAAGTAAGGGCTTTTTCATCTGCAATCGGCGTGATTTCCTCGTCCCAGTTGAGGATAGTCAGCACCGTCGATGGCGGAACCTGCTGGATGGTGAAGAGCACGGTGCTGGCCAGCGGCACGGCTAGTGACTGCAACACGAAGTCGTAAAGTCGCGGCTCCTCCTCAGCTAAGAATGGCACCGGCACTACCCGTGCTCGGACCTGCTCGCCGGTGCGGGAAGCCAAGTTGCTGGCAAATGTAGCGGCCACACTAATTAACGAGTTGGCCGGCACGGCGGGCCGCGTAAACGCAGGCCACAACTCGGCCGCTGGCGCGGTAGTGAGCCGAGTTGGCGTTTGCGCGTCGAACTGCACCGGCGCATCTTGCTCGCTAGCCTGGTACCACGCCGTGGCGGGCGGTTCAGCATAGCGGTTAGGCCGCGCCGACATATCCCAGCCGGCCAGCGGCCCCTGATAGCCAACCGCCTTCGCCACTAGCCCCGCGCACAGCGTCCGTAAGCGCAGGCAGCGGGCCTGGGTCTCGGCGTAAGTCGGCGCGAGCAGGCGCTCGGTCAGTAACTGAGTGCTTTCGCGCACGGCCGCCAGCAGTTCCGGGTGCGGGGCCAAGTGGGCGGCGTGCAATGCCAACTCCACTAAGGCGGCCGGCCCAGGCTGCGCGGCTTCCATAAGCTGCCTGCGAAGCAAGGCTTCCTGCTCGGGACGGGCGTGATTGTGGGCGATAGGACTTGTGGCCGCCCACCGCATCCAGGCGGCGGATGAACGGACTAATTCTACCTCGCGCCCTGTAAAGCAGCGTGCCATTGCTTGGCAGGCTAGCAGAACCTTAATCTCACGGCTGCTACCGTACAGCTCGGTAGCCGACTCTACATACAGATGCATCGCCTCGTAAAGATAGCGGCGTTGTTCATTGGTCGGCGGCCGGTCGGCTAAGTACCGGGTCAGGTGCGTAAACAACAAGGTAAACCACGGCATGAACACCTCCTCTGGCACGGGCGCGAACTGGTGATTAACCTGGGGCAGGTAATCATAACCATAGCTGCCTCCCGCATATGCGACGGGCTGCCCAGCCTCGTCCAGTCCAATCAGTAGCTTGCAGCCAAGAGGTCGACCCAAGCAGAAGCCCATAGCCTGTAATTCATTGTTGAGCAGTTCATAGTCTAGCGGCGCTCCTGCCGGGTCCAATACCAGGATGTCCGTTAAGTGTTTCTTCTTGCGGTTCAGCAGAAAATACGTCCACCGCGAGCCGAGTAGACCGTAGTGCGTGCGGGAAAAAGAGCCGAACCCAGGGGGACCAACGCGCAGGACTACGTTGCTGCTCTTGCTGGGTAGGCCGCCTTGCAGGCGTCCTGCCCACAGGCGTGGGGTACTCCGCATCAACTGCCAGTAGGTTGCCGTGATAGTTACCCGGTCGTGACCTTCTTGAAGGCCAGCCCCAAACGTAAAGCTCACCGGGTGCGCAGCCAGAGCCTCAAATTTTTCTTCTTCCTCGGTGATACCCTGTAGGGGCTGGCCTGCCAGGTGGGCTAGCGGGTGTCCCGGGAGCCGGTCGGGCGCGCGGGAGTAGGAGTGTGGCACCTCGCATACTACTACGGCCGTGCTTTCCTGGAAGCTCAGGCTGATTACGTAGTCTGTAAGGTCTTCCTCACCGTACAGCAGTTGCGTCAACTGCCTAGGAT
>CAXUKA010000571.1:0-2516 GCA_964251335.1 uncultured Hymenobacter sp.
AGTGGAGGTACAACCTCCACTTCATACCTGGTCATGAGTTACGGTTGGCGAGGCTAGTAATATATTATTCCGAAGCCCATAGCTTGCTGACTATGGGCTTCGTTCGTTTCAGCCGGAGTAAGTGGTGCTAGCTACGAATCGTATCAGCACCGTATCAAATCGTATCGAATCGTATCACGTGTAGCTCAGGTAAGATTACTTTTGTGGCATGGCCGAGCACGTACACACCGTAGAAATAACCTTGGATTGGGCTTTGCTAGCTGCCGTGAGCAAGCTTGACCGCTTTGATGCGTCTTGGTCGGCTATTGAGCGGCGGGAAGGCCAGAGCTTAAAGCAATTAAAAGCCATTGCCACTGTGCGGAGTGTGGGGGCTTCTACCCGCATCGAAGGCTCGCGGATGAGCGACGAGGAAGTGGAAGTGCTGCTACGTAACACGGACATTACCAAGCTTGAGGACCGAGATTCGCAGGAGGTAGTTGGCTATTTTCAGGTGCTGGATTTGATTTCCGAATCATATGCCGACATCGACATCACGGAAAACAGTATCAAAGGGCTGCACAACCAGTTACTGCGTTTCAGCCGCAAAGACGACTGGCACCGGGGCAACTACAAGCAACATAGCAACGCCGTGGAGGCCTCGCTGCCCGATGGCACCAAGCAGCTTATTTTCCAAACTACCGCGCCGGGCTTCGCTACCGAAGATGCTATGCGCGAGCTAGTAGCTTGGTATCACGCCGATACGATTACGCACCCACTGGTAAAATGCGCCCTGTTTTGCTACGATTTCGTCAGCATCCATCCCTTTCAGGATGGCAACGGCCGCCTTAGCCGCTTGCTGGCTACGCTGCTGCTACTGCGGCACGGCTACGTCTGGATTCAATATGTGAGCCTGGAACACGAGATAGAAAGCCGCAAAACAGAGTACTACCGCGAACTACAGAAGTGCCAGTCGCAGCGGCCGGGCGAGAATATTACGTCGTGGCTCACTTTCTTCTTTGATGCGTTGCTAAAGGTGCAGCAACAGCTATTGCAGAAGCTGACCGTGCGGGAATCGGAGGCGCAGTCGTCGCCGCGTGAAAAATCAGTATTGGCTTTTATTGGCAATTATCCCGGCTGCAAGTCGGGGCAGATTGCCGAAAAGCTGGCTATTCCTGCTCCTACCGTCAAGCGCTTGCTGGCGGAATTGATTAACCAACAGAGAATTGTAAAGCAGGGGAAAGGACCAGCTACTGTTTATTACCTGACTTAACACCTGATGCTCCTTAGTAAGGGCTAGCGCGCTTTTGGTAGCGTTAAATGTGCATGGCCAACGCCCGTTTGCAACCCGGTACCTACCCGGCTAGTATGCCTCAGGTACGTGGTTGCCGGGTTGGGTAGTTTGTGCCTGATTCCGGCGGCTGTTCACTGGCTTTATTTTATGCTACCCCCTTTCACCGAACTAGAGAGAAGCAAGCTTTTTCTGCTGTATCATCTCAATCCAATAGAGCCCAAAGCCTCGCCCGTTCCCAAAGGCCCGTTGCTTCAGATTGTAATTATTCGGCACGGCGAAAAGCCAGCCGAGGGCGACAACCTTTCCGCCAAAGGCTTCGAGCGGGCGCTGGCCTTGCCCGATGTGCTCAATCGGGTAATGCCTCGGCCGCCCCATTTCACCTACGTGCCGTGTATCGGCACCGATAAGGACGCCACAACGCGGGTGCGGATGATGCAAACCGTGCTGCCATACGCCGTGCAACACAACCTGACCATCAATAGCGACTACGCCCCCGACGAAATCAAGGGCCTCGTGAAAGAGCTTCGGCACCGCCGCGGCACCGTGCTGCTGGTATGGGAGCACCACAACATTGTGAAAATTGCCGCAGCCCTGGGCATCGAAGAACCCCAGGAATGGCCCGACGATGACTACGACAGCATCTGGACTATCAAGTTCAAGGAAGGCCGGGCCAAGAAGGGCAAAGCCCGGCAACCAGTGCTGACCAAGGACCGGGAAGGCATTCAGCCGGAGGCGGTTTCCTAACTTCTAGCGCGCGCTTAGCATGTAAAGGAGGGAGCTTCCTTAGCCTACGGTATCCAACCCATTCTACAATTTGTGGCACACAAACCGGAATTTGGATAGCTCAGCCCACTACCCAGCCTCGGAATTTTGTATTTCGTAAACGCCTGACCAGGCAACGACTCACAACTTCCTGTATTTTACTCATGGCTAACACATTGGCTGCAAACAACACCTTTTTACTAGGCGGCGACCTGCCGATTAACCGACTCGGCTTTGGTGCGATGCGCATTATGGCGCGGCCTGCGTGGGGCCAGCCGGCCGACCGACCGGCCATTCTCGCGCTGCTGCGCCGAGTGGTGGAGTTGGGCGTCACCTTTATCGACACGGCCGATATGTACGGCCCCTTCATTTCGGAAGAGCTGATAGCTGAGGCCTTGCATCCCTACGCGGCCGGGCTGGTGATTGGCACCAAGGGCGGGTGCGTCAGCTATGGCCCGCCGCCCGAGGGCGTGCTGCTCGATGG
>CAXUKA010000572.1:0-2516 GCA_964251335.1 uncultured Hymenobacter sp.
GCCTAAACGAACGCGAACTACAAAGTTCGCGCTACTACTTGATGTCAAAGCCACTCCGCTGGGCCTTATTGGGCCTGCTGCTCTTCCTGTTACCGTTGGTGGTGCTGGGGCCGCGCACGTTTATCCTTATCCACGACAACCTCGAGGCCGAGGTAGTATGGGCGCACCTACTGGCTAAGTTTCACCTGGCACTGGCCCATGGCCCCGGCGCGGTGATGCCACCCATCATGAATGGCTTGCCTCGCGAGGCGCTACGCTCGGGCCTGAGCGTCACTATCTTCATCTTTCATCTATTGCCCGATTCGCCGCTGGCGGCTTACCTGCTGCACGAGGCGCTGGTGCGGGTGGTTGCGCTGCTGGGTATGTACTGGCTGCTGCGACGCTACGGCCTGGCGCGGCCCGAGCAGCGTGGGCTGGCGGCGGCCGTGGCCTTGTTGTGGGCGGCGCTGCCGAGTTATAGCATATTCGGGCTGAGCGTGCTGGGGCAACCGTGGCTGCTGCGGGCAGCGCTAGACCTGTGGGCGGGGCGCGGGCGCTGGGGCGCGTGGCTGGTGTGCGCAGCGCTGCCGTGGTGGTCGTCATTTGTGCTGGTGGGGCCGTTTACCGTAGCGGTGTGGGGGCTGGGGCTGGTGGTTGACTTGCTGCGGCGCGGGCGGGCGGCGTGGCCAGCCATTTGGCGCGGGGTAGGAGGGCTAGCCCTCCTGCTGCTGAGCTACGTGGTGGTAGAGTGGCAGCTGTTCTACGGCCTGCTGGTGGCCAAAACCTTCGTGGCCCACCGCGAAGAGTTTGACCTGGCACGGCTGGCTCGGCCCGGCCTGGGCCGGGGGCTGCGCGAGGCGGGACAGCTGTTTTGGTTGGGGCATTACCACGCGAGTCCTTTTTTCAAAGGCGGCATTGTGCTGGCGGTGGCGGTGGTGCTAACGCGGCTGGCTGGCGCGGCCCGGCGACAGCTGCTGGGTCGGGTAGGAGTGGGGCTGGCGGGTATTGCGGGGCTGTGCCTACTGGCGGGCCTGCTGCCGCAGCTATCGGTGCAGCTACAAGGTCGGCTGCCGCTGCTGCACGCTTTTTCGCTCGAGCGGTTTTACTTCCTGCTGGCCTTGCCCTGGGTACTGGTGCTGGTGCTGGCTTTGCGGCGGCTGCCGACTGGGCGGCTGGCCTATGCGCTGGTGGCGCTGCAAGCGCTGCCCGCCCTGGCTGCCAACCCCGAGTTTACCAACAACCTGCGTGCCCTGGCTGGCCGCCCCCGGCCCGATGCGCCCGGCTACGCAGCCTATGTGGCGCCGGGGCTGCTGCGGCAGGCGCAAGCGGCCATTTATGCGCATAGTGGCCAGCGGCCGGCAGACTACCGCGTGGCCTGCCTGGGTTTGCCGCCCGCCGTGGCCCAGCTCAGTGGCTTCTATACCCTCGACTCGTACCAGACGCTGTACCCGCTGGCGTATAAGCACGCTTTCCGCCCGCTTATTGCCGGCGAGCTAGCCAAAAGCCCCGAGCTGGCCACCTACTTCGATGCCTGGGGCAACCGCTGCTACCTGTTTTCGGCCGAGCTGGGGCGCAACTTTCTGGTGGGTAAGCAGCCGGGGCGCACGGTGCAACAGTGGGTCTTCGGTGCGGCAGCCTTTCGGCAACTCGGCGGGCGCTATGTGCTGTCGAGTGTGCGGCTGGCCCGGCCCGCTGAGAGCGGGCTTAGTCTGCTGGGCGTGTTTGATGATTCGGCGGCCTACTGGCGGCTGTATGTGTATGAGGCTATGTAGGTTGTTACTCAGTGAACTAACAATTCACCAAGCGCTGACAGTCGCGTAGCCAGCAGGTGGCATCTTCGAGGCTGGTAAAGAATTGCAGCTCAAACTTGTCGGCAAACAGGTTGTGCTGTAGCAGCAGGCCCAGGTCGTCTTCGGTGTGGGGCTGCAACACGTGCGCCACGTAGCGCAAGCCCAGCCGCTCGGCCTGCGGTGCCCAGATGTGCTGGAGCCAATCGACCGAATCGAACCACGGCCCCAGCACTTGGCTGTTGTCGTTGAGCAGGTAGGGTACCTGGGGCACGCGCAGTAGCTGGAGTATCTCGCGGGCACCAGCCTGGCCATCCTGGGTGGTTACTACACCCTTCCAGGTGGCGTGCAGCCAGCGGTCGGTTTCGTTGTAGGTAGCGTGGCAGTACTCTCGGCCATTTGCATGCGTGAGGTGGTAGTCAAGCATCATGATAAAAGAAGTAAAAAGCCGCTATTGGACAGAAATAAAGAAGATGAATAAAAGCTGAACAGACGGTAAACCCCACCGTAAGGTTGCCCCATAACCGCGCCCTGTGGCGTAGATTTGACTTTTCCGCTTGCTCCGCGCATGGCTACTAATAATTATCGCAATCCGACGAGTGGCCCCCCGGCCACCAACCGCCCGGCCCCGGCTGCCGCTCCCGAAAACGGAGCCGCCCGCGCCCGTGGCAATACCCCGCGGGCGGCGCCCGCGCCGGCTCCTGCCACCGCGCCCACCCGCCCGGCTGCTTCAAGCGGCCGGAGCCGCGG
>CAXUKA010000573.1:0-2474 GCA_964251335.1 uncultured Hymenobacter sp.
TAGCTAAAAAACTAGCTCCCAAACATAGCGCTTAATTTATCCTACCCCCTCTTAGGCCCTAGCAACAAAACGAACGCACCGGCTTTTGCCAGTGTGAACCCCCGCCTACTTTTTATTGCCCTGGCTGCTGCCACCCTCACGCCCGAGGCCTTGGCCAGCGCGCCCCGCTACCGCATGGTGCTGGGGGCGGGCCAAGCTGAGCAGGGCGTCAAAACCGTTTCGCTGGTAGAAAATCCGGCTATTCAGCGCGGCTGGGTAGCCCTGTCGGCAGTAGATGCTACCGCGCCGAAGCGCTTCCACCTGAGCGAGGCCACGGCCGGCCCGCAAAAGCAGGTGCTCACCGGCCCGGCCCTTATTCCCGGTCAGGAAATTCTACGGCTGGGGGCCGATAACGCGCCGTTTTACATTCAGTTCGACGCCGCTACCATTGAGGGCACGGCCCGGCAGTTTGCCGCCCAGGGCCACCACAACAGCACCAACCAGGACCACGCAGTAAGCCTGCGCGGCAACGTGGTGTACGAGTCCTGGATTGTAGCCGACCCCGCCCGCGATAAGTCGGCGGCGCTGGGCTTGGACGTGCCCGCCGGCACATGGATGCTGAGCGTCCACATTCCCGATGCCGACTACTGGCAAACCGAAATCGTGACGGGCAATAAAACAGGCTTTTCGATTGAGGGGCTTTTCGACACCGAACAACTAACCCTGTCGGCGGCGAAGCCGACTGCCGTTAAAATGAACTGGTACCAACGAATTTCGGCCAAGCTCAGCGCGCTGGGTAAAAAAGAGGCCGCTGAACTACGCCTGGCTTTGGGCCTGGAGCAGCTGGCCGATAACCGTGCTGTCAACATTGACGACACGACGGGCGCGGTTACGCTGGTTGGCCCCGATGGCCAGCCCGGTGAGCCCTTGCCCGATGGCGAGTACGACCTCCTGAATGGCGGCAAGCTCGTGGTTGCCGGTGGTATTCGCCAGGATGGCGACGGGCAGCCCGTGGTGCCGGTTGCGGCTGCCACGCCAGTCGTGCCCCCGGTTGATAATAAGGCTGCTGCCGATGCCACGCCCGCGCCGCTGGCTGAAAATGCCGCCTTGCCCGACGTAGTGAAAGCTCTCAATGAGCTGATTAAGGCAGTTGGTGGCAAAGAAGCACCCGCCGCCGACCCCACCAAGGAGCCTGCCGCCCCGAAGCTGTCTACGGCCCTGCACGGCGTGAAGCTCGCTGACCTGGGCACCAAGCTCGCTGACTTGAAGCTCGACGCCATTGAGCTGACGGAGGGCGAGGCGCTTACCTACAATGCCGTGAGCCGCCGCCTGAGCGACAGCAAGGGCGCGCTCGTGGAAAGCGGCTACTACGCCGCTGCTGATGGCTCTTACTTCCAGGTTTCGACCGACCAATATATCTGGTCGATTGATAAGCAGACCTATGATGCGGTGTACGCAGCCAAGCTGCAAGCCCTGGAGCTGGAAGAGGTGAAGCTTAAGCTCGCCACCCAGCCGGCCGGCAAAAGAGTGCTGCTGCACGGCGAAGAAACCGTGATTCTCAACGACAACACGGTAAAAAGCCGCGCCGCCCTGCGCCTGGCTCAAGCCGAAGCCACCCGCTAGTTTAACCGGCCCGCCTGGGCCACATTCCGCCCCTTTCAATGGCATTTACCTATTCGCCGGTTAAGCACACCGGCAAGTTCGCTTCGGAGATTTTCTCGGAAATCGTAGAGCAGGCCAACACCACGTCGAAAAACCTGATTCGGTTTTTCGACAACGTGAAGGACGAAGTAAACCTCACCAGCATGAGCGGTGACGTGACCTTCAAAAAGTATAAGGAGGATATCCGCGAGGCGGATTATGCCAATTATACGGACACGCTGGCCGCTGCTGACCGCACGCTCACGCCCAAGAAAATGCAGTCCATCGTGTTTTTCAAGATGGACGATTTGCGCAACACGCGCTTTGTGGAGGGCATGGCGGCCGGTGCGGCCAACATCGAAAGCAAGACGTTTGAGGACGCCGTACGCGCCTACCTCAACCCGCGCTACGCCAAGGGCTTCGAAAAGAAGATTTGGACGGGCATCACGCTCGTAACGCAGGCCGCGATTGCCGCCAGCGGCACGGCTACCGCTTCGGAAAAGGCCTGGGCTGCCGCGCAGACGCCTACCGCTGATGACGTGGTAGACGGTCTGATTGCGCAAATGATTGTGCGCAACACGATTAGCCGCACGGCTACCACTATCAGCACCTCGAACCTGAAAACGGAATACGAGAAGGTGCTCACCGACCTGCCCTCGCAGGTGCTGGCCGATAGCGAAAGCCTGATTTTTGCGCCCCACTCGCACAAGGTGATGATTGACATTTTCAATGCCAGCCAGACCTACCGGGGCGATATTTTCCGCGTTTCGGGCGACCAATACAGCTACCTGGGCAAGAACATTGAGTTTGTGCCGCTGCCCGAGAACACGCTCGCTGCTGGCAAGGGCCAGGAG
>CAXUKA010000574.1:0-2467 GCA_964251335.1 uncultured Hymenobacter sp.
CACCTGCTCGCTGCGCTCGCGCACGAACTGGAAAGTTCGCGCTACTACTTAAAACTGCCACCGCACAAACGCCTCAATGGCTTCGTACTCCGGCAAGCCTAGCTGGTCATACAGCCGGGCGGTGGTGCGATTGCGCTCTTCGGCGCGCTGCCAGAACTCGCGTTGGTCGGCCCCTGGGAAAAGCGGCCGGTCCTTCTGGCTTTGGTGCTTGAAGATGGCGCGGCGCTTGCGCGTGAGCTCGTCGGGCGAGAGGGGCACAGCCATCTCGATTTCGGCCACGTCCCACTCCTGCCACGCGCCCCGGTAGAGCCACACCCAGCAATCGGCCAGCCAGGGCGCGCCCTCCGATTTCAATACCTGCACCGCCGCAAAAATGGCCGCCAGGCACACCCGGTGCGTGCCATGCGGGTCGGAGAGGTCGCCGGCCGCGTAAATCTGGTGGGGCTGAATCTGATTCAGCAAGTCGATGGTAAGCTGAATATCCTCCGCGCCCAGCGGCTTTTTGCGCACCCGGCCGGTTTCGTAAAACGGCAAGTCCATAAAGTGTGCCCGCTCGTCGGGGGCGAGGCCAGCGTAGCGTAGGGCCGCCTTCGCCTCGCCTCGCCGGATGAGGCCTTTGAGCTGCTGCACCTCCGTAGAGTCGACTTGGCCGGGCGCTTTTTGCTTCAGGAAATCGGCCACGCGGTGGTAAAACTGCTCGCCCTGCGGGTCGTTTTGCTGAAAAAGCTGGTCGTACTCAGCCGCAAAATCCGCGAAGCGCAACGCCTCATCATCAAACACCGCGATGTTGCCCGAGGTCTGGTAGGCTACGTGCACCTCATGGCCTTGCTCGACCAGCCGCAGCAGCGTACCGCCCATTGAAATCACGTCATCGTCGGGGTGAGGCGAAAAAATGAGCACCCGCTTGCGAGCCGGTGCGGCGCGTTCGGGGCGGTCGTGGTCATCGGCATTGGGCTTGCCGCCCGGCCAGCCGGTTATAGTGTGCTGAAGCTCGTTAAATACTTTGATGTTAATGCTATATGCCCGACCCGAGGCAGCCAGCAGCTCCGACAGGCCGTGCTCGTTGTACTGCTCATCGGTGAGTTTCAGGATGGGCTTTTGCAGCTCGCGGGCCAGCCAGGTTACGGCTTTGCGCACGGTGGCGGGGCGCGTCCAGTCTACGGGCAGGCCGGCGAGCCAAGGCGTTTTCACGCGGGTGAGCTCGGCCCCGGCAGCGGCATCGAGTACCACGCGCACGGCGGGGTGGCGCTGGAGATAAGTGGCGGGCACCGAATCGGTGGGTTCGCCTTCTACGAGGCGCTTCACCACGGCCGCCTTGCCCTCGCCCCAGGCCAGCAGCACGATTTCGCGGGCCTCCAAAATGGTGCCCACGCCCATGGTGATGGCCCGGCGCGGCACGTTTTCCTCGCCGTAAAAATCGGAGGCCGCATCGGTGCGCGTGATGTGGTCGAGGGTGATGAGCCGGGTGCGCGAGGCCGGCCCCGAGCCCGGCTCGTTGAACCCGATGTGCCCCGTGCGCCCAATGCCTAGAATCTGCAAGTCGATGCCGCCCGCCGCCCGAATCTGCTCCTCGTAGCGCCGGCCAAAGTTGGCTACTTCGGCCTCGGGCACCGTGCCATCGGGAATGTGCACGTTTTCGGGGCGGATATCGACGTGGTCGAATAAATACTCGTGCATAAACCGCACGTAGCTCTGGAGCGAGTCGGGCGGCATGGGATAGTACTCGTCGAGGTTGAAGCTCACTACGTTCTGAAAGCTCAGCCCTTCCTCGCGGTGCAGCCGCACCAGCTCTTCATAGAGGCGGGTGGGCGTCGAGCCAGTGGCCAGCCCTAGCACGGCCGGGCGGCCCTGGCCCGCCCGCTCCCGCATGAGGCGGGCAATGTCGTGGGCTACCGCAACGGAAGCTTGTTCCGAATCGGGGTAAATGATAGTCGGGATGCGCTCGGGGCTGGACATAGGGTTGAGGGTTTGGGCTAGCAAAAAAACGTTAGGCCAACGACTTTCACCGCTCGTAGTACCCCACCCCCGACCCCTCCCCTCCGGGAGAGGGGAGCCTTTCACAAAAAGACGTAAACCAACGTTAGCAAACGTGAGGCTCCCCTCTCCCGGAGGGGAGGGGTCGGGGGTGGGGTACTACGAGCGGCGAGCCTCAGTTACCCCACCACCTCCGCCGCCAACCCAGCCAAGTCCAGCCCGTCAAACGTGCCGCTAGTCATCAGCAGCAAGTTGGTATTGGCCCACTGTTGCGCGTGCAGAAACTCGGCCAGCGCCTGGCTGTCGGTAAATACCTTGAGGTCGGGCCGGCCAAAAGCTTCCTGAACAGCCTCGGGGGCCAGCGGCGGCAGGCGCTTGTGCTCCAGCACGTGGGGGTTGAAGTACACCACCGCCACATCAGGCGCGTCGAAGCAGTGCGCGTACTGCGGCAGAAAGGCCGGGTTGAGCGAGCTGAACGTGTGCAGCTCCAGGC
>CAXUKA010000575.1:0-2464 GCA_964251335.1 uncultured Hymenobacter sp.
GCGGGGCCGCTAGCGTCAGCGTATTGCGCAATACGGGAACTCTCCCCGGCGTGCCGAGCTTCGCCGCGAAGACGGATTTCACCACTGGGGCGGGGGGCGTTAATCTGGCTGTCAATGACCTTGACGGCGATGGCCGGTTCGACGTAGTAACGGCCAACAATGGAACCAGCGGCAACGGCACGACGGTGAGCATCCTGCGCAATACGACCACGGTGGGCGCTACTACCCTGAGCTTTGCTGCTGCTGCCGCCTACACCGTAGGTACCGGCCCTTCCAGCGTGGCTATCGGGGATATCAACGGCGACGGCAAGCTCGACGTGGTAGCCGCCAACTATGGGGCCAGTGGCACGTCGGGCACGGGTGCCACGGTGAGCGTGCTGCGCAGCACCAGCACCAGTGGCACGCTGGGCTTCGCGCCTAAAGTCGATTACAGCGTGGGCAACGGCGTGAACGACGTGAAGCTGGGCGACATCGACGGCGACGGCGATTTGGACATCATCACGGCCAATCAGGGGTCCAGCACGACCAGCGTGCGCCTGAACGGCAACACGGGTGCCGCCGTGCCACTACCGGTAACGCTGGTTGCGTTCACCGCGCAGCCAGTTGGAGCATTGGCCGTTCGCCTGGATTGGGCCACGGCGAGCGAGGTCAACAGCGACCGTTTTGAGGTAGAGCGCAGTAGCGATGGCTTAGCGTTCGCTACGATTGGCACTGTAGCTGCTGCCGGCTCTAGTACCAGTAGCCATGCCTACCAACTGACTGATGCCAAGCTACCCGCTGGCAGCACGCGCTTATACTACCGGCTGCGGCAAGTAGACCTGGATGGCACCGCTGTTTATTCCCCGGTGCAGGTCGTGGGGCTGGACATGGGCGGGATAACTATCGCGCCAAACCCTGCTCATAGCTCGGCTCGGCTCCTGGGAGCGCCAGCCGGAGTACTCGTGCAGGTATTCGATGCCCTGGGGCAAGTAGTAGTGACGAAGAAGACCGATGAAGCAGGCAGCGCCGAGCTGACGCTACCTCAAGGGCTTTACCTGGTGCGCACAGGCCAGCAGGTGAAGCGCTTACTGGTAGAGTAACTGGTTAACAGGCTCCGTGCCCCACGGGGTTTGTTTTAAACCAAACTCCCACGTAAATCCTGCCACGACATAGGAGAGAAGCCCTGCTACCACTAGCAGGGCTTTTTCTGTTGCCCCTGTATCTGCGCATTGGGGTAGGCGAGAGCCACAGTGAAAAAACTCTTCTCGGGAGCGTGCCTGCTGGCGTTGATTTCTCAGCTAGTAATGGCGCAGACTGGACCGGATGTAGCAGTAGTGCGAGTTGCAGAGTATAGCAGCCATACTCACCTGACGATTGCGGGTATTGGGCACTTATACAGGTAGAGGTTGTTTCCGAGGCTTCCAAAACATCGGCACCAGAGCGGCCAGCAGCAGCAGGTTCTTCAGAAGTGCCAGTAGCGGATAGCCCAGCAGGTCAGTAAAATTCGCGTGTGCCAGGTAAGCAGCCCACCCGTGCATACGCGTGTACACCACGTACAGACACGCCAGCGCGACGACCACTTTCGCCCGAAACATACCCCGGCGGATGGCATAATAAAAAGCCGCCTGCAAGAGCGTAATCAGCAATTGCCAACCCACCCACTGGCTGATGGATGGCTCTAGCCTAACATAGGTTGTTTGGTTAAGGTAGTAATAAGCAGCTCCAAAAAGCTGCTCTGCTACTGAAATAGCAAGGCTCACAAACAGCAGGTTGGAGGCTAGTACGTCGTTTTTACGCGCGTTCATCAAAGCAGAAAAGCAATGAGCCGAAGATAAGGCCCTCCCTTACGCAACCCCCCGACTCGCAAGTCCCGCAAGAGAGAGAGCTCCTATCATCCCCGACAGGGCAGTTTGGTAGTTACTGCCGACCTTTGCAGCTGCGATTCCTTTCTTATAAGTCTTATAAGTTGCTGTATGAACCAGGCACCTGCTGTTACCAACCGCGAGCGCGCTGAACGCGGGCAAACCTCTACGCTGCTTGGCATCGGGGCCAATATCGCGCTGGTGTTGGGCAAGGGCACGGCAGGCATCGTGGGGCACTCCTACGCCCTCATTGCCGAAGCCATCGAGTCGGGTACTGATATTCTGAGCTCGCTCATCGTGTGGTTGGGGTTGCGCACTGCCGCCCGCGAGCCCGATGCCAACCACCCCTACGGCCACGGCAAGGCCGAGCCGCTGGCCGCCATTGCGGTAGCTGTGGCGCTGGTGCTGGCCGCCGCCTACATTGCTACCGAGGGCGTGCTGCATATTCTCACGCCTCACCAACTGCCCGCTCCCTTCACGCTGGCTGTGCTGGCCGTGGTCATTGCCATCAAGGAAACGCTCTACCGGCGCGTTAATCAGGTCGGGGAAGAAGTAGAGAGCAGCGCGGTTAAGGCCGATGCCTGGCACCACCGGGCCGATGTTATTACTTCCTGCACGGCGTT
>CAXUKA010000576.1:0-2461 GCA_964251335.1 uncultured Hymenobacter sp.
CCATCAGGGCGGCCCCGGCCAAGCCCATGAGTACCGCTTCGGTAAAGCGGGCATTGTCGAGCTCGTGCAGCAGGTACTTGCGCAGCAGGAAGAATCCTATCCAGGCCAGCAACGCCGCCCCAAAATCGGCCGCCAGGAGTTTAACGTATTGAAGACGGCGGAGCAGAAGCAAAGGAAGGGAGGGAGTCGTATTTTCGCAGCGAGCTGCGCAAAAATAGGGCTACGCTCCACGAATACCCCAACCTCCTCGCTTATCATTTCTCCGATTTCTTCCGACCGCGATACGTATCGCCACCGTGGCCAGCGCCGGGCGCTGGTAACGCTGCTGCGCGAGCAGCGCAGCATTCGCGACGAGCGTGTACTGGCGGCCATGGCCGCCGTGCCGCGCCATTTATTTTTTGAGACTGCTTTTGAGGCCCACGCCTATCAGGATAAGGCTTTTCCCATCGGCGAGGGCCAAACGATTTCGCAGCCAGCCACCGTAGCCACCCAAACCGAGCTGCTGGGTGTGCAGCCCGGCCAGCATATCCTCGAAATCGGCACCGGCTCGGGCTACCAGTATGCCGTGCTGTGCCAGCTTACTAGCCACGTCCAAAGCATCGAGTTTAACGCCACGCTCTACGCCCGCGGCAAAGCCCGCCTGGCTGCCCTGGGCCTGCCCACCGCTGGCCTGCACCTAGGCGATGGCTCGCTGGGCTGGCCGGCTGGCGCGCCCTACGATGGCATTCTGGTTACGGCCGGGGCACCGGCTCTACCGCCTGCCCTACTACGGCAGCTGCGTATAGGCGGGCGGCTAGTGGTGCCAGTGGGCGCGCAGGACCCCAGCCGGCAGCAGCTCCTGCGCATCACCCGCGAAGGGCCTGAAAGCTTTGTACGCGAAGAATTTGGCGGCTGCCGCTTTGTACCGCTGCTAGGCGCGGCGGGGTGGAAATAGGTGAGATGGTGAGATGGTGAGATGGTGAGATGGTGAGATGGGCAACGACATTGCTATGGGCGATGTTTTGAGCCGGCGGGAGTCTTCGCCGACTGGTCGGCTTACCTTTGCAACGGCTTAGTGGGCCTCTGCGCTCACCATTTCACCACCTCACCATCTCACCACTGCCTGTGCGCAAGCAACGCCCCGTATCCGACTCCTACGTCATTATGACCGAGCTGGTGCTGCCCAACGATACCAATACCCTCAACAACCTGATGGGCGGCCGCATGATGCACCTCATGGACATCGCCGCCGCCATTGCCGCCCAGAAGCACTCCAACCGCATCGTAGTCACAGCTTCAGTCGATAATGTGTCGTTTCGCGACCCCATCCGGCTAGGCAACGTGGTGACCTTGCAGGCGCAGGTAACACGCGCTTTCAGCTCCAGTATGGAAGTCCACATCGACGTGTGGGCCGAGGACATCCCGAGCGGCACGCGCATGAAAACCAACGAGGCGTTTTTCACTTTCGTGGCCGTCGACCAGTCGGGCCGCCCCATCGACGTGCCCGAGGCCGTGCCCGAAACGACCGAGGAAATTTCCCTCTACGAAGGTGCCCTGCGCCGCCGCCAGCTGCGCCTCGTGCTAGCCGGCCGCCTCAAGCCCAGCGACGCTACCGAGTTGAAAGCAATGTTTGAACTCCCTTAACCCCTACGCATACATGGCTGATGAACAAGCCAGTACGCTGGCCTTTCTCCAAAATTTCTATACCGATATCACGCTCTATATGCCCTTTGAGGCGCACGAGCGTACGATGCCCATAGGCGCTACCGAGCCTGCCGCAACACCAGCACCGGCGCTGGTCGCAGCAGAGGCGGCTACCCTGGCCCCGCCAGTGCCCGTGGCACCACCTGCGCCGGTAGTGGCGGTTCCTGCCACGCCAGTGGTAGCTCCCGCACCGGTAGTATCCGCTGCGCCCCCGCTGCCTACCCCCGCTGGCAAGCTGCCCTCGCTGGCAGGCACAGGGTTAGCACCAGCGGCGAAGGCAGTGCCTGCGCCAGTTGTTACTCCGGCTCCGGCAGCGTCTGCGGCGGCCACTGAGGTGCCGGCCTACCTGCTCACTACGTTCTCTACGCTTGGTACCAATGCGCAGGGCGTGGTGGTGCTGGTGCGGCTGCCGCCCGACCGGTTTATTAAGCTGACGCGCAACGTTTTTTTGAACAACCTTCTAAAGGCTATTGGGCTGGTAATGGCCGATGTGGTGCTGGTAAATGTGGAAAGCCCCTACCCCGTGGCCCTGCAAAATCTGCGTAAGGAAATCGCCGCTACCCGCATCCTGGCCTTCGGCAAAAACTTGCTCGATGTGGCCGTACGCACCACCCAGATATACGAGCCCGTGCAATTTCCCAGCTCCGGCTTGTCTTACCTGGCCGGTGCCGAAATCGAGATGATTGAGTACGATGTCAGCCTCAAAAAGCGCCTATGGGCGGGTTTGCAACGCATGTTTTTGGGGTAAGGTGCGGGGTTTGCCCCCGCATCCTACCCC
>CAXUKA010000577.1:0-2446 GCA_964251335.1 uncultured Hymenobacter sp.
GCCGGCTGGCAAAAGGGCCTCCTGAACATAGCAATTGAATTATCCTACTCCCTCTAAGACGAACGGGCTGGGGCGCAGGACGCGGCAGCTGTTCCCCTGTCGCTCAAGCTTTGCAGTGCTACTCTCACAGGCTGTAAAATTTACAATAGATAAAATAAATCCAGAAAAATGCTTCTAAAGCACTGATTATTAAGGTTATTTTTTGAAATACTATAATCTGGTCATGTTGCTTAATAAGTTGCTGTAAGTTTTCATTAACTCCTTATCAGTCAGGCTTTGCTATTCTTTCTCAGGGTGCCCAGCCACTGCGCCCTTGCATAGCACTTAAGTGCAATCAACATCCTCTATCTTATGGAAATGGAGGTCAGGTCAACATCTTCTATTTTACGAAGCGGAGTAACTGTTCCTTGGTTGAAAACAATGAATTCGCTGCTATCAAGCGTGGAAATGCCCTGCTTATTATTGGCTCGGTAAGTATGAAGCAGCCGACTGCCTAAGCGAGTAGCATTGGTAGAATTGGCTAAGGAATCCCGCGTTCGCTCCCAGTGCTTTGCGCCAGCTGCTAATTGCTGCATGAGTGCTCCTAATCGCTTTGCCTGTGCTGGGCGAATTTCTACATATCTTAATAGGTGTCTGTCCTTTGCCAATTGAGACCGGTACAGCTTGGCCTTCAGGTGGGCTAGTTTAGCCCCGATACTATCTACCTGCTTTTGTTGCCACGGCATCGGCTGGCCCCATCGCACTGGTCGATAGCTAGTGGGAGCCGGTAAGTGTTGCTGTATGTACGCGGTAACCGCAGCCTGAACAGCGTCCAATGACAAGCCTTGCGCAACGGACGGCTTGCTGACCTCGCTTGGGTGCTTTTCAGTGGCGGGCGAACAGCCACCCAGCAGCACCATCAGTAGTAGCCTTTTCATCCTCCCAAGCTACGCAGGACCCTGTGCATTCAGTTCATAAGAAGCTTGATAAGTCTCTGTGCTTGTCTTTCAATAAGTAGTCACATAGGGGCTAGCAAAGGTCAAGTTCTATAAAATAAGTTGGTCTAGTCACGTTGGACAGTTCAGGGCACCTGCGTAAGTAGGCTTGGTCATGGCGGCTTTTGGACTGCGCTTTTTATCTGCCAACAGTGAGGCTTGCTAAACAGGAAGTTCACGCGGAAATCAACTCTACGTGGCATGTTAAGAACGTTCGTTTGCATACGCTGCGTGCGCAGCGTCCGGAAGCCTGCCTTTCGGATTTAGGGGTTACCTAGGCTCCAGCTTAAACTGGCCTCTGTTAAAGGTAAGCTGACACAGCCGAGCAGGCTATTACACGCTGCTTAAAGCTGTGTCAGCAATGTCGAAGAGAAGTCTAATGGGGGCTGCCTGAATGCCTTACTAATGGGTAAACCAGCGGCTATAAAGGCGTAAACACAACTTGAGTAATTATATTTAACTGAAAAATAGATATTTATGTTAATTTAAATAAAAACAAAAGAAGCTATCCCCTATTACGATGCTGGTAGAAGGCCACCAGTACCCCTGGTGGTCTTTACTGTTTTTGCCGCTTGTTCCCAAGCAACCACCTCCCTCCCGACTTACTTCACCAGCAAGGCTATTACGGGCACCATCAGCTTCTGCGAGCCGACCGCGTCTAGGTGAAGGCCATCAGCGGTCATGGTTTCGATGTTCAGCCCCGGCGTGTGAAAGCCGTCCACAAATAGGCACTGATTGCGCTTGGCTACCCGCTGGAAGGCGTTGCTCATCGCTTGCACTCGGTGGTTGCCGCCCGCGTATTTAGGGAGAGCTTCGGCTTTGCTACCATAGGGCGGCGGCGAGATAATGATGATTTTGGCCCGGCTAATAACCGGGTATCGGCTGCCCTTGATAGTGCGAACGAGCGTTTCCAGGTTGGTTGCGACTTCCCGCTGCCGAGCGGCAAAAACGGCTTTGGCGTCGTTGGTGCCCAGCTCTAATACCACAAAATCGAAGGGGCGGGTCTGCGTGAACTCGGCCGCTTTTTGCAGGTTTTCGCCGATGACCAGCAACGAGTTCAGGGTGCTGTCGCCGTTGTTGACAAAGCCGATGGTTCGGCCCGACTTGCTGAGATTGAACACCTGCGCCGTGGGCAGCGCCCGTTGCAGCTGCGTTGGCCAGCTGTCTGGGAAGGTGCCGTTGCTATCGCCCAGGGTAAAGATATTGAGCGCTTTACGCGTCGGAGCCGTTGGCTGGGAAGCTAGCGCAATGGGCAGGAGCAACAGCAGGGCGAACAGGATTTTCATACAAATACTAGCTTACTGGTAGTGGTGGGGGCGCTACTACCCACCTTCGCTAAAACGCCGGACATTCTCTTGGATGTGCTTTTTGTCTTGCACCACGCCGGTGGTGATGTGCTGGAGCGACACGTTCTCGACCGGCAGCTCGGCCTGGCCCAAGATGCGCGAAACGAATTTCACATCGCCAGTCGT
>CAXUKA010000578.1:0-2410 GCA_964251335.1 uncultured Hymenobacter sp.
AGCTTACGCTGTTTACGTTCTTGCTTTCGGGCTACAAGGGTTTCGGGCCATTTGAGGTGGGGCCATCCAATACCTTCTATAGCTTTAACCCCGTCGAGGGTTTTCGGGTGCGGCTGGGCGGGCGCACCACTACGCAGTTGAGCTCGCGCATTTTCTTCGAAACTTATGGGGCTTATGGCTTTAAGGACGAGAAATGGAAGTACTTCCTAAGCTCGACTTACTCGCTGAATAACAAGAGCATCTATAAGTTTCCGCAGAATTTTATACGGGCCAGCGTGCAGCGCGACACCCGCATTCCAGGGCAGGATTTGGAGTTTGTGCAGGAAGACAACTTTCTGCTTTCGTTCAAGCGGGGCATCAACGACCGATACACCTACAACGATGTGTACCGGCTCGACTACGTGCACGAGTTCAACAACCACTTTTCGTACACGCTGGGCTTCCAAAATCTGCGGCAATCGCCGGCTGGTGGTCTGTACTACCGCACCGCCAGCGATGACAGCCCCCGCAACGTTAGCACACTCACCACCAGCGAAATAGCGATAACTCTGCGTTGGGCTCCCAACGAGCAGTTTTACCAGGGCAAGCTTTACCGCACGCCCATCATCACCCCCAACCCCGTGTACACGCTGCGACTGACAACGGGGGTGCGCGGGCTGGTAGGCGGTGAGTACAACTACGAAAACGTGCTCGCCAACGTGACCAAGCGCGTGTACCTCTCGCAGTTTGGCCACGCCGATGTGAAGCTGGAGGGCGGCTATATTTTTGGGCAAGTGCCGTGGCCGCTGCTCGACATTCATCGCGCCAACCAGACGTTTTCGTACCAGCTCAACTCCTACAACCTGATGAATTTCCTGGAGTTTTCGAGCGACCACTACGTCAGCTTGTTCGTCGACCAGAACTTCAACGGTTTCTTTTTCAATAAAATACCACTACTGCGCCGCCTCAAGCTGCGTGAGGTGGCCTCGATTAAGCTGCTCTACGGAGGCGTGCGCAACGAGAACAACCCCGACCTGCACGACGGCCTCTACGACTTCTTGCGGGCCGACCAAGGCCACGGCGAGCAGCAGGCTTTTACGCTGGGCCGCCAGCCCTATGGCGAGGCCAGCGTAGGTATCGCCAACATTTTCAAGCTATTCCGCCTCGATTTGGTAAGGCGCCTGACCTACCTCGACAATCCGCACGTGGCGGAATGGGGCATCCGGGGGCGCTTCAAAATTGACTTTTAAGCGTCCGCCGCTATGACGTTCGATAAGCTACGCATTGCCCTTCAACAAGGCATTTACTTGGTAATCAACCCCTTTGTGCGGCTGTTGATTAAATTGGGCTTCACACCCAATGCCGTAACGCTCACCGGGCTGCTGCTCAATATGGGCGTGGCCGTACTTTTCATCGTGGGCGGCGAGTCGGGCCACCGGGGTGATTTGCGCTATGTGGGCTGGGGCGGGGCGCTGGTGCTATTTGCCGGGCTGTTCGACATGCTCGATGGGCAGGTGGCCCGCTTGGGCAAAATGCAGAGCCCGTACGGCGCGCTTTTCGACTCGGTGCTCGACCGCTACAGCGAGCTGTTTACCTTCCTGGGCATCTGCTATTATCTAGTTGCGCATCACTATTTTCTGAGCTCACTGGTGGGTTTTTTCGGCCTCATCGGCTCGATGATGGTGAGCTACACGCGGGCGCGGGCCGAGGGCCTGGGCATCGAGTGCAAGGGCGGCCTGATGCAGCGGCCTGAGCGTGTAGTACTAGTAGGTGTCAGCGCATTAGCTTGCGGCGTGGCTTCACACTGGCTGGGCGGCAATTACAAATTATTCATACCCGGCGTGCCGTTTCACGTGTTCGAGACGATGTCGATTTTCACGTTTCCGCTCACCGCGTTGGCTGTGCTTTCCAACATCACCGCCGTATCGCGGCTGCTGCAAGCCAAAGCAGCACTGCTACAACGGGCAGCCCAGCCGGTGGCCCGCCCCACAGAACTAAGCAAGCCCATATCGGCGGCTGCCGTGCTGGTGCTGGGCTTGCTGGGAGGTGGCCTGCGGGCCGATGCGGCCCAGCCTACCCCAGTACTGACATTTCCGGTGCCGAGCGGTATTGCCAACCAGCTATTTTACTTGCAGCGCGACCCCAATACCAACACGGTAATCTATCAGCTCAACACCGGTAGCAATGGCCAACTCGATGAAGACGAGCCAGTTCACGTTTTCTGGATACGCTACGCCGAGCGGGGGCAGCAGCAAGACCTGACTTTTATTCAGCGCAAGTTTGGCTACGGCCTCAAGACCAAGAAACTGGCCACCGATAAATACGAGCTGCGCTTTGCGGCCTACGGCAAGCGGCCGCTCTACCTCATGAAAGGCGGCCCCGACCGCGCCTTTCACGTGTACGTGTCCATTTCCAACCAACTGAGCGTGCT
>CAXUKA010000579.1:0-2396 GCA_964251335.1 uncultured Hymenobacter sp.
CGTCGCCTCGGCTACGCCCTTCTACCCTATCCACTCCATGTCCTTCCCCAAGCACTTCGCGGCCGCGCTTTTGCTGGCCGCCAGCCTGCCTGCCGCCGCCCAATCCCGCCAGGAAACCCTGCTCGACACCAACTGGAAATTCACCAAAGGTGACCAGCCCGACGGGGCCAAGCCCGACTTTAATGATACGAAATGGCAGACAGTCCGCATCCCGCACGACTGGGCCATCACCGGCCCTTTCGATGGCAAAAACGACCAGCAAGCCGTTAAAATCGAACAAAACAACGAGAAGGAAGCCACGTTAAAATCGGGCCGCACGGGCGGGCTGCCCTTTGTGGGCGTGGGTTGGTATCGGCGGCAATTGAGCGTGCCTGCGCTGGGCAAAGGCGGCCAGGCCGTGCTGCTGTTCGATGGCGCGATGAGCAATGCGCGGGTCTATGTGAACGGCAAGGAGGTGATGTTCTGGCCCTATGGCTACAACTCGTTTTCGGTAGACATCACGCCCTACTTGCGCGCCAACGGGCCGAATACGCTGGCGGTGCGGCTGGAGAATTTCCCGGAGGCTTCGCGCTGGTATCCAGGCGCAGGACTCTATCGCAACGTGCACTTAATCACGGCTAAAGGTGCGCACATTCCGGTGTGGGGCACTTACCTCACCACGCCCGAAATCACGGCCGCATCAGCCAGCGTGAAGCTTAAAACCAAGGTCGAAGCCCCGGCCGGCACCACTGGCCTCAAGCTGCAAACCGACCTCCGCAACGCGGCCGGCACCGTGGTAGCCACTGCAACTACCGCCGTGGTGGCCGGCCAGGAAGTAGCGCAAAGCTTCGTGGTAAAATCGCCTAAACTCTGGTCGCCCGAAACGCCCACGCTATATACCGCCGAGTCGAAGCTGCTAGCGGGCACCGTAGTACAGGACACTTATAAAACGCCGTTTGGTATTCGCTCTTTCAAGTTTGAGAAGGGTAAAGGCTTCTCGCTGAACGGGCAGCCGCGCAAATTCAAGGGCGTGTGCAACCACCACGACCTGGGACCGCTGGGCACGGCTATTAATACCGCCGCGCTGCGCCATCAGCTCACGCTGCTCAAGAATATGGGCTGCGATGCCATTCGCACCTCGCACAACATGCCCGCACCCGAGCTGGTGGCGCTCTGCGACGAGATGGGTTTTATGTTAATGGTGGAGTCGTTTGACGAGTGGAAATCGCCGAAGGTGAAGAACGGCTACAGCCAGTATTTTGACGAGTGGGCCGAGAAGGACCTCGTGAACATGGTGCACCGCGACCGCAACCACCCTTCGGTCATCATGTGGAGCATCGGCAACGAGGTGCCCGACCAAAGCAACGCCAATGGCCCCATCATTGCCAAGCGCCTACAAGACATTGTGCATCGCGAAGACCCCACCCGCGCCGTGACGATGGGCATGGACCGCTTCGACGACGATTTCAAATACGGCATCGCCGCCGTGCTCGACGTGCCGGGCTTCAACTACAAGCCCCACCGCTACCCCGAGGCCCTGGCCAGGCTGCCGCAGGGTCTATTGCTGGGCTCCGAAACGGCCTCCACGGTGAGCTCGCGGGGCGTGTATAAGTTTCCGGCGGTGCTGGGCAAGGACAAGAAATACGACGATAACCAGTCGTCGTCTTATGACTTAGAAGCCTGCAATTGGTCGCAGATTCCCGACCTGGAGTTTCAGGCGCAGGACGATGTGCCCGGCGTATCCGGCGAGTTTGTGTGGACGGGCTTCGACTACCTGGGCGAGCCCACGCCCTACGATGAAAAATGGCCCTCGCACAGCTCCTACTTCGGCATTCTCGACCTGGCCGGCCAGCCTAAGGACCGGTACTACCTCTATCGCGCCCGCTGGAACACCACCCAGCCGACCCTGCACCTGCTCCCGCACTGGACCTGGGCCGGCCGCGAAGGCCAGACTACGCCGGTTTTCTGCTACACTAATTACCCCTCGGCCGAGCTATTCGTGAACGGCCAGAGCCAGGGCCGCCAAACTAAAAGCAAAACCGACAACCCCCAAACCCGCTACCGCCTTGAATGGAATGAGGTAAAATACCAGCCCGGCACCCTCAAAGTAGTAGCCTACGATGCCCAGGGCAAAGTAGCTGCTACTGAAGAAGTACGCACGGCCGGCGCGCCCCACCATATCAAGCTCGCAACCGACCATACCAAGCTGGCCGCCGATGGCAACGACCTGGCCTACATCACGGCCCGCGTCGAAGACGCGCAGGGCAACCTCTGCCCCAGTGCCACCAATGAGCTGCATTTCACGGTGAGCGGCGCAGGCAGCTTCCGCGCCATCGGCAACGGCGACGCGACGAACCTGGAGCCGTTCCAGCAGCCGCAGATGCATGCGTTTCAGGGGCAGTTGGTGGCGATAGTGC
>CAXUKA010000580.1:0-2390 GCA_964251335.1 uncultured Hymenobacter sp.
ACCTTGCCTACGTCGAGCCCAACCTGCCTTTCTGGGAGCGGGCGCAGGAGCTATTAGCTTTCCAGAATGCGGCCCTGCACCGCCTGCACGCCAATACGCCCCACCTCGATAGTCTCAATACAAGCATTCGCAAGCTGGTGAATAAGCTGCACGGCCTGGCCAAAAAGGAAGTGGCGCACCAAAACCTGACCGTGGAGGAAATGAATGACTTAGTCACCATCGGCGGCGAGGTGGAGCGCCTAACGCTGGAAACCCTCAACGTGCCGGGCCTCGACCGGCTGCCCGACCGCGAGCGCTACGTGGCCCTGGCCGCCGACGTGTACGCCTACAACGAAGACGTGCTGGAAGAAGCCGTTGGCAACGCCGACGCCCTGTATGTGATAGTCGAAATCAACGGCCTGCCGGTGCTGGCGCGAGGCGCTATTTTCAGCTACTACGAGTTCACCAGCCACGAGCGCCTCACCGACGAGGAATGGCAAGCCAAGCTCAAAAAGAGCCCGCAGGCTCGCCCCACTTGGCTGCGCGACCTCATCGTGCCAGTAAAGCAGCTGGACCTGAACAGCCGCGCCGAAGACGCAAGCCCGGTGATGCTGCCCTACATGCCGCACATATAAGTAATTGACAAAAAAGCGACGGGGCGGTAGCAACGAAGGTGTTTTCGTTGCTACCGCCCCGTCGCTTTTTGCAAAGCTTATTTACAAGCTACAACACCTGCCCCAGGCCAAACAGCAGCGTAAATACCAGCGTACTCAGCGCCATTTGCTTGAGTAGTGGGTCGAGCTGCATCGACTCTTGGCGGGCTAAAACCTGGCTGCCGTTGAAGAAAAACAAGGGCAAGCTCAAGAGAAACAGCCACTGCCAGGGCGAGTGGTAGTTGAGCAGCACATAGGTAGCAGCCGCCACTACGCCAGCCGCTAGCAGCAGCAGATGGTAGCGGCGAGCCAGCTGCGGCCCCAGCCGCACCGGCACCGTGATTTTGCCTGCCAATTTATCCGACACGATATCGCGGATGTTGTTGACATTCAGCACCGCAGTGGCAAAGCAGCCCAGCGCCGCGGCTGGTAGCAGCACGGCTTTCGGCAGGTTGCCGGTCTGCAAAAAGTACGTGCCGCACACACCCACAATGCCGAAAAACAGGAATACCGACACGTCGCCCAGGCCAGCGTAGCCGTAGGGCCGTGCGCCCGCCGTGTAGTTCACCGCCGCCCAAATGGCGCTCAGCCCCAGCACAAAAAACGCCAACAGTACCCATACCGCCTGAAAACCAAGCGCTACCATCAGCAAGGCCACCCCACTCGCCAAGGCCGCCATGCCAAAGCCCCACATAGCGCGCTTCATCTCGGCGGGGGTGATGGCCCCGCTTTGCACGGCGCGCAGTGGGCCTTGGCGATGCACGCTGTCGGCCCCGTTTTGCGAGTCGCCGTAGTCGTTGGCGAGGTTGCTCAGAATTTGGAGCAAGATAGTGGTGAGGGCCGCCAGGGCCACCACCGGGCCATTAAACTGCCCAGCCGACTTGGCCAGGAAGCCGCCCGTGAGAATGCTGGCCAGGGCCAGCGGCAGCGTGCGGGGGCGAAACGCGGAAATCCAGGGAGACATAATTAGTGGTTTGCTGTAAACTGTCATTGCGAGCGTAGCGAAGCAATCGCACCCGACGAGTACCCGAACGGCCCGTCTTGGTGCGATTGCTTCGCCACGCTCGCAATGACAAGCGGGGTTAAGACTACTTCGTAATATCAGCCACCAGCTCGTCGCTCAGCGGCTTCACTTTTGAAGGGTAAAACTTCACGACGTGGCCTTTCTCATCGACCAGGTATTTGCAGAAGTTCCAGGTTGGCACTTCGCTCACTACACCGTTTTTCTCTTTGTCGCCCAAGAAGCGGTAGAGCGGCTGCGCATCATCGCCTTTTACCGAACCTGTTTGGAAGAGCGGAAACGTTACGCCGTAATTTTTCTCGCAGAACGACGCAACTTCTTCATTAGAAGTCAATTCCTGATTGAAGCTATTCGAGGGGAAACCTAGCACAACGACCTTACCAGCGTACTTTTTCGACAGCTCTTCCAGCTCTTTGTACTGCGGAGTGAAACCACACTTCGAGGCAGTGTTCACGATGAGGATTTTCTTGCCCTTGTACTTGCTCAGCTTCACGTCTTTACCATCGATGGTTTTCACGGTGAAGTCGTAAACGGTACCGGGTGTGGCGGCAGTTTCGGTGGGGTTCATCGGGGCGGGTTTGGGGGCGATGAAGGCCAGGCTGAGCGTAGCAGCAGCAGCCAGGGCAAAAGCGGTGAATTTCATGAGATGCTGGGGGTTAGGAATTAGCAAGCGGCTGATAACCAAAAATAAGGCCGGTAAGTTTGGCTACGGGCGGGTACCAGGGGCTGGCGTAGCT
>CAXUKA010000581.1:0-2377 GCA_964251335.1 uncultured Hymenobacter sp.
GGGTTTTATAGATTACTTCGGGGCCGATGCCGGCGAGGTCGCCCACGGAAAAGCCGAGGCGCGGGAGGGTTTTAGGCATTTCTTACTTTGTCATCCTGAGCTTGCGAAGGACCTTATCACGCTCGCACTGCTCTGATTAGTATTCTATTGAAGGCCGCCGTGATAAGATGCTTCCTTCGTCAGCATGACAACCATTTTGTTAGGCCAATTGCTTGGTCAGAAATTCATACAGTAGGCGCACGCCCGTACCCGTGCCGCCTTTGCCCCGGTAAGAATCGGGTGCTGTGAGATAAGCTGGGCCGGCAATATCCAGGTGGAACCACGGCGTGCCTTCGATGAAGCGCTCCAGAAACTTAGCGGCCGAGATATGCCCGGCTTCGGCCTTGCCGAGGTTGGAAAGGTCGGCGATATCTGACTTCATGTGGTCGGCGTAGTCTTCCCAGAGAGGAAACTCGACGAGGCGCTCATGGGTGCGGTGGGCGGCGGCGAGTAGCTGGGCAGTGGTTTCGGGGGTGGCGGTGCCCAGCACGGCGCTGGCCTCGGTGCCGATGGCGCGCACGGCAGCCCCGGTGAGCGTGGCGAGGTCAATGACTAGCTCAGGGTGATATTTTTTGGCGAAGCTGAGGGCATCGGCCAGCAGCAGGCGGCCTTCGGCGTCGGTGTTTTTAACCTCTACGGTGAGGCCGGAGAACATGGTGAGCACATCGCCGGGCACGTAGGCGAGGCCGCCGGGGCGGTTGTCGGTGGCGGGTACGAGGCCGATGACGTGTAGCGGCACGTTGTTCTTGGCCAAGGCGTAGAGCACACCGCCTACAGCCGCGCCGCCGGCCATGTCGCACTTCATCATGTCCATGCTGCCGGGGGTGGGCTTGAGGCTGAGGCCGCCGGTGTCGTATACTACGCCTTTGCCGACTAGCACGTAGGGATGCTCGTTTTGCGCACCTTCGGGCTTCCATTCGAGGATGCTGAAGGTGGGCGGCTCGGGCGAGCCGAGGTTCACGGCGAGCAGACCGCCCATGCGCAGACTCTCGATTTTAGCTAGGTCGAGGATGTCGGTGGTGTAGCCGGCCGCATCGCCGGCTTCGGCGAAGCGCTCGGCTAGCTGCAAGGCGTTGAGCTTGTTGAGGGGGGCGTTGACGAGGTCGCGGGCAAAGGCTACGCCTTCTAGTACGTGTTGCAGTTCGGTGACTTGAGTGGCGGTGGCGGCTGCGCCGACTAGGGTGATGGTGGTAAGCGACGCGGCGGCGCGGGATTTTTCATCCGTTTTATAGCCTTCAAATTCGTAAGCCGATAAGAATAAGCCTTCGGCTAGCGTGAGGGCCGCATCGGCGTTTTCGCTGAGATTATGGATAAAAACCTCGGCGGTTTTTTCCTTTTTCAACGCGGCTTGCAGCTGGTGGCCGGCTTTGCGGAGGGCTTCGAGCTGGAGGTCGGCGGTGCGCTTGGCTTCGAGCACCACGTAGTAGTGCTGGTGCGAAAAGTGATTGAGCGCGACGAAGGTCTGCTTATCGGCCAGGGCGGCTTCGACGTAGGCGCGGGCCGCCGCGGGCAGGTCGGTAGCGGCGGCATCGGGCAGGGTAGGGGTGCCTAGCGGCAGAATGAATACCTGGGTAGACTGGGCCGGCGCGGTGGCGGCGTGGGCGAGCGTGAGTGACATAGGGCGATTAATAGAAGCGTAACTTTGGCGAAGGTATTGTAAAACGGAGTGGCACTCCGTTTCGCGTCAGGTCCGCCCCCACGATAAGCGGAGTGCCACTCCGTTTTACATGCATCCATGATTCTTCGGAAAACCCTGCGGCTTTTGCTGCCGCTGCTCGGCTCGTCGCTGCTGGCCTCGGCCCAATTGCTTCAGCCCAAAGCCACCTACACCCGCGCCGACTCGCTGCGCGGCGGGCAGCGGCCCGAGCGCACCTGCTACGATATCAACTACTATCACCTCGATGTGAAGCTTGACCCGGCCCGCAAGTTTCTCAGCGGCTCCAACCTGTTTCGCTTCACGGCCACCCGCGATTTTACCCGGCTGCAATTCGACCTTTTCGCCAATCTGGCGGTGGGTAAGGTGCTGTATCACGGCAAGGAATTACCCTTCACCCGCGAGGCGAATGCGGTGTTCGTGACCTTCCCGCAGACGATAAAACAGGGCAGCCGCGAGGAGTTCACTGTTGAGTATTCGGGCGAGCCGACAGTGGCCAAAAAGGCCCCTTGGGATGGCGGCATGGTATTCACGCAGGATGCCGCTGGTCAGCCGTTCATTGCCACGGCTTGCCAGGGCGTGGGCGCTAGTATTTGGTGGCCTTGCAAAGACCAGCAGGCCGACGAGGTTGATAGCATGGCCATCAGCGTAGCCGTGCCCAATGGCCTAAAGGATGTATCGAAC
>CAXUKA010000582.1:0-2355 GCA_964251335.1 uncultured Hymenobacter sp.
CCGGGTTGGCCAGCCACTCAAAATCGGTGTTGCCCGTTACCAGCAAGGCGCGGGGGGCTATCATGGCCATCAGCTCGTGGTGGTCCTCCGGCAGTTTGGGCACGTTGGCATCGGCAAACTGGCGCATGTCTTCTTTGAACCAGTTATAGTCTGTCGCGCCCAGTTTTTCTACCGCGCCCAGCGTTTCCGATACGCGCCAGGCCGGCGCGCCGCCGCCGCCCGACTCCTGGGCGATGGTCAGGGCCACGCGCTCGTCGAAAGCCCCGGAAAACAGGGCCATCTTCCCGGCATAGGAGCAGCCTGTAACACCAATGTGTTTCAAGTCGATGGGCAGGCTGGCCTGCACCAGCTCCAGGCCGTCGATGATGCGGCTCACGCCCCAGGCCCAGGCGCTATACTGGCCCGTATTATCAATATTCAGATTCGGGTAAAGCCGGTAGTACGGGTCCGTGTTTTTCGGACTGCCATATGTCGTTACCTGGTTATGGTTGAAAGTGATTTGGGCGATGTTGCGGCCGCTAAACACCGTCGATGGCACACTGCCCGAAGGACTGTTCATGCCAATAACGGCCGGAAACGGGCCACTGCCCGACGGCAGCACCACCTGCGACGTCAGAGTCATCGTCTGTCCGTTTACCGTCACATTCACGGTGAGCACGCCGGCCGCGTAGCTGGCGGTAATGTTCTGGGGCCTAGTAGGTTTGGTCCCGATTTCGTAGTTCTCAATCTGGGCCCTGATTTCATTGCGTCGGCATTCCCAGTCGCTGAAACTGGTGGAGCGCCCGTGCCCATCGGCCCACATAAAAGGGTCGGGTAAAGGAGCTATTGCCGGCAGTTGGCTGAAGGCTGGCAGTGGGGGAGCTGTGCAGCTCGCGGCGCCCGTATTTTCAGAGCTGTAAACAAGGGGAGCCTGGGCAAATGACCTGAGGCAGACCAAGTTCAGCACCAGGGCTAAAACTGTAAATCTCGTTTTCATTTTTTCCTGGGTGGGTTGAAGAAGTGGGAGACAAGATTGGAAAATGCGTTGATTTGGTTAGGGGTGGATGGTTGACTAAGCAAGTATGGGCATAGGCAATAAGGGGAATGGGGATAGGTGATGACGGGAAAAGCTTACTTAGCGAGCGCGCAAGACTTGGCAGCTACTACATCATCGAATAGCTCTGCTATTGAGTGGCAGGGGAGGCGTCAGGCGCTCGCATTGAGCGAAGTGTCTAGTTATCGATGACCAAATGTAAGCGACCTTTATTTTCAGGTAAAACATTGGTATAAAATGTATTAGACACGATTAAGTATCGAATCGATTGCTGTATGTAACCGGAAACGATTGTGTAGGTCCAGTTGCACTATTCAAATAAAAATAAATTCCATACAATCAACTAATTGCGCAGACCCCCGAGCTTTGTTTAAAAAATAATTTTGTGCTAGCAGCTCAGTATAGGCCATTAATCGCAGATAACTACCTGATATAGTAGGTATCAGGTAGGTTTAGGACTGCTTTTAAGCACGGCTCACAGGAACTGCTTTCTAAGGCTCAGCTTAATTACTAACCATTTCAGGACTCTGCTTTCAGGTAGTGCAGGTAGCGTTCAGCTTGCAGCTGATTTGAACTTTTCCTGACTGCGCCGGATAGCTGCAAAATAGGCTTAGACTAAGCCCTGATATACAGTTCTTAGCCTATGCCTATTACACCAACACTACCCAAGGTGGTACGCGCTACCCTGAGTTTTATAGCAGCAGTTGCGCCTACAGCTGCTTCGCGAAGCTGACCTTAATCTGCACTTTAAAATCGGCAATCACCTTGAAAATCTCCTTCAAGGTCGCGCACTCTACCTTGGTCAATTGCTTCGGGTCGAGGTAGATGTCCGTTGGGAGTTTGTCGTGTGTCATCTACCCTAACGGCCTTTGTGAAGCGCATTCCATGAGGTAGTAGTACAGCTACAGTAACTCCTATAATGCCGCTGGCAGTCCTGGGTGATTATCAGAGAAAATGAGGCTTGGACTGTTGATGCTGCTAAGCCCGTGCTGCCCGGCGTGTCAGTGCCTTCTAGTCTGGTATTGACTAAGGTTAAGTAGTAATGACTGGTAGCCTTCAGCGTTGAGTTGCCAGAAAGTTTACGAATCAACAGTACGTGATGCTTTTATAACAACGTGAGCTGAGGCATAGGCAGGAGAAGTGTATACATTACGTAACCCTGTGATGCAAATACTCCCACATGAGAATACAGCTCCTGCATAAAGCAGTACACTGCCCAAATTAATTAAGTGATTTGACAATCCTTCCCAATAAACGCACCGCGCTGCTGTTTATAAAAGCAAAAGGGGCCGCTCACGGAGCAGCCCCTTTTGTAAGGAACG
>CAXUKA010000583.1:0-2341 GCA_964251335.1 uncultured Hymenobacter sp.
GCCCGTGGTGCCAGGGGTATGCATGCTGCAAATTATCAAGGAGTTACTAGAAGGAGCAACCGAGCAAAATGTGCAGCTAGTGAAGGCCAGCAACATCAAGTTTTTGACGGTGCTGACGCCGGCCGCGCATGAAATAGTCAGCGTGCAGCTTAAATTTGAAAGTTCTGAGGACGGCATTCTGGTGTCGGAGGGCACGATTTCATCGGGTGCCGACCGATTTATCAGGTTGCAGCAGGCTCACTATGCAACACGTAACAAGCACCTTACCCCTGCTCCAGGAGCGCTGCGACCGGCTTAAGCTGTGCGTCATCATCCCGACGTACAATAACTGCACGACGCTGGCGAAGGTCATTGCGCAGGTGCAGCAGTTCACGAGCAATATCATCGTCGTAAACGATGGCTCAACCGATAGCACGCCCGCTTTACTAGCTGATTTTCCAGAGGTAAGCTTGGTGAGTTACCCCGACAACGTCGGTAAAGGCTGGGCGCTCCGCCAAGGCTTTGCGGCGGCTAATAAGGCGGGCTTCGACTACGCCATTACCATTGATTCTGACGGCCAACATTTTGCCGCTGACCTACCGACTTTCCTCGACAAGCTGGAAGCCGAAGGCCCGGCCTTGCTGATTGGGGCGCGCAACATGGCGCAAGATGGCATTCCGGGCAAAAGCAGCTTTGGGCACAAGTTTTCCAACTTCTGGTTTTGGTTTGAGACGGGGCAGCGGCTGCCCGATACGCAGAGCGGCTACCGGCTGTATCCGCTGGTGCCGCTGCGCGGGATGCGATTTTTCACGCCTAAGTACGAGTTTGAGATTGAGGTGCTGGTACGGGCGGCCTGGGCCGGCGTGCGCGTGGACTCAGTGCCGATAGAGGTGTATTATGCGCCTGGTAAGGAGCGCATTACGCACTTCCGCCCGTTCCACGACTTCTCGCGCATTAGTGTGCTGAATACCGTGCTGGTTATCATCACACTGCTGTATGTGAAGCCTAAGCAGTTTATCCTCAGCTTATTTCGCCGCGAAACCTACGCCAAGCTGCTGGGGCAGGTATTTAATGTCGAAGAATCGGCGCAGCACAAAGCGTTGTCGGTGGCGTTTGGAGTGTTTATGGGCATTGCGCCCATTTGGGGGTTTCAGCTGCTGGTAGGAATTCCGCTGGCCGTATTGCTGCGGCTGAATCGTTATTTGATGATTATCAGCGCCAATATCAGCTTGCCGCCCATGATTCCGCTCATTATTTACCTGAGCTATTTGCTGGGTGGGCTGGTAGTAGCGCAGCCCGTGCAGCTGGCCTCGGCCGATGGGCTAACGCTGGCTTCGATTCACCAGAATTTTATGCAGTACTTTATTGGCAGCTGGCTACTGGCTAGCGGCGCGGCGCTGGTAGCCGGTGGGGCCACTTATACGGCGGCGCTCGCATCGCGCCGAAAACGACTAGCAACGGCTCATGGGTAATTTTTTCTACCTGATTTATCGGTTTTTCCAAGCTCGCAAGCCGCTGTTTTACACGGTGTTTCTGGCTACGCTGGCGGGACTTGCCTTCTTCGCGGCGCGCATCCAATTCGAGGAAAACGTGATGCAGTTGCTGCCCCACGAGAAGCGGATGGATGATTTCAGCCACTTCCTGCAAAACTCGAAGTTTACCGACCGGGTGGTGCTGTTTGTGTCAGACACTGACACTACCCACGCGCCGCAGCCGCTAACCCAAGTCGCTTTTGCCGACGAGCTGGCCGGCCGCATCGAAGGGCAGTTAAAACCTTACATTGAGACGTTTAACTACACGGCCAATGACAGTCTGATATTCGATGTCTTCGGCACTATTCACGACAATCTGCCGCTGTTTCTGGAGGAAAAAGACTACGCGCAGATTGACTCGGCCACCACGCCGGAAGGCGTAACTCGCAAGGTTGATGCTAATTACCGCACCCTGATTGGTCCGGCCGGCGTGGCGCTCAAGCAGTTCATTGTGAGCGACCCGCTGGGTTTTGGCTACGTGGTGCTAAATAAGCTCAAGGACTTCAAGCCCGACGAAAATGTGGAGCTGTTCGAGGACCACTTTTTCACCCGCGACCGGCGACACCTGTTCCTCTTCATCAACCCGAAATACCCATCCAGCAACACCGCCCAAAACGGCGTTTTCTTCACTAAGCTCGACCAGCTTATCCAAGCTAAATCGGGTGGGCGCTACCGGGTCAATTATTTCGGCGCACCGGCTGTTTCGGCGGCCAATGCCACCCAAATTAAAGCCGACACGCACCTCACGCTCGCCATCTCGCTCACGCTGCTGATGGGGGTGATTCTGCTGTTTTTTCGGCGCATTTCGGCTCCGTTGCTCATGCTACTGC
>CAXUKA010000584.1:0-2329 GCA_964251335.1 uncultured Hymenobacter sp.
CTTCACCCCCGACAAAACCGAGGAGTTGGCCCTGCAAATCACCGGCGACGACGGTTACCGGCTCTTTGTAGATGGTAAGCTGGTGCTGGATGCCTGGACCAGCCGAGGGGACTCAACCAACCAGTACGTGCTAAACGTAACGGCCGGCAAAAGGCTGGAAATCAAGCTTGAATATTGCCAATTTGACCGTCGCACCATCCTGAAATTCACCGGCGCGCACGTCGTGCCGATGAACGCGGCCAACATCCTGGCCAAGGTGAAAGATGCCGACGCCATCATCTTCGTGGGCGGTATCTCGCCCAAGCTCGAAGGCGAGGAAATGAAGGTGAAAGTGCCCGGTTTCAGCGGCGGCGACCGCACCACCATCGGCCTGCCGCAGGTGCAAACCGACTTGCTGAAAGTGCTGCACAGCACCGGAAAGCCTGTAGTACTCACGCTGATGACGGGTAGCGCCATCGCCACGCCCTGGGAAGCCGCCAATCTGTCGGCCATCCTCAATAGTTGGTATGGTGGGCAGGCCGCTGGTACTGCGCTGGCCGATGTGCTATTCGGCGATTACAACCCTGCTGGCCGGCTACCCGTGACGTTTTACAAGTCGGAAACGCAGCTGCCAGCCTTCGATAACTACAGCATGGATGGTCGTACTTATCGCTACTTCACGGGCGAACCGCTGTACCCGTTTGGCTACGGCCTGAGCTACACCACATTCAAATACAGCAACTTAAAAGTGCTGTCGAAACCCGCAACCGGCCAGCCCCTCAGCGTGAGTGTGGAGGTGCAAAACACCGGGCAGCGGGCCGGCGATGAAGTGGTACAGCTCTACGTGCGCCACCCCGACGCGCAGGGCCGCGTGGCGCGGCACGCGCTCGAAGGCTTCCGCCGCCTCAGCCTCGCGCCCGGCGCGAAGCAGACGGTGCAATTCAGCCTAACGCCTCGCCAGCTCTCGCGTCTCAATGCCCAGGCACAGCGCCAGGAACTGGCCGAAAAGGTGCAGCTATTTGTGGGTGGCGGGCAGCCGCTGGCAGCCGATGTAGCGGCCGGCCGGGTGCTGAAAGCTGATGTGCTGCTGATGGGCAAGCCAGTAGTAATTGATTAACTATAAGTTAGTAAAAGAAAAGGAGGCTTTCAGGCGGCACTTGCGCAGCCTGAAAGCCTCCTTTTCTTTATTGCCGGAAGCGCTATTTCCGGTGGGCCGGGGTAGGAGGGAGGCCACTCAGTACCTCCACAATGGGCTGGCCGGTGCAGGCGCTGGGCAGCTTGCTGTTCAGGAGCATAGCGGCCGTGGGCGCAATGTCTGTAATGGTGTGCGGCGCGTAGCTGACGCCGGCCGGAATGCCTGGCCCAAACCACAGCAGCGGCACGTGGGTATCGTAGGCATAGCCGGTGCCGTGGCTGGCCCCTACGCCGATGTCGCCGGTCCAGCCGGGCAGCAGCTCGAAGCGCACGTCGCCGAAGCGAGGGTAGTAGAGGCCCATTAGCAACCGGGCTTCCAGTCCGGTGGTGTAGCCGCCGTCTAGTAATTGGGTGGTGGTATTCACTTGGGCAATGCCGGGCTGGTCGCGTAGAAACTCGGCCAGTACGTGCTGTGCATGGGCCAGGTCGATTTTGTGCTGGATTAGCAGCGAGCGGCTGAGGTAATACATGTGGTTGCGCTCGGCCTCTATCCACTGGCCGGGGCCGAACTGACTGATTAGGTAGGCATTGGCGGCCTTGTTGAGGTCGGGCTGCGAGTAGGAGCCTACCGGCGCTTGGTGGTCGGCGAGGTAGCGGGTTACTTCGCTCGCGCCGTGGTCGGCGGTCAGGAATACGGCATAGTTGCCCTTGCCCACGGTTTTGTCGAGGGCTTGCAGCAGGCGGGCTATTTCCAGGTCGAGGCGCAGGTACAGGTCGTTTTCTTCCTTGGAAAGCGGCCCGAAGGTATGGCCCACCGCATCGGGGCTAGAGTAGCTGATGGCCAGCAAATCGGGCACGTCGTCGCGGCCGAGGTCAGTGTTTTGCAAGGCGCTGAGAGCGAGGTCGGTGAGCAGGTTGTTGCCGAAGGGAGACGTGTACATACTCTCATAGGCGGGCGGGTTTTGCGGAGCGAGTTTGGAAAGGTCGTAGGGGAAAGTAGCGGCGGTTTTGCCCTTGAAAATGCGCTCGTAGCGGTTCGAGTCGGGCAGGCTGTTGCGGTAGGCTTCGGGGCCGCGTAGGGGCGTCCAGGTTTGGCTGCGGTAGGCGTCAGCCTTCTTCTGGGCGTTGAAGTCAGTGACCCAGTTCGGCAGCTTGGGCATGTAGAACGTGCTCGAAATGAAGCTGCCCGTGCCCGTATCGAACCAGAACGCGCCAT
>CAXUKA010000585.1:0-2315 GCA_964251335.1 uncultured Hymenobacter sp.
TGGATGTGGGAGGGCGTGGAGTGGAACTGGTTTACGCAGGGCAACCAAAACGTGCTGTACTGGCACTGGAGCCCCAACAACGACTGGAGCATGAACCACCAGATTCACGGCTGGAACGAGTGCTTAATCACCTATGTGCTAGCTGCTTCATCGCCGCGCTACGCCATCGACAAAGCCGTGTACGACCAAGGCTGGGCTGTGGGGCCGGAGTATAAAAACGGCAAAACCTACTACAAAACCACCCTGCCGCTGGGGCCGGAGCTGGGCGGGCCGCTATTCTTCACGCACTACTCGTTTATGGGCCTTGACCCGCACGGCCTCAAAGACCAGTACGCCGACTACTGGCAACAAAATCAGGCTTATACGCGCATCAACCACGACTACTGCGTGGCCAACCCCAAGCTGCAAAAAGGCTACGGCCCCAACTGCTGGGGCCTCACCGCCAGCGACAGCTGGCAGGGCTACGCGGCCCACTCCCCCACCGAGGATTTGGGCGTGATTTCGCCCACGGCCGCACTAGCCGCCTACCCCTACGCCCCCGCCGAATCGCTACTGGCAATGAAGCACTTCTACAATGACCTCGGCGATAAAATATGGGGCGAATATGGCTTTGTGGACGGCTTCAGCGAGCAGCACGACTGGTACGCCAAGTCGTACCTGGCCATCGACCAGGGGCCGATAGTGGTGATGATGGAGAACCAGCGCTCAGGGCTTATTTGGAAGCTATTTATGAGTTCGCCGGAGGTGCAGAAAGGGTTGAAAAAGCTGGGTTTTGAAAGCCCTTATTTGAAGTAGCAGACGGTAGTACCCCACCCCCGGCCCCTCCCCTCCGGGAGAGGGGAGCCTGACGCTCGCTAACGTCAGTTGACGATAGGCTCCCCTCTCCCGGAGGGGAGGGGCTGGGGGTGGGGTATTACGTTATAACCGCTGCTAAGCATCTATCCCAGCCATGCGCCTTTTTCCAGCTCTACTCCTATTACCCACTCTGGCGTTGGCGCAGCCCACGCCGCGCCCCACCTATTGCAATCCGCTCAACCTCGATTACGGCTACACACCTTTCCCCGAGTTTTCGACGGCGGGGAGACACCGCGCTACCGCTGACCCGGTAATCACCTTATTTAAAGGCACCTACTACCTGTTTTCGACCAACCAGAAGGGCTACTGGTGGAGCGACAATCTGTATAATTGGCACTTTCTGGCGCGCTCGTTTTTGAAGCCCGAGAATAAGGTCCTTGATGACCTCTGCGCGCCCGCCGTGCGTGCGATGGGCGACACGCTATTTGTCATCGGCTCCAGCCACAACCCCGATTTTGCTCTCTGGCGCAGCACCGACCCCAAGGCCAATAAATGGGAGAAAGCTGTGGACCCGTTTCCGCTGGCCGGGTGGGACCCTGACTTGTTCTTGGATGATGATGGCAAGCTGTATTTCTATTACGGCAGCTCCAATGACCAGCCGCTTTATGGCGTGCAGCTTAGCCGCAAAACATATCAGCCTATTGGCCAGCCGCAGGCGATGTTCAGGCTCAACGAAGCGCAATTTGTCTGGCAGCGCTTTGGCGAATACCTCGATAATACCTTTCTGAACCCTTTTATGGAAGGGGCTTGGATGACCAAGCACGCTGGCAAGTACTACCTGCAATACGGCGCGCCAGGCACCGAATTCAGTGGTTACGCCGATGGCGTGCAGGTCAGTGACAAGCCGCTCGGGCCGTTCACGCCGCAGGCGCATAACCCAGTTTCGTACAAGCCGGGTGGCTTTGTACGGGGCGCGGGGCACGGCAATACCTTTCAGGATAAATGGGGCAACTGGTGGCATGCCTCCACGATGGTAATTGCCGTGAAAAACAACTTCGAGCGGCGGCTGGGATTGTGGCCAGCGGGCTTCGACGCAGCCGGCACACTGTACTGCAACACCGCCTTTGGCGACTACCCGCACTACCTACCCTCCGGCCCGAGCGACCACTTGCAAAGCCAGTTTACGGACTGGATGCTGCTCAATTATGAGAAGCCGGTGCAGGTGTCGAGCACGCTCGGCGGCCATGCGGCCAACTACGCTGTCGATGAGCGCATCCAAACCTACTGGAGCGCCGCCACCGCCAACCCCGGCGAGTATCTGCAAACCGACCTCGGCAGCGTGTGTACCGTGCGCGCCGTGCAGATTAATTACGCCGACCAGGACGTGAACCCGGCTTTTCTGGGCAAGCAGTCCGGCCTGTATCACCAGTATCAATTGCTGCACTCCGTAGATGGTAAAACCTGGCAGCTGCTGGTTGATAAAAGCCAGAATCGCACTGACGTACCTCACGACTATGCAG
>CAXUKA010000586.1:0-2313 GCA_964251335.1 uncultured Hymenobacter sp.
TACCAAACCCGGTTCACTTTGCGGCTACCTTTGCGGCCACAAGCTCCCTCCCACTCTACCTCTCTCTTAATCCCCCCGACCTTTTTTATGGCCCGAGTGGAAATGACGATGCCCAAGATGGGCGAATCCATCATGGAAGGCACCGTGCTGAAATGGCTCAAGCAAGTTGGCGATGCCATCGAGCAAGACGAATCGGTGCTGGAAGTAGCTACTGATAAAGTAGATACCGAAGTACCTGCCCTCTATGCCGGCACCCTGGCCGAGATATTGGTACAAGAAGGCCAAGTAGTGGCCGTGGGCGCGCCCATCGCCCGCATCGAAACCTCTGCCAGTGCCCCCACCCCTGCCCCGGCCGAAGAAAACAACGACCTCGAAGAAGCCAGCGCTAACCCGCCCATGGCCGACCCCGACAATATTCCGCCGCTGCCCGTAGCGCCCCCCAGCCCGGACGATGTGCCCTACCTGCCCAGCCCCGGCACGCCTATCGCGCCGGCACCCGCCGCCCCGGCTACCGACGAGCACCCCGTGCTGGCGGGCCGCTTCTACTCGCCGCTAGTGCTCAGCATCGCCCGCGAAGAAAGCGTGAGCATGAGCGACTTAGAGCGCCTACCTGGCACCGGCCAGGAAGGCCGCGTGACCAAAAAAGACATTCTGGACTACGTGGCAGCTGGCAAACAGCCACTAGTGCCAGCCGCTACGCCGGCTCCTGCGCCCAGTGCTGCCCCGGTGGCAGCCGCGCTAGCCCAGCCAGAAGCGCCGGCCACCCCCAAAGCATCCCCCGCTCCCAGCGCCAACGGCCAGCAGGCTACCAAGCCCGAAGCACCCGCTACGAAGCCGGCAATTCCGGCTCCGACCAGCAAACTGGCTCCTTCGGTATCGGGCAACCAGGAGTTGATTGAGATGGACCGGATGCGCAAGATGATTGCGCAGCGCATGGTCGATTCGAAGCGCATTTCGCCGCACGTCACCAGCTTCGTGGAGGCCGACGTGACCGAGCTGGTGCACTGGCGCACCAAGCACAAGGACGCCTACAAGAAGCGCACCGGCGAAAACCTGACTTTCACGCCGCTTTTCGTGTGGGCCGTGGCCCGCGCCATCCAGGATTTCCCGAACATCAACGTATCGGTGGATGGCGACTACATTATTAAGAAGAACGACATCAACATCGGCGTGGCCGTGGCCCTGCCCTCGGGCAACCTCATCGTGCCGGTCATCCACAATGCCGACCAGCTCAACCTCAACGGCCTCACCAAGAAGGTAAACGACCTCGCCGCCCGCGCCCGCATCAACAAGCTCACGCCTGCCGACCTCGAAGGCGGCACCTACACGCTCAGCAACGTGGGCTCGTTTGGCAACGTGATGGGCACGCCCATCATCATGCAGCCGCAGGTGGCCATTATGGCCGTGGGCGCTATCAAGAAAAAGCCGGCCGTGATTGAAACGCCGCAGGGCGACCTCATCGGCGTGCGCCACTTTATGTTCTTGAGCCACAGCTACGACCACCGCGTGGTCGATGGCTCGCTCGGCGGCATGTTTGTGCGCAAAGTAGCCGACTACCTAGAGCAGTTCGACCCCAATACGGCTATTTAGGGTGCCTCCTTAGGCGCTAAAAAACGTCTGTCATACTGAGCTTGTCGAAGCATCTTGGCTGGTTGTGCTGGGAATAGTACCCTAAACGTAACCGACCAAGATGCTTCGACAAGCTCAGCATGACAGACGTTTTTATGGCAATCTCTCCTCTATTTCCACATGAAAAACATCATCTACCTCGCCGCGCTGGCTATTTCGCTCGGGCTCATCGTCTTTCTCTACCAGCGCCTGCTTAGCACCGAGGCCGCCCTCAAAACCGCTCAGCAGCACTTTGCCGACTGCCAGCAGGTCACGTTTCAGCTGCAAAACCAGCTGAGTCTGGAAACAAAGAACGCGGCGCACACCGACAACGCTACCAAGCAGACCCATTAGGTCTATTATATATTTGTTTGTCCATTCATAGATGGCTTACACAAACCATCTCATCCACTTGAAGGACATACATCTTTTCCAATTCATTTCTAATGTTTGGCTGCTAGCACTAATATTATGAGCAACAAGCAAAAGATAGGCCTAGTAGTAGCCACTATTTTTTACACGCTCTTTACACTAGCTTTTAGCTATGGCCATCCATTATTTGACTTAACTGATGGCAGATTTTGGATTACGCTTATTGGCGGAATAGGCTGGGGCTTAGTGATGTATTTTTTCCTTAATAAATACCAATCCCCTAAGCAAAGTTAATGAATCAGTAGCCTTTTGGTTTGTCGCGTAGCTATCTAT
>CAXUKA010000587.1:0-2281 GCA_964251335.1 uncultured Hymenobacter sp.
TACCAAACGCGAGTGCGACAAAGATAAACTCACCCTTACTTATTAAAAAACTGCCCGCACCCGGCCAGTAGCCGAATGCGGGCAGCAGACAAATTGCCAAAAATTCGCCTAAAACTTCAGCGTGAAATTGCCGATAAACCGCGCTGGGTTTTGCGGCGTCAACCGTACCGACCACGCCTTTTCACCGGTCAGGTTATCGACTTTGGCCCCGATGCGGTACTTCGGCTGGTCGTAGAAAATGGTGGCATCCAGCAGGGTGTAAGATGGGATAATCACCTTAGCCGTTTGCGTATTGGTTTGGTACGACATGCTGCCTGAGTTGCCGCCGAAGCCGAAGCCCAGGCCGTTCCAACTGCCTTGGCTCAGGCGATAGCTGGCCCAGAAATTCAGGGTGCGGGCGGGGCCGCTGAGCGCGGGGCGCAGGCCTTGCACCGAGGCATCGGCGTTGGTGTATTCGCTGTCGTTCCAGGCGTAGCCGGCTACCAGGTTCAAGCCGGCGAAGGGGTTAGCAGTTAACTCTACCTCTACACCTTTGCTGCGCTGCGTGCCGCTCTGAATCTGATAGTTAACATTCGTAGGGTCGGTGCGCAACACGTCCTTCACCTGAATGTCGTAGTAGCTGACGGTGCCCACGAGGCGGTGGTTGAACACGTCGGCTTTGATGCCGCCCTCGCGCTGGTCGGCGTGTTCGGGCTTAAACGAATTACCTGATAGGTCGGAGCCGGCGCGGTTGAAGAAGCCATTCATGTAGTTGCCAAACAGCGAGAGGCGGTCGGGCAGCACCTCGTACACCACACCCAGCTTGGGCGAGTAGGTCGTTTGGTTGTATTTGCCGGTGTTGGTGCCGGCGGCCAGGTTGTCCACGCCTTGGTTGAAGTAGCGGTCGGCACGCAGACTTAGCATTACCAGCAGCCGGTCGGTCACATTGAACACGTCGGAGGCGTAGGCCGCGAAGGTGTTGTCGCCATTGTTTTCGGCGCGGAGCGTACCGGTCGAAGCGAGGTTGTCAATTGTCTGGCGCGTAATCTTATACGTGGTGCCAGGGTTATAGAAGTTGATGGTCGGCCCGTTAATAGTCAGCCGGTCAAATGAGTTGGAGTTATTATAATAATCCAGCCCCACTACCATACGGTTGCGGAACCGGCCAATCCTGAAATCACCGATAAAATTCTGCTGCAAGTCGGTGGCGATGAAGGCCGTGGTGCCCCGGATGACCGATGCCCGCAAGGTGCTGTCGGTGCGGCCGTTGAGGGCCGAGATGTAGCCATCAATAGATGAGCGCGCCCGCGAAAACACCGTCTGCGACTGCCAGCTTTCCGAAATTTTGTAGTTTATCTGCCCGAAGATGTTGAACATCTGGGTCTGGTACGTCAGGTCGTTGGCCCCAAATAGCTTGTCGTAGGGGAAGCGCATGTCGGCAATCGACTGCGTTTTATTGCTACCCGTGTAAGGGTTGAAGCGCACCACCGACGTGGCCGTGGCCTGGCCAAACTCCACATCAAGCCACAGTGAGAGGCGGTCGGTAATCTGGTACGAAAAGCTCGGGTCGATGGCTACGCTGCGCGTAAACCCTTGGTCTTGAAAGCTCTTCTCAAAGTTTGTGGCCGCATTCAGGCGAAACAGCGCCGTTTTGTCGGCGTTCACGGGCGTGTTCACGTCCACGGTCAGCCGGTTCAGGTTCCAGCTGCCGCCGTAGTAGGCAGCCTCGCCGCCGAAGCCGTTGAAAGGCTTCTTGGTCACGCGGTTATATAGGCCGCCGTAGCTGCTCGATACGTTGGTACCAAACAGCGTGGCCGAAGGGCCTTTGATGGCTTCTACGCGCTCCAAGTTCACGGGGTCGATGTCGGAAAAGGCGGCCCCGGCCACGCCGTTACGGGCGTTGGGCTCCGTTTCGAAGCCGCGCTGCCGGAAGGTCACGCGGCCCTGGTTAGCCAACATGGGAATGCCCGCACCGGGCACATTTTTGGAAATGCTACCCAGGCTGATATCTACTTGCTCCTGAATCAATTCCTTTGGTACAGTGGTGTACACCTGCGGATTTTCGATGTTTTTCAGGGGTAGGCGCGCCACGTAGATGCTTTCCTTTTTGGAAAACTTATTGCTGGTGCCCGACACCGTTACCTCTTGCAGCGAGTGGATATTTTCCTTGGTCAATTGGTAGCTCGCGTCGGCGGTTTGGCCGGCGGCTACGTCTACCTGGATGTCTTTTTCAGCCGCGCCCAGCAGCTGAATTTTGATGGTGTAATGCCCCGGTATCAGGTCGTTAAAAGCATAGTTACCC
>CAXUKA010000588.1:0-2249 GCA_964251335.1 uncultured Hymenobacter sp.
GCCCAGCAATAGGGTGGTAGACTGGTTCTTAATGCCTTGGTAATTACTCAGGTCGGTGCCGCTGCCCAGCGTTTGGTAGGTGCTGGCCCCGTGGCAGCGGCGGCAGTTGGCGTCGAAAATGGGCGACACTACGGCGGCGTAGGTGGCGGGCGTGGGGTCGTTGCAGGGGGCGGGCTCGCTGCCGTGCGAGTAGCTGCACCCGCAGGCCACGGCCAGCATAGCCATGGCGGTGCCCGCCAGCCGCCAAACCGGCGATGGTAAAAATATTCGCATAGAAAAAGGAGATGAAAGCGGCGTAGTTGCCGCCAAGGGGCTAGCGCGGGGCGGGTGCCGGGTGCACGGGCAACAGCCCATATTTGAGCGAGAAGAATACGCCGGCGCTGCTCAGGCGCACAGCTCCGAAGCCTACCCCGGCCAGGGGCAGCTTCACGAAGGGCTCGGCCTGCACCGTCCAGCGCTGGCCCACGGCCCGCTCGTAGCCGGCCGACAGGTTAAGAACTTTCAGCACGTGCTGCGAGCCGTTGTCCAGCTCCCAGGAGTAGGGGGCCACGGGCTTGCCGTACAGCAGCTCGTAGTCGTAGGTATACTGCTCGCGCCGCATCAGCAGCGAAGACAGCCCGGCACTGATAAATAGTTGATAGCGTGGCCGCTGCCACAGGTCGTAGCGCAGATTTAGCGGAATATCGACGATGCGGCAGGCGGCATCTACATTGCTGATAACGTAGCCGTGGGGGAGGGTGTAGCCAGCCGGCAGCGTGTAGTCGGTGCCCCGCGCCACATACAGTTTATTGGTGTAGAGGTAGCCCGCGCTCACGCGCCAGCGCCGGCCCAGCTGGTACTCCAGCATCACGCCCAAGCTGCTGCCCGGCTTGGAGAGCCGGTCGGCGCGCACGGTGCTGAACTCGGGCGCGCCCACCAGCCCCAGCCGAAACCGGTAGGCACTCAGCAGCGGCCGTGGCTTGGGCTGATTTAGCGAATCGATTGGGCGAGCGAGCGGCAGCGCTAGCAGCGCCAGGGAATCAGGTAGTTGGAAATGCAAACCGCTGACGGGCCACCGGGGCGCTAGCGGGTCGATGGCTTGGTTAGCCAAGGCCTCATTAGCTAAGGCTGCGGCACGGTCACTCGCTAATTGGGCGGCTGTGGCTGCGCGCCGATGGCCAGGGCTCAAAGAGCGAGAAGCTTTGTGCGCTGCCTTTTCCGAAGTATAAGCCACTGTATAGGGCAGTGCCTTGTGGCGGCTGGCAGCAGCTGTTAGCTCCTGGGCACTCGCCTCAACTGATTGATGCAAGCGACGCTTGCCATGAGACAATGCCAGTTTGTGGTCCTTCTTCGCTGACTGATTACTAGCAGTTGCGTTTTTCTCAGCAGCCGTTTGCTTGTCAATAGTACTTGTACTACGCGTCCGTTGCGAACGGGAAGTGGCTGCCGCCAGCAACGTGCCGCGCCGATAAATAGGCTGTTCCGCTGCCGCCTTGTTGCTTGATTTGTGCGTGCGGGCAGTTGCATTAGAGCGAATTAACGCTACGGCTGCTGTTGAGCTAGTAGCTTGAGTGCGAGGCGTTGATTTGCTGGCGACAGAAAGCTTATTAGCCGACGAGCTGGCTTGGTCGGCGAGTCGGGAAGCTTCGGTTGCGGCTACTACTGACTGCTTGCCCAGTGACGCCGTAGGCATTGGCGGAATGGAGCTTTCCGTAGCTCGCCCTCGGCTAGCAGTTGCAGTAAGTATGCGCCCCGTACCAGAAGTAGGCGAAGTAGATACTGCCGCCCGGCCGGTGGTAGCCAGTGGCAGCTGGCTGGCATTTAGCGGTATTTTCTCTAATAAGATGAAAAACGTAGCCCAAACCCCAAGCACAAGCAGTACTGCCTCGGCCCCGAGCAGGCGCCACACCCGGCGGCGCAGGGCTTGCTGCCGCAGGTCGGCATCGAGCAGTAACTCCATGCCGTGCCACGCGGCCGGGTCTTCCGGCTGCTCGGGGTAGTGTTCGAGGCCCTGGCGAAATAGGGCGTCGAACTCTTCATCCGGCATAAGCGGCGTAGGCATGGGGACTAGTTTTTTTTAGAAGATGCTGAAGACAAACGCGTGCCTTGAACAAGTTGGATTTAGAGGTGCCCGTCGTAATGCCCAAATGCTGCGCTATTTCCTCGTGCGTGTAGCCGTCGATGGCAAACAGGTTGAAAACGGTGCGGTAAGCGGGCGGCAGTTGCTGCACTAAGCGTAGTAAGTCGTCATATGCTAGCGAGTCGAGGGG
>CAXUKA010000589.1:0-2245 GCA_964251335.1 uncultured Hymenobacter sp.
GGCGAAGGCTCACGCTCAAACTTCTGCTCCAGCTCCGAGAACGACTTGCTGATTTTGTTCAACGAACCAACCCGGTTCAGGGGCAAACGCACGATGCGGCTCTGCTCGGCCAAGGCTTGCAGAATGCTTTGGCGAATCCACCAAACGGCGTAAGAGATGAATTTAAAGCCACGGGTTTCGTCAAAGCGCTTAGCGGCTTTGATAAGACCCAAGTTACCCTCGTTGATGAGGTCGCCAAGGCTAAGGCCCTGGTTCTGATATTGTTTTGCAACCGACACTACGAAGCGCAGGTTGGCTTTAGTCAATTTTTCCAGCGCCTTCTGGTCGCCATCGCGAATGCGCTGCGCCAGTGTTACCTCCTCGTCGGGCGTCAGCAGGTCCACTTTACCAATCTCCTGGAGGTATTTATCCAGCGACTGGCTTTCGCGGTTGGTAATCTGTTTGCTGATTTTTAGCTGTCTCATCGGTAACGGTGCTAATTAGATAGTTTTAAAGGAGTTAGAATGAAGCATACTACCCGGCCGGCTTACAGCCTATTCAATGGAAAACAACATGACTATACGAGCAAAAGTTCGGTCAGGTCGGGCGATACTGGAAAGATAAGGAAATAGGAAGATTCTGCGGTCCGTGTCGACGGGTAGCCACAATTAACGGTCCAAATTTTCCTTTTTCCTTATTTTTCCAGCATCACTTGAGGACTACCTAAGCTGGCTTGTCCAGCAGCACTTTGCGCGAGAGGCGGTACTTGCCCGTCTTCTTGTCGATGTCCACCAGCTTCACGTCTATCTCCTGTCCTACTTCGAGTACGCCTTCAAGCGAGGCAATGCGCTCGTGGGTCACTTCCGAGATGTGCAGCAGGCCGTCTTTGCCCGGCATGATTTCTACAAACGCGCCGTAAGGCTGAATCGAGCGCACCTTGCCTTTGTAGGTTTCGCCCACTTCGGGCTGCGCCGCGATAGCCCGGATGCGGTCAATAGCACCCTGCATATCCGTCTGGTTGGAGGCGTAGATGCTAACGTGGCCCTTCTCGTCCTTCTCCTCGATGATAACCGTAGCGTTGGTGTCCTTCTGGATTTGCTGAATGACTTTGCCGCCCGGCCCGATAATGGCACCGATAAACTCTTTGTCAATCAACATCTTGTGCGAGCGCGGCGTGTGAGCCTTCAGCTCAGCAGCCGGCGCAGCGATGGTCTTCGCCATCTCACGCAGAATGTGCAGACGGCCCTCACGGGCTTGATGCAGCGCAGCAGTCAGGATTTCATTGCTCAGGCCCTGAATTTTGATATCCATCTGGCAGGCGCAAATGCCCTTCTCCGTGCCGGTTACCTTAAAGTCCATATCGCCAAGGTGGTCCTCGTCGCCCAGGATGTCCGAAAGCACGGCGTATTCGCCGGTTTCTTTATCCTGCACCAGACCCATCGCGATACCAGCTACGGCAGCGCGCACCTTTACACCAGCATCCATCAGCGCAAGCGAGCCGGCGCACACCGTGGCCATCGAGCTAGAGCCGTTCGACTCCAGAATGTCCGACACGATGCGGATGGTATAAGGGTTTTCGTCGTCAGGCGGCAGCACGCGCTTCAGCGAGCGGGCGGCCAGGTTGCCGTGGCCGATTTCGCGGCGGCCGGCACCCCGGTTAGGCTTCACCTCACCGGTCGAGAAACCGGGGAAGTTGTAGTGCAGCATGAACTTCGAGAAGCCCTTGGTCAGCGGCTGGTCGATAATCTGCTCGTCAAGCTTGGTACCGAGCGTAGCAGTGGTCAAGCTCTGCGTCTCACCACGGGTGAAAATAGCCGAGCCGTGAGCACCGGGCAGGTAGTTAATTTCCGACCAGATAGGACGGATTTCCGTGAGCTGACGGCCGTCGAGGCGCACGCGCTCCTTCACCATCATGTCGCGAATAGCCTTCTTCTCCGCCGACGAGTAATAGCGGCTGAATTGCTTGGTGTCAAGCTCCGGCTGCTCAGCAATGAGCTTGTCCAAAAACGCTTTTTTCACGCTCGTAAAGCCTTCCTTACGGCCGGCCTTGCTTGTGTTGCCCGAGCGGGCTACGTCGTAAGCACCTTGGTAGATGCCTTCGTGCACCAGCTTTTTCAGCGCCTCGTTCTCCTCGTACTTCGGATACTCGCGGGGCTGCGACTCCGGCGTGCGGCCAACGGCCAGCGCCAAGTCTTTTTGCAGCTGCACTTGAGCCTTAATGGCTTCGTGACCGAACGCAATGGCCGCCACCATTTCTTCCTCGCTC
>CAXUKA010000590.1:0-2229 GCA_964251335.1 uncultured Hymenobacter sp.
GCGGGCGTTGCCGCAGTGCGTACCTAACTCGTTTGCCGACTGGTTTTCGGAAATTGATTGGGTCGATTTTGTGATTACCCACCCGCACAGCTACGAGCTGGACCCGAAATTCACCAAGGGTGCGACCATCGAGTACGACCAGCGCAAGGCGCTGGAAGGGGCCGACTACGTGCAAGCCAAAAACTGGAGCAGCTACCGCGAATACGGCCAAATACTCAACAACGACCCGAGCTGGATGCTCACGCCCGAGCACATGAACCTGACTGACGACGCCAAATTCATCCACTGTCTGCCCGTGCGCCGCAACGTGGAAGTATCGGACGCCGTGCTCGATTCGCCGGGCTCACTGATTATCCAGGAAGCGGGCAACCGCACGTTTTCGATGCAGACGGTGCTGCACGAATTGTTGAAGCAGCAGTAAGCAATGACGTCGGAGATTACCATTCGCCCCATCGCGGCCGGCGACAATGTGGCCCTGGCGCGGGCGGTGCGCGACACGCTGGCTGAATTTGGGGCCGCCAAGCCCGGCACAGCTTACTACGACGAAGCCACCGACCACCTGTATGAGCTATTCAGCCAAACGCCCCGCAGCACCTATTTTGTAGCCGAGCAAGACGGCGAGGTGCTTGGTGGCGGCGGCATCTTTCCCACCGAAAACCTGCCTGCCGATACCGTGGAGCTGGTGAAGCTCTACCTGCTACCGGCCGCCCGAGGCCGGGGCATGGGTAAGGCGCTAATAAACCAGTGCCTTGAAGCGGCCCGTGCTGCTGGTTACGCTCGCGTGTACCTCGAAACTACGGACGAATTGACCCAGGCCATTCCGCTTTACGAGCGGCTGGGCTTCGCGTATCTCAAAGAAGCGCTGGGCAACAGTGGCCACTTCGGCTGCCAGATTTGGATGATTCGGGCGGTGTAGCTTTGCGAAAAGGCAAGAGCACACTTGGCAAAACCCGCCTGTCATGCTGAGCTTGCGAAGCATCTTATCACGTTCGAACGAACTGTTCTGGCGCGATAAGATGCTTCGCAAGCTCAGCATGACAGGCGGGTTTGTTTGATATTGCCACTAATGCACACCCTACTCCCCCTTCTATTTGCCATCGTCATGGGCATGGGCCACGCCTTCGAGCCCGACCATCTGCTAGCGGTGAGCACCCTCGTGGCGCGGCACGACCAGCTGCGGGCGGCCCTCAAAAACGGCTTGTTCTGGGGCTTGGGACACACTACGATGCTCGTCATTTTTGGCGGGCTCATCATTTTTAGCCGGGCCACGTTTCTGCAATCGCACTATTTCGAGGCCGTGGTGGGTATGATGCTGATTGGCCTGGGCATCAGCCGGCTGCTGGATAAAAACTCGTATCGCCAGGTGCAGCTGGCCAGCCAGCGGGCGAGCGTGGCCTATACCGTGGGGCTGGTGCATGGGCTGGCCGGCAGCGGGGCGCTCGTGCTGCTGGCCATGAGCGCGCTCCCTGGCGTGGCCGGGGCTATTGCGTACATCCTGCTCTTTGGGCTAGGCTCGGTGCTGGGGATGCTGGTGGCAGTAAGCTTGATGCGGATTCCATTTACGCCGCGCATGCGGCTGGGGCGGCGGCTGCGGGCGGGCGCAGTGGTACTGTCGTCGGTGCTGAGCGTGGGGTATGGCGGGTGGATGGTGTGGACGCATGTGTAGCGCCGGCCGCGTGAACCTCCCCCCCGGCCCCCTCTCCAAAAAAGAGGGGGAGCCTGGCGATTACAACGTTGTTTTTGGTCTGCTCCCCCTCTTTTTTGGAGAGGGGGCCGGGGGGTGAGGTTGGCGTTGTTAGCAGTAGCCCCTACATTCGCAATCAAACCCCGATTTATGCACCTCGCCCCCAAAGACCTCGACAAGCTGGTACTGCACCAGGCCGGCGTAGTGGCCCAGAAGCGCTACGCCCGCGGCCTGCGCCTCAATTACCCCGAGGCCGCCGCCCTGCTCGCCACCCAGCTGCTGGAGTTTATCCGCGACGGCGAATCGGTGGCGACGCTCATGGACAAGGGCAAGCAGCTCCTGGGCCTGGCCGACGTGCTGGAGGGCGTGGCCGACCTGCTGCACGAGGTGCAGGTAGAAGGCACCTTCCCCGACGGCACCAAGCTCGTGACCGTACACCAGCCCATTTGCCGCGAGCACGGCGCGCCCGAGCTGGCGCTCTACGGCAGTGCACTCAGCCGCACGGCCCCGGCCGCCGCGCCGGTGCCCGCCGCCGTGCCGGGCGA
>CAXUKA010000591.1:0-2229 GCA_964251335.1 uncultured Hymenobacter sp.
ACCCCAGCTACTCGGACCTGTGGCTGGGCGTGAACCAGCAGCGCCGCGACAGCTACAACGAGATTCTATTTGAGGTAGGCATGGCCGGCTCGACGGCTACCGGCGACTCGAAGCTGGGCTACTACAACGGTCCGCGCCTGAATGCCTCAACCGTATATGGCTCGACACAAGGGGCCATAACGGTAGTGCCGACCTATTTCTACGCCTTCGACTCGACCGATGTGCGGCGCGATATTACCATCGCCCCTTACCAGATTCCGGCCAACAACAACCAGGCTGGCGTGGCGCTGAACACGATTTATGACGGCAAATTCCGCCGCGACTGGCACAGCCCGGCCCTACCCGGCACCAACAACTACCTTGGCTACAACTGGCCCATTATCCGCTTCGCCGACGTGCTGCTGATGTTTGCGGAAGCCGACAACGAAATCAATGGTCCGACTACAGTTGGCCGTGCCGCGCTGCTCGAAGTACGCACCCGGGGCTTTGCTGGCAACGCCGCCCGCGCCGCCCTCAACGTGAACACCGGCACCAAAGCCGACATGTTTAACGCCATCGTAAATGAGCGTTTGCTGGAATTTGGCTCGGAAGGCATTCGCAAGTATGACTTGTTGCGCTGGAATCTGCTAGCCTCAAAGCTCAGCGATACCAAAGCCGCCCTCAACCTGCTGCGCCAGGGCCTAGCCCCGTACAACAATGTGCCGCAGTACCAGTACTACCGCGTGGTAAACGGTGTGATTCAGTGGACGCGTTCGTTCTACCGCCCTTCGCCGACTAATACCACTGCACCCAGCGGTACTACTCGCGTCAACTGGCGCATAGGCATTGATGCTACGTATGTGGGTAATCTTCAGCCTAATGGCACTGTAGTGAACGTAAGCGGCACCAATGTCAACAGCACCGGTTCCGGCATGGCTGCCGAGTATTTGCCTGGCCTGGGCAAAGAGCTGCTGCCCATTCCACAGACGACGCTGGACACCGACCCAGCGCTGAAGCAGAATTTCGGCTACTAGTGCTACGCGAAATGAGCGGCTACCCACGGGCAGCCGCTCATTTTCAAATTACCCTCCTGCCTCTCTTCCATGAAGTATTCGTCGCTGGTTATCACTGCCCTTAGCTTGGCGGCTACGTTGCCAGCCACAGCCTTCAGCTGCCCGCCCATAGTCGGACCGAAATTCGCGGCTATGGCCGTAGGTCAGGACACGACAGCCGAGAAAATGCTGGCTTTCCAGCGCAGTGTCGGCGGCTGGCCAAAGGCTGTGAACAACGTGAAGGTGGACTACCGCCGCCGCATGAGCGAGGCCGACTTGAAGGCCGCCCGCCGCGACGCCGGCCGCGAGGATGCCACTATCGACAACAACGCCACGACCCGCGAAATCACTTACCTGGTCACGGCCTTCAAAACCACCCAAAACCCCGCCTACCGTCAGGCCGCCGAAAACGGCATCCGTTACTTGCTCAAGATGCAGCAGCCCAGCGGCGGCTTCCCGCAATACTACCCCGAAAGCAACCTCTACCGCGCCCAGATTACCTACAACGACAACGCCATGATAAAGGCGCTGACGGTGCTGAAAGCGGTAGCTCAGAAAAAAGAGGACTTCGCCCTAGTTGACCCCGCGCTGGTAGCGCCCGCTCAAAAAGCCGTTGATAAAGGCGTGCAGTGCATCCTGAAAACGCAGTACGTGCAGCACGGCAAACTCACGGTGTGGTGCGCCCAGCACGACCGCGTGACGCTGCTGCCGTGCAAGGCCCGCGCCTTTGAGCTGGCTTCGCTGAGCGGCGATGAATCGGTGGGCATTACCGAATTTTTGATGAGCCTCGACCAGCCCTCGCCCGAGGTGCGGCGCGCCATTGGGGCAGCCGTGGCGTGGTTTGAGGCGTCGAAAATCCCTAATACGGCCGTCGTCGACATCGCCCCCGACCCGCAGCGGCCCAGCACGCAAAAGGACCGGGTGATGGTACCATCGCCTGGCAGCACGCTTTGGGCGCGCTTCTACGACCTGGACACTAACCAACCCATCTACGTGGGCCGCGATGGCGTGAAGCACGCCCATCTGGCCGACATCGAAAACGAGCGCCGCACTGGCTACGTGTACGCCGCCACCTGGCCCGAAAAACTACTCAACCGCGACTATCCGAAGTGGCAGCAAAAGGGGCCTGCGCCCTAACGCAGGTGAGCGCATGACGGGCTTTTGAGAGATAATACGTTCTTTTGGAATGCTCTCAGCG
>CAXUKA010000592.1:0-2219 GCA_964251335.1 uncultured Hymenobacter sp.
CACACTACCTCGCTGTCGCGAAATGCGCTACCGAAACTGGCCGTGCCGCGCTACCTAGGCTGGGGCGACCGCCTGCGCTGGGCCATGCAGGAAAATTTTCCCGGCGAGTTTCCCTACACGGCGGGCGTGTTTCCGTTCAAGCGCGAGGGCGAAGACCCGACCCGGATGTTTGCGGGCGAAGGCGGGCCGGAGCGCACCAACCGGCGCTTCCACTACGTGAGCAAGGGCTTGCCGGCCAAGCGCTTGAGCACAGCCTTCGACTCGGTGACGCTCTACGGCGAAGACCCCGACCACCGGCCCGACATCTATGGCAAAATCGGCAACGCGGGCGTCAGCATCGCCTGCCTCGACGATGCCAAGAAGCTCTACTCGGGCTTCGACCTCTCGCACCCCGCCACCTCGGTGAGCATGACCATCAACGGCCCGGCGGCGACCCTAGCGGCGTTTTTCATGAACGCGGCCATCGACCAAAACTGCGAAAAGTACATCCACCAAAACGGCCTTGAAGCCGAGGTCGATGCCAAAATCGACGCCATTTTTGCCGCCAAGCAGCAGCCCCGCCCCCGCTACCAGGGCGAGCTACCCGAGGGCAACAACGGCCTAGGGCTGCTACTGCTCGGCGTGACCGGCGAAGACGTGCTGCCCGCCGACGTGTACCAGCAAATCAAGGCCACGACCCTGACCCAGGTGCGCGGCACCGTGCAGGCCGACATCTTGAAGGAGGACCAGGCCCAGAACACCTGCATTTTCAGCACCGAGTTTGCGCTGCGCCTGATGGGCGACGTGCAGGAGTATTTCATCACCGAGAAGGTGCGTAACTTCTACTCGGTCAGCATCTCGGGCTACCACATTGCCGAGGCCGGCGCCAACCCGATTACGCAGCTAGCGCTTACGCTCTCCAACGGCTTCACCTTCGTGGAGTACTACGTGAGCCGGGGCATGAACGTCAACGACTTCGCGCCCAACCTGTCGTTCTTCTTCTCCAACGGCATCGACCCCGAGTACGCCGTTATTGGGCGGGTGGCGCGCCGCATCTGGGCCAAGGCCATGAAGCTGAAGTACGGCGCCAACGCCCGCAGCCAGATGTTGAAGTACCACATCCAGACCTCGGGCCGCTCGCTGCACGCCCAGGAAATCGACTTCAACGACATCCGTACCACGTTGCAGGCGCTCTACGCCATCTACGATAACTGCAACTCGCTGCACACCAACGCCTACGACGAGGCCATCACGACCCCCACCGAGGAAAGTGTGCGCCGCGCCATGGCCATTCAGCTCATCATCAACCGCGAGCTAGGCCTAGCCAAAAACGAAAATCCGCTGCAAGGCTCCTTCCTCATCGAGGAGCTGACCGACCTGGTCGAGGAAGCGGTGCTGCTCGAATTTGACCGCATCACGGAGCGCGGCGGCGTGCTCAGCGCCATGGAAACCATGTACCAGCGCGGCAAAATCCAGGAGGAAAGCCTGCACTACGAGATGCTGAAACACACCGGCGAATACCCCATTATCGGCGTCAATACCTTCCTCTCGTCCAAGGGCTCGCCCACAGTCATCCCGGCCGAAGTCATCCGCGCCACGGAGGAGGAAAAGCAGTACCAGATTACGATGCTCGAAGCCCTGCACGCCCGCAACGCCGCCGCTACCCCCGCCGCCCTGAAGCGCTTGCAGCAAATCGCCGTGCAGAATGGCAACCTCTTCGCCGAGCTTATGGAAACGGTGAAAACCTGCTCCCTAGGTCAGATTACGAACGCGCTGTTTGAGGTTGGCGGGCAATATCGGCGCAATATGTAGGTTTGGAGCGAATCAGGATGTCACATAGTTTTGCTGCAAACTCAACTTGTAAAATTTCAGGACTATGACGTTACTGAAGAAAATCCAGGAGCTTGGATTTCAAGACTTTCCTACGCTGGCAAGAGCTATTAGAAAAGAGGGTCTAGCATCTACTAGCTTAGGCTATATATACAGCGGCAGTATTTTAGCTTGGTTTCATCATGCATTAGGTATGAATGAAGAGGACGCTAAACAGCTTTATAATGCTTTGATAAGCATGGGCCATTTACGGGAAAATTCATACGGAAACGTCTATCCTTTCTAATTAGCATGAAACTGTTTTTGGTTTTCGCATCCACACTGGCGCGAGTTTAGGCGCAACCGTAACTCATGACCAGGTATGAAGTGGAGGTACAACCTCCACTTCATACCTGGTCATGAGTTACGGT
>CAXUKA010000593.1:0-2218 GCA_964251335.1 uncultured Hymenobacter sp.
ATACCGGCGTGAGCACCAGCCTGCTCACCAATGCAGCCCTGGCCGACTCGCTGCACCTAGTGCGCGGCGAAGAGCTGCGAGTGGTGGGGTCGGGTGGTGAAGCCACCCCACTGCGGGCCTATCGCTGCGAAGATGTGCGTGTGGAGCTGCCTGGCCTAGTGGCGCCGCACATGCGCTGGCTGCTGCTGTCCGACGATATCCTCAATCTGTCGGGCTACGCTGGCACCCGCATTGATGGCATCCTGGGTTCGGAGTTGTTTTATTCGCTAATGGTCACCATCTGGCCCACTAGCGGCCGGGTAGTGTGCCACGACCCGGCACGCTACCACCCTCCGCATGGCAGGGCCTGGGCCAGCCTACCGCTGCACCTCGAAGCCGGCAAAGCTTATGTGGAGGCCGGCATTCGGCAGCTAGACGCGGACAGCAACGCAGCGGCGTTGCCACTGCGGCTAATACTCGACACCGGGGCCGGCCATGCCCTAAGCCTCGAAAATAGCTCCGACTCACGTCTGCACTTGCCCCCCAGGCACTTGCGAGCCGACTTGGGCCGGGGCCTCAGCGGCATTATTCATGGCTATCTGGGCCGGGTGGCAGCGGTACAGCTAGGCCGCTACCAGCTGCCCAGGGTACTCACCTCTTTCCCCGATGCCGAGCAGGTACATCTGCGCCTGCCCACTACCGATGCCCAGCGCCAGGGCAATCTGGGCTTTGAGCTGCTAAAACGCTTCACGATGGTATTCGACTACCCACACCAACGGCTGCTGCTGCGCCCCACCGCCACCTGGCGCGAGCCTTTCGAGCACGACATGAGCGGCCTCGACCTGCTGGCAGTAGGCCCAGATTTCCATCAATATCTAGTGGTAAGCGTGCGAGCTGGCTCACCAGCCGAAGAAGCAGGCATAGGAGTAGATGAGGAACTATTGACAATTAATTTTCTGCCCGTTGACCAGTTTCCGCTTTCCGAAATCACGCGCTTGCTGCGGGTGCAGCATGGCAAACGCCTGTTGCTCTTGCTGCGCCGCCCCGATGGCGAGTTGCACGCGGTGAGCCTTTACCTACGTCGCCAAATTTGATGTGCCGCGCCTGCCGCACGTAAGCTGCTTGGTCGCGCCGTGTAATGCATAGACCCGCTTTAGCTTTGAGCTATGCGTAGTGGCCCGGCCCAAGCTGGTAGCCATTACTCTTCTTCGATTATTTCTCGCCCATCCCCGCTCCTTGGAAACTCCCCCGCCCGCTATTCGTGCCAACCAGCACATTTACAGCGATTACTTCGACGAGGAATTTACGCGGACGATGGATGAGAATATCCTGCAACTGCTCGACCGGGTGTGGTTTCGGTCGCGGCTGGTGGGCTTCGACCCATTTCCGCAACGCAACAACCCCGACCGGCCGCTGATTTTTGCCTCCAACCATTCAGGCATGGCTTTTCCCTGGGATGCCATCGTGGCGCTGGGGCACCTCTTTCGGGCCTTGCCCAACCAGCGCGACCTGCCGCGCCCGCTTTCGGCCCCGCTGTTGTCGAAAACGGTGCTCATGAATCCCTATCTGGTCAAGCACTTCTGGAAAAAATGCGGCTGCGTGGATGCCACCACGCTCAACTTCGAAACCATGATGTACTACCAGCAGCACAACCTGATGGTGTACCCCGAGGGCGTGCCCGGCATTGGCAAAGGCTTCAACCGCAAGTATCAATTGCAGCGCTTGGCCACCAGCATGCTGCGCATGAGTTTGGAACACGGCACCGATATTATGCCGTTCTATACTATTAACGCCGAGTACCTTAACCCCTACGCGTATAGCTTCGAGCCGATAAACCGGCTGACCAAAAAAATCGGGATTCCCTTCTTACCACTCACATTGCTGCTGCTATTGGTGCTGTTACAGCCGTGGGCATTTTACCTGGCCCTGCCCGCGCAGCTCACCTTTGTGATGGGCACGCGCATCCGGCCCACCGAGCTTACCAGCAAGCAGCACGATGAGCTTACCCGCGACGAATACCTGGCCCTGAGCGAGCAGGTGCGCCAGCGCATGCAGGGCGAGCTGGATGCCGCCGTGCTGGCCCACGGCCAGCACCCGTACCGCTGGCGCGAGTTGTGGCAGCGCATGAAGGAAAACTGGCGCTACTTCCCATTTTTTCTGCCCTTTGCCTGGCCAGCGGCGTTTGCCGAGTTTGAGCGCCGCTACGTGCAGCGCGGCGAGCGCGACTTCGATATGCAGT
>CAXUKA010000594.1:0-2186 GCA_964251335.1 uncultured Hymenobacter sp.
GGCTACGTACAGTTCCATCTGGGTGAACTCGGGGTTGTGAAACCGGCTCATGCCCTCGTTGCGGAAGTCCTTCGAGAACTCGTACACGCCATCAAACCCGCCCACAATCAGGCGCTTGAGGTACAACTCGTTGGCAATGCGCAGGTAGAGCGTCATGTCCAGCGTGTTGTGGTGCGTCTTGAAGGGGCGCGCCGCCGCGCCGCCATACAGCGGTTGCAGAATGGGCGTTTCTACTTCGAGATAGGCTTTGTCGTTCAGGTAGTTGCGCATGGCTTGCACCAGCTTCGTCCGCTTGATGAAGGTTTCGCGCACCTGCGGGTTCACTACCATATCCACGTAGCGCTGGCGGTAGCGCTGCTCGGGGTCGGTGAAGGCATCGTAGGTAATATCCTCACCAGTAGCTTCGTCCTTTACACGGCGCACCACGGGCAGCGGCCGCAGAGCTTTCGCTAGCAAAGTCAGCCCCGTTACGTGTACCGAAATTTCGCCTACCTGCGTGGTGAATACGTGGCCTTTCACGCCAATGAAGTCGCCCAGGTCAAGCAGCTTCTTGAATACGGTATTATATAGCGTCTTGTCTTCGCCAGGGCAAATCTCATCGCGGTTCACGTAGAGCTGGATGCGGCCCGACGAGTCCATGAGCTCGGCAAATGAGGCCTTACCCATCACCCGCACCGACATCAGGCGGCCGGCCAGCGATACCTCCTGGAAGTTGTTCAACTCGGGGTGGTAGTTGTCGAGAATTTCCTGGGCGTGAAAATTCACGTCGAACAACTCCGACGGATATGGCTCAACGCCAAGCTCTTGCAATTGCGTCAGTTTCTGGCGACGCAGCTGCTCTTGTTCACTAAGGTGATGCATTGTTGTCTGAACCACGGATTCGGGCGGATTTCCAGGAATACGCGGCTTAGCTAAGCGACAACTCGCTGCCGGTACCCTCAAAACCCTCGCCAGCTACAAGCGCGGCCAGCAAGACGTGGTAGGTAAGTTGAAAGTGAACTGCAAAAGTACGGCACGAAAAAAGCCGCTCCGAAAAGGAAGCGGCTTTTTGCTAGTACAAAGAAAGAAAAGTCAGGAGCGAAACTCCATATCTGCGCAATCCATCAAATCCGTTAAATCTGCAGTCTAGGCGGCCATGCGTAGTTCGGGCTCCGGCTCGGCCCCGAGCAGGGTGGGCTGCACCCGCGTGCGCAGGCGCTCCTGCACAAAGCTGCTCTGCAAGTGTGCCGGCAGCTCGCGCACCAGCTGCTCGTAGCGCTCCAAGCCCAAGGCTTTGGCCACGTAGGTTTCGTGCACGCCATTGAGGTAGCTCACGATGTTGAGCAACGAGCTGTGAAACAAGCGAAAGTCGATGTCAGCTTCCACGTAGCGCTCAATCTCGCGGCTGGTCTGCGAGATACGCAGGCGGCCCAGCAAATCGAAAATGGTCGTGTAACCCAAACGCCAAGTAATTTGCTGCCAGTGGGCGGCAGTCCACTTATCGAGTGGGCGGCCGGTTTTCTGGCTGCGGATAGCCGTGTTGGGATTGGCCTGCACCTGTTGGCGGGTGGCAATGGCCTTCTGCTTGCGCGTGGTGCGCAGGAACTGGCCAATCTGAGCCTGGGCATCAATCTCCTGCGAAGCAATGTGCAGCCCGGCCTTATAGCCAGCCAGCGGTAGGCGATGGATATTGAAGTCGCCATAAGCCCCGGCGGCGTAGAACGATACCGGGCGCGGATAAGCGTTTTTCACCACCAGCCGACCCACTTCGCGGCTGATTACCTGCGCGTTGTTCGAGCGTACGCCGGTGGTATAGAGAAAGGCCTGAAGGCCTGAAAGAATGGTATGATACGCCTGCGGAAACGTCCAGTGCAAGGCATTGCGCAGGAAGTTGTCGTCGCCCAGCTCGGCGGTAGCACGCAAAGCATACTCGGTGCTCCAACAGGTGTGCAGCAGCTTGGTGAGAGCCGTTACGTCGGCCTCCGTCAGCTCGGCCTGATGCTGGCGGAAATAGGCGAGGTGCTGCAAGCCACCCAACGGGCCATCGCCCTCTTGCAGGTGGTAGTTGATGGCAAAGAAGTAGTTGAGAAACACCTGCGCCGGGATAGAGCGACGCCAGCTTTCATCGGCAAGGCGCTGCTGCTCCTGCTCTTCGGGTGTGAGCATGGCTTCGGCGGGCGAAACGGTCATCGGAGCCTGATAAGGCT
>CAXUKA010000595.1:0-2150 GCA_964251335.1 uncultured Hymenobacter sp.
GAACATCGCCCTGAAATGGTGCGCCGACAACGGCCTGAAAGTCAATCCCGACGAAACCACTTACGACCCCGAAGCCGTGAACTTTATGGCCGCCAGCGACTTCTTGGTAGCCGCCGAGAAGTACATCACCGGCAAGCCCGAAAGCCGCCAGAAAGTGGTGAGCGGCCACAGCACCGGCGTGAGCGTGGACGTAGCCGCCGATGCCGTAGCCACCTGGACGCCTGGCGACGTGAATATCGCCAAGCAAAAAGGCGGCCTCGTGAACATTGTTTCGACGAAGGATTACTCCAACCAGATGCCTAACATCATGGTGACCACCAAGCGCTGGTACGATGCCCACCAAAAAGCCGTGAAAGGCCTGATAACTGCCTTTGCCGTGGCCGGCGACCAGGTAAAAAGCCACCCCGAGGCTTTGCAGCGCGCCGCCGAAGTTTCGGCCCAGGTGTACGCCGACCAGGACAAGCCCGCCGCCTACTGGCTGAAATACTACAAAGGCACCAGCGAGGCCGACCGCACCGGCCAGGTGGTAGAGCTAGGCGGCAGCAAAGCCTTTAATTTCAACGACAACCTCACGCTGTTCGGCCTCGACAATGGCGGCACCAACATTTACGCCGCCGTGTACAAAACCTTCGGCGACGTGCAAAGCAAGCTGTATCCCAAGGAATTGCCTAGCTACGTGCCACTGACCAACATGCTCGACCTGAGCATCCTGAAGCAGCTGCAAGCCCAGTACAAAGGCAAGACCCTGGCCCCGGCCGAAACCCAGCAGTTCACGGCCGACGATGAAATCCGCCGCAGCGTGAGCAAGCGTGCCTGGAACATCGAATTTAACACCGGCCAGAGCACTTTCACCCCCGCCGCCCAGCACGAGCTTAGCCAGCTTTTCGATGACCTCATAGTAGCCGGCCGCCTCAAAGTAGCCGTGCACGGCTACACCGATAACACCGGCCTTCCCGCCGCCAATCAGCAGCTTTCCGAGGCCCGCGCCGAAGCCGTGGCCCACTGGCTCGAAGCGAAGAGCGCCAGCGCCTTCCCCCAAGGCCGCGTGCAAGTGTACGCCCACGGCGCCGCCGAGCCGGTAGCCAGCAACGCTACCGAGGCCGGCAAGGCCCAAAACCGCCGCGTGGAAGTGGTGCTAGGTAATTAATCCGGCTTCTACTTCTACATAAGGACCGTCATGCTGAGCGCAGCGGAGCGAAGTCGAAGCATCTCTACCGCATCGTTGCGAACGTCAGGGGTTAGTTCACCAAGCAAGATGCTTCGACTCCGCTCCGCTGCACTCAGCATGACAGTTAGTTAGGTTAACCACAGCCTTATCATGAACTCCCTATTCATCCCCAATGCTCACCCGCGCCGCGCTACGTTTGCCGCGCTGGTGGCGGCTCAGGTCCTGCTGCTGCTGGCCATCTGGCTGTTCTACCCGCTCCAGATTTTCCCGCGCCTCGGTGAGGTAGTGCAGGCGCTGGGCAATCTGATAACCAGCCAAGGCTTGTTGCAAGATTTGTGGGCCAGCCTAACCACGGCGTGGCAGGCGCTGGGTATCGCCACCGTGTTGGCGCTGTTTATCTCCTACCTCACGGCGCTGCCGTTTTTCCGGCCGCTGGCGTTTGCGGCCTCCAAGCTGCGCTACCTTACGCTCACGGGGCTCACGTTTTTTATGGCGCTGCTGCTCAGCTCGGGCCACCAGGTGAAGCTGACGGTGCTGGTGTTTGGGGCCACGGTATACCTCGTGACAGGCATGACGCAGGTTATCCTGGGCACCACGCAGGAGGAGCTGGACCACGCCCGCACCCTGGGCCTAGGCGAGTGGGGCAGCTTCTGGGAAGTGGTGGTGCGCGGCAAGCTGGCCGATATGCTCGAAGTAGTGCGCCAGAATTTCGCCATTATCTGGACCTTGATAACGCTCGTGGAAACGCTCTATCAATCGGAAGGCGGCATTGGGCTGCTGCTGTATAAGCAGAACCGGTACCTGCACCTGGATGGAGTTTTGGCGATTCAGCTCGTGATTTTGGCGCTGGGCGTGGCGCAGGACTATGCGTTTGAAGGGGTTCGGCGGGTGGTATTTCCTTATGCGGGGTTGGGTGCTGCCTAACGTGGCGCCTCACCCCCCGGCCCCCTCTCCGAAAAGGAGAGGGGGAGCCTGACGACTA
>CAXUKA010000596.1:0-2142 GCA_964251335.1 uncultured Hymenobacter sp.
GTGCAGTAACTTTTTGTAAAAAGGGTTACTGCACCAGCCAAGATGCTTCGGCAAGCTCAGCATGACGGTTTTTAATCAAACCTAATACTGGCTCAGCGCTTCGCGCTACAGCTATTTATTCAAATCCCGGAATACTGTGTTCAGTGCCTCGGCCCATAGCGGGTGGGCAATGACCATATTCTGCAAATCCTGATAGCGAAGGCGGCCAGCCATTGCTACTTGCAGAATGGTCATGATTTCGCCGGCCTCGCTGCCTAAAATGGCTGCCCCGAGTAGGCGGTCGTCGGGGCCGACTAGTACCTTCCAGAAGCCCCTGGTTTCGCCAGTGTGCTGAGCGCGCGAGATGGCGCGCACCGGCATCTTACTCATGCGGTAGGCAATTTTTTGGTCTTGTGCCTGCTTTTCGCTCAGGCCAACGCGGCCGAGCTGCGGGTCGGTGAATACAGCGTAGGGGAGGGGGCGCTGCTTGGCCGAACGATGCCCCTTGTGCAACAGGTTGTCGCGCACCACGCGGTAATCGTCGTAGCTGATATGCGTAAACTGCGGCCCACCGTGCACGTCGCCCAGCGCGTAAATGTGCTTAGCGCTGGTTTGCAGGCGGCTATTCACCTTGATGTAGTCATCTTCATCGAGCTTTACACCGGCCAGCTCAAGGCCCAGGTGGTCGGTGTTGGGCTTGCGGCCGGTGGCTACGAGCAGGTGGCTGCCGTGCAGGCGGCGCTCGCCGTGGGGCGTGCGGGTGGCTAGGGTGTATTGCCCAGCAGCGTTGCGCGAAACGTGGTGGGCTTCGGCATTCAAAATAAACTCTATGCCTTCGGCTGTCAGGTCTTTTTGCAACTCGTCGCACACATCCTGGTCTTCGTGGTCGAGCACCTGTCCGCCGGTTTCGATGATGGTGACTTGGCTGCCAAAGCGCCGAAACATCTGCCCAAACTCCAGCCCGATGTAGCCGCCACCCAGGATAACCAGATGCTCGGGTATTTCCTGCAAATCAAGCAGTTGAGTAGTAGTCAGGAAGCCAGCCTCGGCCAGACCTGGCACGTCGGGGGTAGCGGCATGGGTACCCACATTGATAAATATTTGCTTGGCAGTAATCTCGCTGGTTTTCTCCTTGGTTTCCTGCACCTGCACGGTATGCGGCCCCGTGAAAGCCGCGTGGCCGCGCACCAGCTTAATGTTAGGGTTGTCGGGTGGCCCCAACGACTCGGTGATATTGTGGCGTGACTGAGCCAACAGCCTGTCTTTGCGAGCCATTACGGCGGCCATATCCACTGTTACTTCGCTGCCGCCATGTACGCCAAGCTCGGCGGCCGTGCGCACTTGGTGCGCCCGCGTGGCCGAGGCAATAAGCATTTTGGTGGGTACGCAGCCATAGTTGACGCACGAGCCGCCCACGTAGGCTTCTTCTACTAGAATAACTTTTTGGCCGGCTTCGGCCAGTGCTTTGGCGAGCGGGTTGCCGGCTTGGCCGGAGCCGATGATGAGCGCATCGCAGGAATAATCAGACATGAAGTACAGGCAAAAACCACAGAAATTGGCGGTGGCTCCTATACGCAAAACCTCATCTATCGAACGGGGTGGCCTCATTCGTAGTCTCGTGCAACGCTTGGGGAGTAGCTAGTATCCTCCCTACAAGCGCAACTCCCTACTCAGCCATTAACCTAAATGCAGTAAACGAAAGCAACTAGTGGACGCATCACTTAAAAAAAGTCAAGCTTAATAAAATAGCTTTTCTTTGAGTTGTCAGCGTGGTTAGTGGTCTTTGGAGCTAACGTTCTAAAGTACTTGATACGCAGCGTTTTATTGTGTAGTTGATGTCAGCAGTAGGTAGCTGGCTTACACAACCAATCGTCCTTCCTCTTCTTTTCCTTATGCCTTCTTTCTACACCATCGGCCCGCTGGCGGCGGCGGCCACGCTCCTGACCGGCTGCGCCGTGTACGCCCCTACCACCCCCAGCACGCCCCTGCTCGAACCCAAACAAGTGGAAGCCGTTGTGAGCCTGCGCGGCATTACGGCGCTGGAAACCTCGGTGGCGTGGTCGCCTGTGCCGCACCTGCTGCTTATCGGGGAGGCTGCTCTGCAAGGCAGTACTACCACGTCTACTACCAGCAACGTCACGACTTCTTAGAGCGGCTACCAGC
>CAXUKA010000597.1:0-2136 GCA_964251335.1 uncultured Hymenobacter sp.
AGCTAAAAAACTAGCTCCCAAACATAGCGCTTAATTTATCCTACCCCCTCTAAGAGCGTTTCGCGGGTCTTCTGCGACTAGTAAATGGTGTTTAGTAAGCAGTACTTTGTTGCGATGCAATTGCCAATGACCTTGCAAGGTATAACTACCACCTACATCAAGTACAGCATTGTATATGGAACTGCCATCAGGACTTAATATAAGCTCTTCATAGTAAGTGCCACCTCCCACGGAATAATGACCACTTACACTATCAACTGTTCTCAATACAGCACAACTGCACATACTGCTTACTTGAAGTAGTAGTGCTGTGTAGAAAAATAGTATAGACTTAGTGCCGCTCAGTTGTTCCATTCCCTGCTTTGAAGAGCAACATAGCAGACATTGCTAAGCAGTATTGATTATCGAATTCTAATTATCCAGCAGCGGTAGGCCTGTCTGATAACGCACGTTATGTTAAAATAGTGAGGCAATTAAGTAACTACCTCACTACTTTATCAACGAAAAACCAATTAGTTACACACCTACACTGGCTATCACTCCCTGCGCCGCCAGCAGCTTCGCCACGTACTTGCCCACGATATCAAATTCCAGGTTCACTACCTCGCCGGCTTGCAGCTGGTGAAAGCCGGTATGCTCGTAGGTATAAGGAATAATGGCTACCGAAAAGCTATCGGGCGTACTATCAAAGCACGTCAGACTCACGCCATTAACGGTGATGGAGCCTTTCTCCACCGTCAGGCGCTGCGGGCCGGGCTCGTGGTGGAAACGGTAGAGCCAAGAGCCATTCTGGTCCTCAACACTCACGCACTCGGCCGTGGCATCGACGTGGCCCTGCACGATGTGGCCATCAAAGCGGCCACCGGCGGCCAGGCACCGCTCCAGGTTAACGTGGCGGCCGGGCTGCCACTGACCTAGGTTGGTTTTCTTCATGGTTTCGGCAATAGCCGTGACGGTATGCGTGCCGGCTGCCCCATCGAGGGCTACTACCGTGAGGCACACGCCGTCGTGGGCTACGCTTTGGTCGATTTTCAGCTCGGCCGCGAAGGGCGACTGCACGGTGAAATGACGGTTAGTGCCTTCATCGGCCACGGCTACGATAGTGCCTAGGCCTTCAATTATTCCTGTAAACATGACCGCAGATTTAACGGATTAAACGGATTGCGCGGATACGCCCCGGCGGGGCTGACTGGCTTCCTACGCTGGGTTGGAATAAGTACTAACCAGCGCGACAGGCATAAAGTTAGTCTTAGCCAGTCCCGCAGCGGTGCATCCGCGCAATCCACTGAATCTGCGCTCTATTTGCCCCTGCCTTCCAGAATGATTTTCAGCGTATAGAGCAGCACCCTAAAATCCATTGCCAAACTCATATTCTCAATGTAGAGAATATCGAATTTCAGGCGCTCGACCATCTGGGCCACGGTTTCGGCGTAGCCGTACTTTACTTGGCCGAGGCTGGTGAGGCCGGGGCGCACGCGGTGCAGGTGGCGGTAGTGCGGGGCCAGCTGCACTATTTGGTCGATGAAAAACTGTCGCTCGGGGCGCGGACCTACCAGGCTCATATCGCCCTTGAGCACGTTCCAGAACTGCGGAAACTCGTCGAGGCGCACCTTGCGCATAAAGCGGCCCCACTTGGTCACACGGGGGTCGTGGTCGGAGCTTAGGGCCGGGCCGAGCTGCTCAGCATCGAGCACCATTGAGCGAAATTTGATGATATCGAACGGCACGCCGTTTTTGCCGATACGCTCCTGCCGGTAAAATACCGGGCCGTGCGACGATGACTTCACCATAAACGCCGTGAACGCATACACTGGCCACGCCAGCACCATAAACGCCGCCGAGGCTACCACGTCGAGCACCCGCTTGAGCACTTGCTGCCACGGCGGCAGCAAATCCTGCTTTATCTCGATGAGCGGCGTGCCAAATAAGTGATTGACTTTCACCGACCCTAGCAGCATCTGGTACAAGTCGGGCAGGATGCTAATGCGGGCTGGCACCCCTTCGAGCAAGGCCAGAATTTCCTGAATGCGGCGGTGCTCGCTGGGCTCAATAGCAATGACTACCTGCTCGATTTGCAGCGCCTGCACCAAGGCCGGCAGCTGCTGGTACGGCCCCGGCGCGGGCAGCTCCTGGGCC
>CAXUKA010000598.1:0-2131 GCA_964251335.1 uncultured Hymenobacter sp.
ACCCATACCAGCACTGAGCTCACGGCTGCGGCGCAGCTGGCCCTGCTGCAAGGCAGCCTGGCGCTCGATGAGCTGAGCGGGCTGGAGATAGCGCTCCTCATTATCAGGAGCGTTTTGGCGGATGTCGCCGAGGTCGGTCGAGAGGTCAACGCCCGTTACGGCCTTGTAAGCGTGCACGTAGCGCTGAATTTCCTCGCGCCAGTAGTGCGCCCAGTTGGCGGCGTTGGTGGCACCTACGCTGGGGCTATTCCAGGCTCCGTAACGGATGCTCAGCAGCAGCTGCTCGCCAAACACGCCCAGGTCGTGGAAGTGCGAAATATTGGTCGGGTTCCAGCCTTGCAGGGTTTTCATGGTATCCACGCGGTCCATCCAGGGCTCGGTGTAGGGCACCATCACGCGGCCACCCAGAAACTCGCGCACCTCGGGGCGGGCTAGCAGCCACTGCTGGGTCAGCATCTCGGCGCGGGCGGTCCAGGGCAGGTCGCCGTATTGGTTGTGCGCGCCTTCGGCCAGGGTCATGTGCACCTCGCGCAGGCAGTTGAGGATGGGGAAACCATCGGGGATGACCGTCGTGAAGTTGGCCTGCTGGTAAAACTCGGTGCAGGCGCGCAACAGGCTATGAAAGCCCCGCAAAAAGAACGTGCGATTTTCGGCCACTGCGATGGGCTGCACGCCGCGCCCAATCAGCCCGAAGCCGTACTCGTACTGGTATTCCAGGTTGCGGCGGTTCATGGTCAGGCGGTTGCGCTCATCTTCGATGTAGCCCCAGATGAGGTTGCTCATGGGCCGCAGCGGGTCGAGGTTGAGGGCCGAGAGCGGGTCGGGACCGTAGCCGGGCCGGCGCACATTCTGGAAGCGCAGGCTGATGGCGTTCATGGTTTGCACCAGGCCGCCTTCCTCGTGCCAGTACGACCAAATCAGCTCCATCAAGGGCGGGGCTTGCAGCTTCGATTTCAGAATGCCGTAGCATACATCGTCGCCGCCAAGCAAATCCTGCGGGTTTTTCAGGGGCACTTCGGCCAGCTTTTCGCGAATTATCTTGAAGTAAGGCAGCACTTTGCCCTCCTCGTTTTCGAGCTGCTCTAGGTAGTCGTCGCGCAGGGCGTTCAGGCTAAAGGCCGGCCCGCCGAGGCGGCGCTGCTCCTCCAGATTGGGCAGCGAGTTGCTGGGGCGCTGGGTGTTGAGGTTGCCGCTCAGGCCGTCGAGATTAATCTCGTCGCCCAGCGCCGTGCCGGCTTCCTGCATCAGGAAGTACTCGGTGGCGTACTTGAGCATGGAGTAGGAGGCCGAGCGGCTGAATGGCAACTGCCGGGACATGGCGTAGTTGCGGGCCGTCGAGGTATCCTGGCCGACCTGGGTGCACAGCACGCGGTCGATAAAGCCCCGGTAACGACTAAAATTGATGGAGCGCCGCCGAATGAGCCCCCACAGCGTCTGGTCGTAGGTTTCGGTGCGGGCGGCCTCGTTTAGGGTCACGTGCACTGGGGCGTCCACATCCTGCTCCTGCACGCGCAGCTTCACGGGGCCAAAGTCGAAGCTAATGGGCGATGAGCCGCCTTCGGCCACTTCGGCCTCTATCTTCTGCGGGTCGCCACTGATTACCTCGCCCCCGATGGTGAACGTGCCCAGCTGGTCCCAGGTAAAGACGTTCCAGGTCAGCGTCACGCTCTGGCGATTGGCCAAAAGGACCTGCTGCGTCATTATTTTCAGCTCACCATACAGCGGCTTGGCGCGAAAAGCGCCCCGGTTGGCGGTTTTGCTGGGCGGGCGGCTGGCCGTGCTGGGCAATTCCAGGTCTACATACAGGTAGTTGCCATCTACTCTGTAGTAAAAATCGTGGTTTTCGGCAGCGCGACTATCGGCCAAGTGGTCAAAGGTCAGGCTGATAATCCCCTGGCTGCCAATATCACTCAGCAGCGACTTGCCCTGTGATTCGATACTCAGCGTCAGGGTCAGGGTCGAGTCGTCGCCGAGCGTTACCTGCGACGCATCAATGCTTAATTCGCGGTTCATGGGTGCGGGGTTTGAGAGTTAAAGTTGAAAATGAGGAAACGGGCGACTCGGGCACCACGCAGTAGTTGCGGGCGCGGTCCAGGGCCACCTCCAGGTCGCCCAGGGCGCACGGCTTTTT
>CAXUKA010000599.1:0-2118 GCA_964251335.1 uncultured Hymenobacter sp.
GGAACCGTCATTTTTACTCTTTGCCGTCGCAACAGCTTCCCCCCTGCGCGATGAAAGCCTCCTCACCTACCTACTCGCGGCTACATGACTAAAGCTCTTTACGGCACCCTAGGCCTAGCCTGCGCTGCGGCCGGATGGCTCACCCTGACCTCAGCCAGCTCCGCGCCGCCGCGGCATTTACCCAACGCGGCGGCCCCAACGCTGCCCTCTCCGGAAACCCAGACCAAGGCCACCGTGGCAGCCGCCACGGCCTTTCTAAACACGCTCAGCGCCGAGCAGCGGGGCAAGGTGCAGTTTGCCTTCGCGCCACAGCCCGCCGCGACGGCCGCCAAGTTTAAGGGCGGTATGGGCGGGCGCATGACCTTCTTGGGCGAGCAGTATGGGCAGGCTGTGTGGTCAAATTTTCCCGTCAGCGACGTGGCGCGGCCGGGCGTGCAGCTCGGTAGCCTCAGTGCCCCGCAGCGCGTGGCGGCTATGCACCTGCTGCAAGTGCTGCTTAGCCCGATGGGCTACCAGAAAGTGCTGGCCATCATGGGCTCCGACCAGGCCCTGGCCGATGGGGGCACCAACTATGCTTCCGGCAAGGACGTGTATACGCTGGGCCTGTTTGGCACGCCGAGCGCTACGACCCCCTGGCTGGTGCAGTTCGGCGGGCACCACCTAGGGCTCAATGTGCTCATTGCCGGAACGCACGGCGTACTCACGCCCACCCTGACCGGCGCGCAGCCGGCCGTGTACCAAAGCGAGGGCAAAACGGTGCGCGTGCTGGCCCAGGAAAACGACAAAGCCTTTGCTCTGCTCGACGCGCTCGATGCCACGCAGCGCCAGAAAGCCATCCTGACGTACGAGGTGCGCGACCTCGTGCTCGGGCCAGGCCACGACGGCGAAACCATCGTGCCCGAGGGCCTGAAGGGCGCCGAGATGACGGCTGCGCAACGGGCTAAGCTGCTCGACCTGATGGGCGAGTGGGCCGGCATTATCCAGGAAAGCTACGTGCAGGCGCGCCTCACCGAGCTGAGGGCCGGCCTGAACGACACGTACTTTGCCTGGAGCGGTCCCCTTACCCACGCGCCGGGCCGCAACGGTACGTCGTACTATCGCATTCAGGGGCCGAAGGTGGTGATTGAGTTCTCGCCCCAGGGCGTGGGCGGCGACCCGAGCATGCACGTGCATACCATCTACCGCGACCCTACCAACGAGTACGGCCACGCCTACACCAGCCGATGAGCACGCCTTGGCTGGTCCTGTTGCTGGTGGCGGGGCTATTGGGGCTAGCTCCAACAGCCAACGCGCACCGGCTCAACGAGTACCTGCAAGCCACCACCATAGCGCTGGCCCCCGACCACCTGACGCTGCACCTGCGCCTTACACCGGGCACCGATGTGGCCCCGCAGGTGCTGGCCCACCTCGATGCTAACCACGATGGGATACTGTCGCCCGCCGAACAGCGCGCCTACGCCGCCCGCGTGCAGCACGACCTCGCGCTCACGCTCGACGGCCAGCCGGCCCCGTTGCGGCTGGTAGACGCGGCTTTTCCTGCGCCCCGCCAGCTCGCCGCCGGGCTGGGCGATATGCAGCTCACCTTCGAGGCCACGGTACCGGCCAGCCACTCCCCGCATTCTCTCGTCTTCGTCAATCAGCACCAACCGGCCCTCGCCGCCTACCTCGTCAATTGCCTGCTGCCGCGCCAGCTCGGCGTGCAGGTGCTGAACCAGACCCGTAACTACTCGCAGTCGCGCTACGAGTTGACGTTCAGTACTATGAGCGGCGCGCCGGCTGGTGCCGCTGCTCTGCCTGCCCACCTGCACCGCGCCGACCAACGGGCGCTGGTGGGCACCTATTTTGTGCACGGCGTGCAGCATATTCTGACGGGCTACGACCATCTGCTATTCCTCGGGGCGCTGGTGCTGGGGGCCGCCAGCCTATGGGAACTGGTGAAAGTAGTGACCGCCTTTACGCTGGCGCACGCTCTCACCCTGGCCCTAACAGCCTACCAGTTGGTGCGGGTGCCCGAAGGGATAGTGGAGATGCTCATTGCCGCTAGTATTGTGGTCATAGCAGTTCAGAATGTGGCTTGGCCCAGCGCAGCTAGGGGACCTAGCCGCCTGCGGGTGGCCT
>CAXUKA010000600.1:0-2105 GCA_964251335.1 uncultured Hymenobacter sp.
GACGAGGCCCCGTTCTGGCTGGAGATCCGGGGCGAGAAGGGTGTCCTGCGCCTCGACGGCGGTGCGCCCCGCGGGCTGCAGTCGGGCCGGATCGGCCTCCTCGAGAACGGCCGGCGCGTCGCGGTCGACGAGGGCGAGCTGAAAGCCATGCCCGCCTAAACATATTAAACAGATGCGCTTGCCCGCTTAAGTCATTAAAATGGCCCTCATCTACCACGCCTGTCAGGCGATAGATGAGGGCCTGACTATCGGGCCAAGCCAACTTTAGTCATGAAAAAGTACTTACTTCTAAGTGTTTGCGGGCTGCTAGCCGGCACCGCACTGGCGCAGCGCGGTCCGCAAGTACCCGCCCCCGTTTTGCAGGCGTTCACCAGAGCGCAGCCGCAGGCTGCCCACGTAGCCTGGCACCAGTGTCCGGTTGGCTACGAAGCTGCGTTTGAGCAGCATCCTGCTTCAAGCCGGCTGCCTGGCGAGCGCAAGCTGCGGGGCGTCGTGCAGCTGACACCCAGCGGCGAGCTGGTCGAGACGCGACTGGATGTCACTGCGCAAGCCTTTCCGCCGCTGGGCCAGACGAGCGTTAGCCAGCGCTACCCGCACCGCCAACTGGATAGAATAATCCGGGTGGTCGACGCGAAAGGCGAGGTGACCTATGAGGCTAAAATCTGCGAGGGCAAAGACAAGAACGGCAAGGATAAAGACTGTCAAACCAGCCGTTTTGATAAGAATGGCCGGCCTTTGGGTGGGTAGTGGCGGCAGGCAATGGGTAGCAACTAAGAATGTATTTGGGAATTTAAAAACACCGTCATGCTGAGCTTGTCGAAGCATCTCTACCGCTTCATTGAACGGCTCAGAGGAAGCGGTAGAGATGCTTCGACAAGCTCAGCATGACGATTTAGGAGTGACTTGGGCAAAGTCCAAACACGTTCTAAGCATTTTGGCTAGTCTCAGCAGACTTGGGGGAAGCCTACGCGTTACCTACGGCCGGGCTGCGGCGTTCCAGCTGCACCGTGTTGCGCCACACGCCATAGTGCTGACCGATACGCTCGCGGTACCCCACCACCCGGAAGCCCGCCTGAGTATGCAGGCCGATGCTGGCCGTGTTTTCTTCAAAAGTGCCTGCCTGCAACGTCCAGATGCCGTGTGCTTCCGACTCAGCAATCAGCGCCTGGAGCAACTGCCGGCCCACGCCCTGCCCTCGCGCCTCGGCGGCTACATAGATGCTGATTTCGGCCACCCCCGCGTACACGCAGCGGCCCGATACGGGTGAAAGCGCCGCCCAGCCGAGTACCGTGCCATCATCGGCCAGGGCCACGAGGCGACTATGGGCCAGATGGCTTTTATCCCAAGCTTCCCAGGCCGGGGCCTGCGTTTCAAAGGTGGCATTGCCCGTGGCAATGCCGGCTTCGTAAATGGCCCGCACGGCCGGCCAGTGGGCTTCGGTGAGTGGTTGGAACGTCATGTTAGCTAGCCAGTAAGCGTGTTGTTGGCCCCGCCGAAAAGCACTAGCAGCACCCGCCGCCGGGCGTGCAGCCGGCAACCTGCAACTGGGGCAGAGAGAAGAGTTGGCTAGGAATGCCGCAGGCATCCTGCGCCAGACAAGCCGTCTGCTTAGGCGTTAGCAAAAAAGCGGTGCCATCGAAGGTGAGGCCAAACTTGCCGATAGTCGCTTGCTGGTATTCTACCTCAATTGCCAGGGCTTCGCTGCCCAAAATCCGTTCGGAAAGAGCCAGGATATGCAGGAATTTTTGCGGGGCCAGCCGGTGGTCGTAGTCGCCGGCTTCCCAGAGCTGAAAGTTGGCCACCGTTTCGCGCCGCTCGGTGCCGCCGCAGTCGATGAAGTGCTTGGTGACCAAACCGACTTCCGTGACGTGGAAATGGGCCGGAAGGTAGTCGCCCGTAGGCAGGCGAAAAGTTACTGCGTTTAGCCCCGCCAGGGCCTGCTTTAACTCGGCAATAGTCATCGGAAGAATGTTTAAAAAGTGGGATTAGCAGGCGCAGGTGTCATTTGGCACGCAAACCGGGTCGATGGCCGTAGCCTCGCCGAAAAAGGTAGCAAACTGCTGTTGCACCTGCCGCAGCAGGTCGGTATTGAGGCAGTAGCAGAC
>CAXUKA010000601.1:0-2088 GCA_964251335.1 uncultured Hymenobacter sp.
CGTTTCCGCTGCTGAAATCAAATGACTTGCAGCACTGGTCGCTGGTGGGGCACGTTTTTCCGGGCGAGCGGCCGGCCTGGGCCGATTATTACTTCTGGGCTCCGGAGATTAACCACGACGAAAACGGGAAAATATACGTCTTCTACACCGCGCACAAGCGCGGCGGCAACCTGGCCGTAGGGGTGGCCAGCGCCGACCGTCCCGAAGGCCCGTACACCGACCACGGCCCGCTGGTGGGCCAGCCCGACGGCTCCATCGACGGCTTTCCGATGCACGATGAAAAAGGCCAGCCCTACCTCATCTGGAAGGAAGATGGCAACAGCCAAAACAAGCCCACACCCATCTGGGCGCAACGTCTGAATGCCGACCGCACGGCCCTGGTGGGCGAGAAAACCGAGCTTTTTCGCAACACCGCCGCCTGGGAGGGCAACCTTGTAGAAGGCCCCAGTGTGGTGCGCCACGGCGGGTATTTCTATATGTTTTACGCCGCCAATGGCTGCTGCGGCCCCGGCTGCACCTACGCCACCGGCGTAGCCCGCGCCAAAAACCTGCTCGGCCCCTGGGAGAAGTATGACCAGAACCCCATCCTCACCAAAAACGACACCTGGACCTGCCCCGGCCACGGCACCGCCATCGAGCGCAACGGCCACTGGTACATGCTGCACCACGCCTACCAAACCGGCAGTTTCCAGTACGTGGGCCGGCAGGGCGTGCTCAGCGAGTTTGAATGGACGGCCAGCGGTTGGCCTAGATTCCTGAACAACCACACTACGCCCACCGCCCCAGCTCCCGCGCTCGCCAAGGTGGCCGACGAGTTTACCGGCTCGGCGCTGGCTGCTACCTGGGAGTGGCCAGTCGAGGACAAGCCGCAGTTTGCGCTGCAAAACGGGCAGCTACAACTCACCGTCCGCCCCGAGCGCGGTGGGGCCGAACTTGGTCGCCCCACGCTCGCGGCCAACTACGTAGCCACCACTACCCTACTCAATCCTGCCGCCCTGCCAGCTGGTGCTACCGCTGGCCTAGCCGCCCTCGGCGACCCTAACAACTCGCTACGCTTGGTGGCCAGCGCCACCCAGCTTCAGTTGATAGAACGGCGCGATGGCAAAATCCGCGTCCTGGCCGAGACGGCTCTGCCGCCCGCCGCGGCCCGCACTCTACACCTGCGCATGCAAGACCAGGGCGGCAGCCACTACAGCTTCGCCTGGAGCGCCGATGGCAGCACCTGGACCAACTCACTAGCAGGCTCCGCTACCGCCGATGGCCAGTTCCTGCCGCCCTGGGACCGGGGCGTGCGCGTGGGCGTAGTAGCCCAAGGGCCGGCCTCGGCGGTGGCTACGTTCGAGCGGTTTGAGGTCGAGAATAAGTAGACGGAGCACCTCACCCCCCGGCCTCCTCTCCAAAAAAGAGGGGGAGCCGACCGTAAAGCAGTAGTGAATTGATAACAAAAGAAGGCTTTCAGCAACGCTGAAAGCCTTCTTTTTGCTTTGTACAGAGGGGCATCTGGCTCCCCCTCTTTTTTGGAGAGGGGGCCGGGGGGTGAGGTTTCCCTGCTAAGCAACCTACTTCTTTCCGTCAGTCAGCCCCGGCCAGGTATCGGTGCGGAAGGGTGCGGCCGGCAATCCTTCGTTGTTGTATAAATTAGGGAAAGGGCTGTTGCCCCAGTCGTAGCGCACTGCGAGCGGCGCGGGCACCTGCGAACTGCTTAGTACCAAGGTATTTCCTTCCAGGTGCCCGCTGGCCCAATAAAACTTGCGGTCGGCTCCCGCGACAGCGAAGCCGCGCAGAAATGGCCCATCGGGCTCCTTAAGCATCAGGCCCGAGCCATTGGGCTGGATTGCCAGGCGCAGCGTATTGCCGGCTACCGTGAGCGCGCCGGGCGTGGGACCTTGGCTTACTACCTGCTTGTCGGCGTAGGCCACGCGCTCGGCTTCAAGGGCTAGGCGGCGGCCTACTTCCTGCTTGTTGCGGGGGTGGATGTCGTCGCGGTTGCCGATGTCGATGGCCACGGCCATGCCGGTGCGCGGCAGGGTAAGCGTGCGGGCCTGGGCTTCGCGTAGCTCGGCCCATTCGTAGTCGGCGGGCTGGGGC
>CAXUKA010000602.1:0-2075 GCA_964251335.1 uncultured Hymenobacter sp.
GTTTCCCGACTTCATCCACGCCGTGAAGCCCGAGCCGCACAACGGGATTCCGCAGGGAGCATCGGCCCACGATACCTTCTACGACTACATTTCGGCCAACCCGGAGGCCACGCACATGCTGCTTTGGGTGATGAGCGACCGCGCCCTGCCGCGCACCCTGCGCATGATGGAGGGCTTCGGCGTGCACACCTTCCGCTTCGTGAATGCGGCGGGCGAATGGTGCTTCGTGAAATTTCATTGGAAGCCGAAGCTCGGCACGCACTCCGTGACCTGGGACGAAGCGCAGCAGATTTCGGGCAAGGACCCGGACTTTCACCGCCGCGACCTCTGGGCTAACATTGAAATGGGCAGCTACCCCGAGTGGGAGTTGGGCGTGCAAATCGTGAAGGCCGAAGACGAGCACAAGTTCGGCTTCGATATTCTGGATGCCACCAAGCTCATCCCCGAAGAGCTAGTGCCCGTGCTGCCCATCGGCAAGATGGTGCTTAACCGCAACGTAGACAACTACTTCGCTGAAACCGAGCAGGTGGCGTTTTGCCTGAGCCACATCGTGCCGGGCATCGATTTCTCGAATGACCCGCTGCTGCAAGGTCGCATTTTTTCGTACCTCGACACCCAGCTCAAGCGCCTGGGCGGCCCCAATTTCCACGAGATTCCGATTAACCGCTCGCTCGCGCCGGTGCACAACAACCAGCGCGACGGCCACATGCGCCAGACCATCAACAAAGGCCAGGTGGCCTACGGCGTAAACCAGCTCAACGACAACTACCCCCAGCAGGCCAAGCAGAGCGAGGGCGGCTTCAACACCGTGTATGAGCGCGTGGAAGGCCCCAAGATTCGCCGCCGCAGCAAGAGCTTCATGGACCACTACGGCCAGGCCCAGCTGTTCTGGAACAGCCAGAGCGATATTGAGAAGACACACATTGTCAAGGCCCTGCGCTTCGAGCTGAGCCACGTGCAGGTAGAGTACCTCCGCACGCGTACCCTGCTCCAGCTGGCCCAGGTAGACCACGACCTGGCCAGCCGCGTGGCCGAAGGCCTAGGCATGGACGTGCCCTCCGCCGAAGGCCAGCAGTTCAACCTGCAAGTGCCCGCCGACGTGAATCCTGCCGATTACCAATCGGTGCCCGCCAAGGCTGATGTGGGTAGCTCGCCCGCTCTTAGCCTGGCCGCCGACAGCCCCATCAACAAAGGCAAAGGCAACGTAAAAACCCGCCAAATCGCCATTCTGGCCACCGATGGGGCCGACGTGGCTGCTATCGGCGAGTTCATAAAAATGATGATGGACCAAGGCGCGCAAACCGCTATCGTGGCCACGCACCTGGGCACGCTCAAGGGCAAAGACGGCCAGGAAATCTTGATTAACTGGACGTTCCAGAGCACGTCGTCGGCATTATATGATGCCGTGTACGTGGCGGCCGGCGCGGCCAGCGTGACGAAGCTCAAGCAAGATGCCGACGCCGTGCGCTTCGTGAATGAGGCCTACCGCCACTGCAAGCCCTTAGCGGCTTCGGCGGAGGGTGTGGAGCTGCTGAAGGCTGCTGCTTACCCTGGTGCGGAGGATATTACCGGCGGCGAGGGCGTGATAATCAGCGACGATAACAAGGTGGCTGAGTTGGTTAAGAAATTCAGCCAAGCCATTGCGCATCACCGTTTCTGGAACCGGGAGTTGAAGGCTATGCCTGCTTAATAAACACGGGCTTACTAATAACGTCCGTCATGCTGAGCGAAGCGGAGCGTAGTCGAAGCATCTTGGCTGGTGAACTAACTCCTTGACGCAAGCGACGAAGCGGTAGAGATGCTTCGACTACGCTCCGCTTCGCTCAGCATGACGGTTTGGTGACAAACGCGAACTCTTAATTCAGCGAAATTTCATAACCGAATTCCCCCGTTTGCCGTTGGGTAAGGCGGGGGAATTTTCGTTTTTGGGTAGTCTCCTCGCCTACCTTTGCCTCACACCAATCACCCCACCCCATTCTATGGCAGCCGTTGCCCAAAACTCCGTCGTAACGCTCACCTATGACCTTTCCGTAACCGACGATAACCAACAAAAAGTACTGGTCGAGCAAGCCGAA
>CAXUKA010000603.1:0-2040 GCA_964251335.1 uncultured Hymenobacter sp.
GCCCCTCACCATCCTCTGCGACCAGGAAGACGTGTACCTGCGCCTCTTCACGCTCCGCGGCGCCGCCAAGCCCTGCAACACGGCCCCGGCCTTCCCCAGCGGGAACCTCTGGTGTATGGACGGGATCACGCCCATCGGCACCAAGTCGCAAAAAGCCGAATACATGGGCCCCATGGGCAAAACTAACATGTACTACGACTACAGCAAAGACCCTTCGTATGCCAAGGAAATCACGCTGTACTTCGATTTCTCGGGGGATAATGCACTGGCTCCAGCTGCGGCTGGAAAGCGGTAGGAGGGGCGGGAACGGTCATGCTGAGCTTGTCGAAGCATCTCTACTGCTTCGTTGTTGCGTCATGCAACGAGGTGGTAGGAATGCTTTGACAAGCTCAGCATGACCGTCTTTCTTTTGTAGCTTCGTTATCTCAGTAGTATTCCGAAGCGCCGAACCGTTATGAGCACGAAAAAGAATAACCTGACAACGCTAAACGAGTTCAAAGACAAGCACTACGGCCCACGAGGTACGGCCAAACGGGACGCATTGGAGGCTGGCTATGAAAGCTTCAAAAATGCGAATGCTGAGGTAGCCAAAGCTCCCACTGCTCCCGAGCTTGCCGACCTGTTTGGCGCATATCAAGGTGAAGAAACCGCGGAAGAACTGCTAGCGGCTATTCGAGGTTCTAACGTTTCTTCCCGTAACATTGAGCCACTTTAAGCAACTACTCGCCGGGTATCAGAACTTAGTTAAAACTCATTCCTTTGTAATTGTATGACAGCTGCAAACATCATTCGAGAACTAGAAGTGTTGTCCTTGACAGAAAAACTGTTTGTTATTGAGCGCACATTAAAATTCATCAGAACCGAAAAGGAAAAGGGTTTGAAAGCCGCCGCCGATAGTTTGTACGACGATTATAAGTCAGACAAAGACCTAACGGCATTTACGCAACTCGACAGCGAGCCATTCTATGAAGCAAGGTGAAATATGGCTTGTTTCACTAGACCCAACTATCGGCGCTGAAATAAAGAAAACCCGGCCCGCCGTCATCGTGAATGACAATAATCTTGGGCGGCTGCCGCTTAAGATTATTGTGCCCGTGACGGATTGGAAAGACCGGTACGCAGTGGCTCCCTGGATGGTGAAGCTGGTGCCCGACCAGCAAAACAAATTGACCAAAGAATCTTCGGCCGATTGCTTCCAGGTTCGCTCCGTCGCAGAAGAGCGTTTTGCAAAGAAATTGGGGCAGGTCGACAGCCAGACGATGGACAAGATTCGCAAAGGGTTGGCAGTTATCCTTTCTATCGAATAAACTCCCCCCGCCCATGCTCCCCACCAAACCCCATTACCCCATCCTCGATGGCCTGCGGGGCGTGGCGGCCCTGATGGTGGTGGCCTTTCACTTGTGCGAGGCGCACGCCACCAGCCACCTCGACCAAGTGATTAACCACGGCTACCTGGCGGTGGATTTCTTCTTTTTGCTGTCGGGGTTTGTGATTGGCTACGCCTACGACGACCGGTGGGGACGCCTCACGGTGGGCGGTTTCTTCAAGCGGCGGCTGGTGCGGCTGCAACCCATGGTGGTACTGGGCATGCTGATTGGAGCGGGGTTTTACTACTTCCAAGCGTCAGCGTTGTTCCCTGTCATTGGCCAGACGCCCGTCTGGAAAATGCTGCTCGTGCTGCTGCTGGGCTGCCTGATGGTGCCGGTGCCGCTCGCCCTCGACATTCGGGGCTGGCACGAAACCTATCCGCTCAACGGGCCGGGCTGGTCGCTGTTCTTCGAGTACGTGGCCAACGTCTTGTACGCCACGCTCGTGCGCCGCTTCTCCAACGGGGTGCTGGCCGGGCTGGTGGTGCTGGCGGCGGGGGCGCTGCTGCACCTGGCCGTCACCAGCCCCCAGGGCGATGTCATTGGCGGCTGGTCGCTGGAGCCGGAGCAGCTGCACATCGGCTTCGCCCGCATGCTATACCCGTTTTTTGCGGGGCTGCTGCTGTTTCGGCTGGCCCGGCTGCGTAGCATTGCCAATGCCTTTGGGTGGAGC
>CAXUKA010000604.1:0-2007 GCA_964251335.1 uncultured Hymenobacter sp.
GGCTCTGGCACCGATATTCAGCAGGTAAATGCGCTGATGAAGCAGTTTGAAGACATGCGCAAAATGATGCGCACCATGAACAAAATGAGCCAGACCAAAGGCGGAATGGCTCAAATGGCCAAGATGATGGGCGGCATGAAAGGCGGCGGTATGCCTGGCATGGGCCGCCGGTAAGCGGCTGCTTAAGCAACTGTTATGGCTGTTATCACCGACATCTCGCAGCTCGACCTGAGCAAATCGTACACCTACGCCGATTACCTGAGTTGGAAATTTACCGACTTGGTGGAATTGGTGCGGGGGCGTGTGATGCGTAAAATGTCGGCACCTACGGAAGCCCATCAACAATGCTCTTCTAACTTGCAAGGCTTGGTCTGGAATTATCTTAGAGGTAAGCCTTGCCGAGTGTACGCTGCGCCTTTCGATGTGCGGCTGCTGCGTAGCACCGGCAACGGCGATACCCAGGTTAAAACCGTGGTGCAGCCCGACCTATGTGTGATTTGCGACCTGACTAAGCTTGACCGACGTGGCTGTGTTGGTGCGCCCGATTGGATTATTGAAATTCTTTCGCCAGGTACCGCTATTCACGACACTAAAACCAAATTTGACCTGTACGCCGAAAATGGAGTAGGGGAGTATTGGATAGTGTATCCTGGTGAGCAAACTATATCGGTCTACGTGCTGCGCGAGGGCGAATACCAGCCTCAGGCCGACTACTATGAGCCCGGCCTGATACCTAGCCACACACTGCCCGAACTACAATTAGAATGGGCCGACGTATTCGAAGGCGTAGCATAACTAAGCCGCTAACTAGCAACACAAAAGCCCCAGCCGTGCAAGCGGCTGGGGCTTTTGTGTGGTAACTCGTAAATTATTCTTTTGCGACCCGCGCCCGCCCAACGGCTGCCGGGCCGTTATTTTGCTTATTCCCCGCCCACGCCGGCCGCATCTGCGTAGTTCACGCACCCCGCCTTATCTGCGATTCCATGAAACTCTTCAAGTCTGCCGACCTTATCCGCAAGAGCAAGTACATCAGCCGCGACCTCAGCTGGCTGCGCTTCAACTACCGCGTGCTCGACCAGGCCAAGGACCCCGGCCGCTCGCTGTTTGATAAGCTGCGGTTTTTGAGCATCACCAGCTCGAACCTCGACGAGTTTTTCATGATTCGGGTGGGGTCGCTGTACAATTACCTCGACTATGGCAAGGAGCGGGTCGACTACTCGGGACTACGCGAATTGCCGTTCCGGCGGAAGCTGCTCGACTTTGCGCACCGCTTCGTTAATGACCAGTCGCTGACGTATTTGAATGAGCTGAAGCCGCAGTTTGAGAAGCAGGGTTTCAGCATTCGGCGGATGCCCGAGCTGACCGAGGTAGAGTTGAAAAAGGTCGAAGGTTACTTCAAAAACACGGTTTTCCCGTTGCTCACACCGATGGTGTACGACTCGTACCACGGCTTCCCGCTTATCATGAACCAAGTGCTGACCTTCGGCGTGGTGACGCGGGGCCTGAGTACGGCAGAGGTCGGCAGCATGGCCCCCGCTTCGGTGCCCGACATGGAAAAGGGCCAGGAACGCCTCACGTTCGTGCAGATTCCGCAAAACCTGACGCGCTTCTTCGAAATCACGCGCAAGGACCGGGTAGTGTTCGTGCCCATTGAGGAAATCGTGCGGGAAAACCTGCCTAAGCTGTTCCGTAATGTGGAGATACTATCAGCTGATTTGCTGCGTATTACCCGTAACGGCGATTTCACGCTGGAAGAATCGGAGGATATTGACACCAACTTCATCAAGGAAATTCAGGCCGGTCTGAAAACCCGTAAGCGCGGCCGCGTGGTGCGTGTGGAAGTGGAGCCCGACGCCTCGGCCTACCTGATGAACATCCTGCGCGAGCGCTGGAATATTGACAATGGCAACATCTTCGTTATTCCGGGGCTGCTTGATTTAAAGGGTCTTAACCAGATTTTGCGTTACCCGAGCTTCCGGGGCAAAGGTGCCAAGCAGCCCTCGGCGG